>JAUZOW010000032.1 GCA_030706225.1 Bacteroidota bacterium | reverse complement strand
GATATCACACCGGAAATGATCAACTGTACCGGCTGCAGGGAACCGGGTGACAAAATCGGTCACTGGTCCATGTGCGGAATCAGGAAATGCGCGCTGTCGAAAGGTTTCCAGACTTGCGGGGAATGCGATCAGCTTGAGAGCTGCGAAATCATCAAGCCGGTACTGCAGTTTACCCCTGATGCGTTAGAAAATCTGCGATCACTTCTTTGATGTTCTGTCAGTGCCTGAAATATGTTGACCAAAAACAGTCAACAATATGCATATAGAAAATCAATTTAAAGAGGAACCAGAAAAGTCAATAATAAGGACTTTTTCAGAAGATTTTAAAAAGAAGAAAATAAGGGAATTAGAACGTAATATCACGTCCATTTCGGATATTTGCAAGACCTATTCGGTGAGCAGAACCTCAATTTACAGATGGATCTATAAATATTCGGTTATGAAAAAGAAAAAGGAACGTCAGATCGTTGAAATAAAGAGTGATACTCAAACAATAAAGGCACTCAGGGAGAGGATCAAGGAACTGGAAAGAGTCGTTGGTCAGAAACAGCTCTTGATTGAGTTTAAGGATAAGATGATAGAGATTGCTGAATCTACGTACAATGTGGATATTAAAAAAAAATTAAGTTCCAAACTCTCATCTGGTTCCACTTCAACAGACAAGAAACAAAAAGAAGAATGAACAAATTGTTTAAAGTCTTGAATATCAGTAAACAATCTTTCCATCAGATGTTGAAGCGTCGAAAGTTTAAAAATGAAGAAAAGGAACAACTGATTCCATTGATTAATGAAGTTAGGCAAGCGCATCCACGAATGGCTTGCAGGGACATATACTTAAAACTGAAACCAAGCTGTATGGGCAGAGATCAGTTTGAACGATTTTGCATGGAAAGCGGGTATCGAATCAAGAAGTTACGCAATTACAGGGTTACAACAAACAGTCTGGGTGTAACCCGTTTTCCTAACCTGTTAAAGAATATTATAGTTACACATGTCAACCAGGTTTTTGTGAGTGATATCACCTATTATGAAATCGGTTTAAAAACCTATTATCTGACGTTCATAATGGATCTTTACAATAGGGAGATTGTTGGCTGGTCTGTGAGTGATAATCTAAGGACAGAAAGTACCACCATTCCGGCACTAATGCGTCTGATCACCATTAGAGGAAGTAGCAATCTAAAGGGAGCAATCCTGCATTCAGACGGAGGAGGCCAGTATTACTGTGACGACTTTAAAAAGCTTATAAAAAATCTTGAGATGAAAAGCTCCATGACCGAGGAGAAGGTTTATGAGAACTCTCATGCAGAAAGGCTAAACGGGATAATTAAAAACAACTATCTTTATCCTTGGGGACCGACCAGTTTTGAATCGCTTAAAAATCTATTAGACAGAGCTGTTATTAATTACAACACAGATAAACCCCATATGGCTTTAAAGAAACTTACGCCAATCGAATTTAAATTTACTATTAAAAACGAGGATAACTCTTCGAGTAATCTCCCGTTTTTAACAGTAAAACCAATAAATCTTAAAATTAAAAAAAGAAGTCAAAAAACGGTCAACGTTTTTTAGGCATCGACATTCAGGAACCTGGAACCTGAAACATGGAACTTTTTCGTATCACGCGTCACGCGTCACGAAATGATATGCCGGTAAAGATCTGTCCTCCGGTCACCCAGCACATCATTCCGGGGGGTGATCATCTTATTATCTGCTTGTAACGGATCTACCTCGAGGATATCGACAGTCTCCTTATCCGGTGGGGCCGCAGAAAGAATATTGCCTTCCGGTGAAACTATCTGACTTCCTCCGGTAAACAATACACTGATTCCTCCGATCCGCTCTGTACCGACCCGGTTTGCTGTAACTGCAAAAACCCTGTTTTCGAGACAACGGATTGCCATAGCTCTCTGTCCATCGGGAAGAACCAGATTAGATGGATGGGCCAGAATCTGAACCCCATCAAGTGCCAGAATGCGGGCAACTTCCGGAAACATCCAATCGAAACAGATCATCATGCCGATACGGAAACCTTTGATGGAATTGACCTTTAATGGGTAATTTCCCGGTGAAAAGAATAACTTTTCCCTGTCGAACAGATGAAGTTTCCGGTAAACATCTACAACTTTTCCCCCGGATATCATCATGGAAGAGTTATAACAGCAATCACCCTCTTTTTCCACAAACCCGGCTACAATGGCTCCGCCCGTTTCAAGCGATTTTTTGCATAGAAACTGCGCCGTCGGACCGTTCAGGTCTTCCGCCTGATCAAATACCTGTCCCATCGAAGTAAAACAATATCCTGTCGCACAAAGCTCAGGCAAGACCATCAGATCCGCTTTTTTACCTTTCATCAGATTATCAATATCTTTCAGATTTTGTTCCTTTGTGCCGAAAGCAGGGGAATTTTGTATATAACCTATGATCATATGTTAATTACTTTTCTTTATGTCCGGAATAATCCGGTAGTGTGAGTATGTTTTTTAAAGTTCAAAGATAGGGAATTTGGAAACCGGATGCGAACAGATAAAATTCACTGCCGGCAAAGCAAGCGAATAAACGGAGATTTTTAATCCGGTTTCAATATTTTTTTTACATTTACCCTAAAAAACAGCTGCATGAGACATAATATATTATTAACCCTTGCAGGAAGCCTTTTTTATTTTTGTACAGCGAATTCCCAGACTTTTCTTTCAAAGGTTTTCCCGTATTATTTTCCAACACCTGAGGTTATCGCCAAATCACTCAGTTCACCGGCTGAATGGAAACAGGATTCTACCTGGGAATGGAACTGGAATACCGTCACTTCTTCCTGGCAGAAAAATAAGCGGACTTTGCAGACTTTTAATGGATGCGGGAAACTCATGAGTCAGGTGTCCATCTTTTGGGATTTCAATATGTCGGAATGGACTAATTCCGGGAGGATATCAAATGAATACTTTCCCGATAACACAACTTTGAAAAATCAATTCAGGATGACCTGGAATAAAACAGGCCAGACATGGGTGGAAATCGGACATTCCCTATATAACAGTGATGGAAAGATCACGGAATATGAATCAAGGGAATATGATGGTACGACCAATAGTTTCACCAGTGGGGGCCAAACTATTTATTCGTATTATTCCGGTGGCATGCAGGAAATACGCAAAACGCTTGATCCTGTTACTATGATCTGGAAAAACTATTCCCGGGTTACAACCGTTTACGATGTTCAAGGATCTCCTGTAAGTCTTTTAATAGAACTCTGGAGCGATGTTCTCACTTCCTGGGTAAATATGGAATATTATACGATGACGTATAATTCACAGGAGCAGATGCTTGAGGAGAATTATTCTCTCTGGGACCAGGGAAATGACACTTGGAATAATTACATTAAAATCACTTATGAGTATAATGCATCCGGATGGCTTGTCAACAATAACATCTACTCTTGGGATAATAATACAGTCGACTGGAAAAATTCAGCGAAAATTATCTTTCATTACGATCAAAACGGTTTGAAAATACAAGCAGAGTCGTACGATTGGGATGATGTCACCCAGGCATGGATAAACAACCAAAAAGAGGTGTACTCCTATTATTCAAACGGAAACCCCCACGAAACGTTCAGGTATATCTGGATTCTTTCATTGGGAAAGTTTATGGAATTTGAATATACCTGCCTTGATGAAAATGGAAATCAAACAGAGACCTATCATAAAGACATAAACTACCAGACCAATGAATATTCTCAAGGCTCCCGGACAGTCGATACTTATACCGACGGTCTTTTAATGGAAGTGGACAATCAAACGCTGGTAGTTCCCGGAAATACATGGGATCCTGCAAACCGGCAAACAAATACCTGGGATGCTGACAAGAATCTGATTCAGGAATTATATGAAAATTATGACAATACGATTCTTTCCTATGTGAACAGCACCAAAAACCAGTATTTCTTTTCCTCTTATATCGGAATCGATGAAAAAAAGGGATTATCAGACCTGTGCTATTTCAAAAATCCTGTCACCCCGGGTGAAACCATTCATTGTTCCGGACTTTCTCCGGAAGAACACTACAATTTCAGGCTCCTGACCTTGCAGGGACAAACGGTTTTCGATACGAATCTTCCCGGTAACGGATCGGTTATCATTCCGGAAAGTCTTTCAAACGGTTCGTATTTACTAATGATAACAAATCGGAGCGGAAAGACAATTTCAGGTAAAATTCTTGTGATTCATTAATAATATTTCATCATTTGACGGTTTTAGGATCAATAACCAGGATATCACGGTCTGTGAGACAAACCAGATTACAGTTAAAAGAGTCTTTTAAAATAATCACAAAAACCAATCCTGTCTGGAAATCAGCATTAAGCTCTTTGGCAAAGTAAGTTGCTAACTCTTTTTGCTGGCTTTTTTTTCAATCTTCGCGGCACGCTTTTCCTTTGGCGTTTTTGAAGGCGCTTTTTTCACATTCTTCTTAACATCTTTTCCTTTTGACATAATTTTATGTTTTACTTGTTCATAAGGTGGACTTCAGGTTTTCTGCTATCCACAAAGGGTTGCCAGGTGCAACGATACGATAAACATTTCCGTTCATATCGGCGACGGTTTCCTTTTTCAGTGTTTACACTTTGATCAATGATATCCGATGTAAAATTATTGAAATAATTGAATATAATTACATCCAGTGCTTCAAAAGGTATTTGTGATCTGGTTAAAAAGGTTAAATGCTAATAAGTGAAAAGTAAATTGGTGACTTGTAATTTGCGAAAAGAGTTCAAGTCAGGTGTCCATCTTCTGGGATTTCAATATGTCGGAATGGACGAATTCCGGGAAGATCCTTGTGACTCATTGATACTATCTCATTCTTCCTTCACTATTTGACGGAGAATATCGTTACTTCGTCGCCATCTGATTTATAGAACATTTCTCCTCCTTCACTGAAATGAGGGACTCTGTATGTAAAGACATCGGCATCGCCGGCAGCTCTTACAGTCATATTATCCAGATCGATAGAAGCAAATTCCTTGATCACCATTTTTTCTCCGTCGCCTTTGGTAAAGACGGCATAATCCGACCAGGGATCATCTGCATTCATTTTATCTTCCTCATATGGCATGAAAAAAGGAAATGTTGTGATTTTCACTTTCCCTTCAAACTTCTTGGAAACGGCATCCATTTTGATAATTCCATCTTCACAATTGAGAATAATTTTCCCTTTTTCCGGAAAATAAACCATTGACCAGGCATCCCCCAGCTTTTCATCAGAAATAGATATATTTTTCAGGACATTACCGGTTTTAGGATCAATAACCAGGATATCACGGTCTGTGGCACAAACCAGATTCCCGTTGATCATCTCAGTACCTGCAATCAATCCGAATTTAACCTTAAACTGCTTTTTCAGGGTCTTATCGTTCCAGACAATTTTCCCGGTTGCTGCATCATATGCATTAATTCCGTATTTATCCTTGTTGTTGTATTCATATCTTTCTACATTCGGACCTTTATCTTTAATAATTGTAGCACATTTTTTTGCACCTCCTCCATAATTCATGATCAGCATGCCATCTGCATAAATCAGGGAAGGTATTTTCTGAGCATCGGGAAAATCCTCCGAATCCCAGATCTTTGTTCCGTTGGTTGCATCATAGCAGGAGACAATGTTTTTCGCTTTGTTCACCACATACGTTTTCCCGTCGACGGTAACCGGATGAGGAGCCGGAAAAGGAGTCAGGATATTTTTACCCAAACCGGCAGTTTTTACATCACTGGCTTTGAAATTCGCTTCCCAAAGCAGTTCCCCGTTCACCGGATTGATTACAGTCAACCCTGTATTAGGCTTTTGACCGGGATTATGTTCGACGAACAAACGTTCTCCGTCATAATACATTCTGGCGAAGAATTCTTTTTTATTCACCCAGTTGAATGCACAATTGATATGATAAACCTTGCTCCATAACAGGTTGTCTGTTTTGGCGTCATATCCCATAAACGACATATCCAGCTTTGGCAGATCGATTCCCGTAAAAGCTTTATATGAGTTTACCGATTCGGTTAGCATCAGGATATACATCCCCGGGATTTCGATGATATGAGAGTGCAGCTGATTGGCCAGAAATTTTTTTCTGTTGAAATAGGGTTCGATCTCGGTTACTTCATTTCCCTTATCAATGGTATAATACGATCCATTTCCACCATTAACGATCTTTACCAGGTTGTAATATTGAAGGAAAAAACAGTCGAAACCCTTCCCGGAAATCGTGATGGGTTTCGACCAAATGATGTTACCTGTATTTACATCCACAAAATTCACGCTTTCTTTTGTTGGCAGCAGAACCCCGTTTGTCTGGATATCGTAATAATTACTAAAGCCTTCACCCAGGTCATAACCGCCCAGTCCGGAAATATATTTATCACTTTTCCAGAGCAGGTTTCCGGTCCTTCCATCTATGAAATACTTTGTAGCAATATTTTTTTTCGTGTCTTCGTCAAACACCAGAACAACATTGGCATCTTTATTCCAGTATTGATTCAGGAATTTTTTATTGCTGAAATCCTTTTCAAAGTTCTTTTTCCAAAGGATTTTCCCGGTTGTACCGTCAAACATCAGGATTTCTGTTTTAGAGGAGCAAAGAAAGAACCTGAAATCGTCGGTATGGTTATACATCTGAATCGATGGGCTGAAAGGAAGTCTGGCTTTGTGAAGTTCTCTGAAAGCCGGTCCGCCGGCTGATGCTGATAGTACCATTATTGTAAAAATGAAGATGGAGGCAATTTTCTGGATTTGCCGGAAGGTATTTGGTTTCATAGCTATGAATTTGAAAATTGAAATATTACTGTTTGAAAAATTTTTCGGTAAAACTTTTATCTCCGTTCAGAATACGGATGATGTACATGCCGGATGCAAGGGTTGAAACATCGATTGTCTTTTGATTCCCCGAGCGGATCCGGATCTTGCCGGTATTATCCGTTATCTCAATTCCGTCAAAAGAGTCTTTGGAAATAATATTGATTTTTGAAACCGCAGGATTGGGATAAACATAAAATTCCTTCGAGGGTTTCAGGTTTTTCGTTCCCAGATATGTCTGGGATTTGAAAAAGGTGAACCCTCCCGGCGATTTTTTTGAATTCTCATTCCAATATCCTACCTGACCATAATCGTTGGCATACCATCTGTAAACCGTATCAATTGAAGTATCCGAACTGGCGAATACCCAGTTATTATTCTCCCAGGTATAAGAGGAATCTGTCGTCACCCATTTTTCCCTGACCCGGATAACCGGATAATTTCCATACGGTGTGATCATTTCGCCACTGGCGTCGGCAACAATGGAAACGGTACCATTAAACCGTCCATACATAGTATCCATAATAACCCCGTTGAATCTGTAGGCTAAGATAAGATCAAGGGAAATGGCCCCATTGCAGCTGTCGCCATAAGTGAATGGAAACGTAATCTGGCAGGCCGGAGTCAGGTAACTGTAATGCATAGCCATATAAATATATCCTCCTGCTCCACCTGTATTTGGAAACGAAGTAAGAATTTCATTCCCGATGCACATGTATCCTGTATCGGATAAATTCATGAAATTGATTTCGTATGAAGGAGGGTTCGTGGTACGGATGATGTCTTCGGCAATGTTTGCTCCGGGATGATCCTGATAAAAAGGTAAACCATCCGGAGCAACCCAATACACCGAATCATATTTATTGGGTGATAAATTACTGAAGTTCCAGGTTACGTTTAAACCTGACGGACCCGGACTGACTTCGGCAGTTGTATCCACTGCCCTGACGGTCAATGTTCCCAATACCGGAAAATCGGAACGGTTAATGGTGATCTGGGCATTGAGTGAAGATATTGCGCCAGCACAGAACAATATCATAGTCATCAAACCTTTATTCATGTCTTTAAAATTTTAGAATTAACAGAAACAAAGGTCGGCGGGAAAAACGTTCGGGTCAATCACACAAATGTGTGAATTTCATCGTGAAGGATTGTAATACTTAAGTAAAACTTCAGATCTTGTGCGTACATGCAGTTTCTGGTATATTTTCCGGATATGGCTTCGAACAGTATCAATGCTGATAAACAACTTCGAGGCTATTTCCTTGTAGAGATATCCTTTAGCCAGATATGAAAGGATTTCTTCTTCTCTTGGGGTAAGAGAATCCTCCGGTGAGCTGTTAATTGCAGGCCGGGAAAAAGCCGTGACTACTTTCCTTGCAATTTCCCCGCTCATGGGTGAGCCACCGTTTACCAGCTCACGGATAGCCTCAAGCAGCCGCGCAGGCGGAGTTTTCTTCAGCATATATCCGGTTGCCCCGGCTTCCAGGGAAGCAAAAATTTCATCCGTACTTTCGAAAACGGTAAGCATCATAACCTGAACTTCAGGATAACGGTTTTTAATATGAAAAACACATTCGGTACCGCGCATCCCGGGAAGATTAATATCCATCAGCACAACATCAGGAATGACGGTGCTGATCCTGTTCAGCGCTTCCTCGGCGGTGCGGCAGGCTGCAACACAATGGTATCCTTCCGATCCGTCAATCAACATACATAATCCTTCCCTGACGGGTTGCTGATCTTCCACGATCATAATTCTGATCTCCTGCTGCATGGTACCGGATGTGTTATTCTGCAAAGATATGACGACCCTGTCTTTGAGTCCATCACACTTTCATGCTATTTTAATACCCTCAATTATTTAAAAAGACGGAAAACTCCACTTTTGTTCCTTCCCCGGGTACAGATGTAATCGAATAAAATCCCTCAAGATTCTCAATCCTTTTCCGCATTGTCGTGAGTCCGTTTCCTTTATCATCCGCCGTTTCTACCTGAAATCCTTTTCCATCGTCTTTAATAGATACTGATAAACAGTTTTCTATATAGGATAGAGAAACATCGACTTCCCGGGCATCCGAATGTTTTACTGCATTATGCAACGCCTCTTTCACGACAAGGAAGATATTTCTGTTTTGTTCAGATGTCATGGGAATGGAAGGACACTTTTCCGGAAATTTAAAATTCCCGTTGATTTCAGCCGTTGCAAGGTATTCCGATGCATGCTGGCGGAGGTAGGAAACAAAACTTGCCAGATTATTGTTTTTCGGATTCATTGCCCAGATAATCTCACTCATGTCATCCACGACAGTTCCAGATATTCCGGATATCTGATCAATGGATTTCATCATTTCGTCAGGATTTTCTTTCTGTTTTTTAACGATCTCACTGAGAATGGCAATCTGGGTAAGGCTGGCGCCAATTTCATCATGCATATCCTGTGAAATACGAAGACGTTCCCGGTCAACCGCATTCCGACGCTCGAGTTCTTTAATCAGATTCCGATTCTTGATCTCCTGGATTTTCCGGATCACCAAAATTAGAAAAACAACAAGAAGGATTCCTGAAATGACTGCAAATATCCATGTTTTCCAGAAAGGAGGGCGTATGATAATCTTCAGCAAAAGCCTTGCCTGACCCTGGTTTTTATAGGAATCGATACATCTCCCCCATAAGGAATATTCACCCGGAGGCAGATTCCGGTATGAAAATGAAGCATCCGGTGAGGGTTTGCCCCATTGGTCATCGTATCCTTCCAGGAAAAATGAATATTCTATTGTTCCGGATGGAAGATATTCAGGATTAAATACCGTACCTGAAAAATGCGCAGATTTCCAGTGAATCTTCAGTATTTCGCCCTCCGATGGAAGGCCCTGCGTATAATTGCTGTCGGAAATACTGAGCGAGATCAACCTGATATCCGGTGAGGGTTGATTGATCACCAGCTTTTCAGGATTCAACCCATTAATCCCATTAATTCCACCAAAATATATGTTCCCGTCCGGGATAACCAGTTTTGCATTGTAATTAAATTCGGATGACTGAAGATTATTTCTGGTGTCAAACCGGATAACCCTGTCATGATTTGGAGAAATGCAACCAATCCCATGGTTACTCGAAAACCAGATCCTGTTCTGTCCATCTGTCAGCAAAGAATATACAATTTCCTGCCTGAGCTCCCTGAGATATGGAAATAACATTCTTTTTTTACCGGATGAACTATAGCACTCAATGCCATTCTCCGTTCCTGCGAATACCGTTAACCCCGATGGAAGTAAACTGTAAACCGGAACATTGGAGATCCTGTCATTATCGTTAAATGACAAAGCCTCCAGTAAACCGGCTGCTGTATCCTTTCGGTATAATCCAAAATGATTACCTACCCAGTAAGCATCCCGGAATACAATGAGATCCCTGATCTGAGTCTGATCTCTGATGAATGAAATACCCGGACTTTTCCCTGTCTGACATGAATAGAGTTTTGAATACGTCGACAATAATAACCTGTTTCCTGGAAGTTTAAGAAATATTGCCGAAAGAGTTTTGAACGGGTAATGAAAAACCACAAATCCTTGATTGTTATAAATAAATATTCCTTTGTTGGTAGCTGCCCATAACCTGCCCGATTTATCTGTAACAAGATCAAAATAATAAAGATCATCGTTATAGCTTCCGGTATTTATACACCTGCTTTTCCTCAAATCAGGTGATAAACGCCATAACCCGTTTTTAAAAGTACCGGCCCAGATTTCGCCTGCGAAATATTCCATGCACCTGGTAAATCCTATCCCGGAAAGATCAAACGTTAATTGCCGTTTGGACATGAATAGCAACCCATTGCCATCGGTACCAAACCAAAGATTCCCGGCATTATCTTCAAATATGTCTGTTATAACAGGTTTGATTTCATCCGTAAGTTTCCCTTTATGAATCATGAACCTGATCTCTGACAATTGTCCCTGATATATCCTGAATAGCCTCTTGTGGGTTTTATCAGCAATCCAGAAATTATTTAACCGGTCAATGAACAAGCTTGAACTTTCTTTAATACCGGTATTAAAAACCTGTTTGAGCACCCCTTTAACCGATAAGGAAAAAATGACGCCTCTGGACAGTAAATAAACATTTCCTTTTGGATCAGTGCATATAAAATCACATGGGTTTTTCAAAGGAACCCATTTCGCTTTCATACCGGCATTCATTGTCTTTCCGGGGTTCAGATCCAGGTAACCATTATCTCCTGAGATAAGAATATGGCTTTCCGGGGTTTGAATGCTTTTTTGGGGTATAAAAGAATCCGGCAGTTTGTTTCCGGGTGAAAAATGCAGCGTTACCGGGTATAACCGGTTGTCATTCACCAGACACAGCCCGTCTGATGACATCCAGCACAGAGGTCTGTTTTCCCACGATTGTCTTAAAATTTTGGAGTATTGAACTGCCCGGTGCTCAATCATCATGAACCTGCCACTCTTCCTGCAGAAACGTAATACCGATGATCCGGTTGAAAGAATCAGGTTTCCAGGCTCTTCTTCGACAATATCCTGAATGGTATGTCCATAGGGATTGGATGAAAGATTTTTGGGAAGAATAAAATCCCGGAAAGAAATACCGTCAAAGGACTGAAGTCCACCACCTGTAGCCAGCCAGATTAATCCTTTCTTATCCTGCATAACCTGGTTGACATAACTTTGGCTGAGACCTTGTTCAACATTGTAAACGGTAACATTCAGATCTGAAGTAATGACAGGTTTCTGGCCCCATCCGGGAAAGGGGATAATACAAAATATCATGTACACTATTCCCAGTAAAATGGGTAAACGGTCCGGTAATGCAATACACTTCAATAGTTGGTAATATTGATTTATTATCAACTGCAATTTTCCATAAAAATACAGAATAATAAAGAATTAATAACCTAAAAAACAGATAAAGGGCAAACTATCGGCAGCCCTTTTGTCTGTCTATTCAGAGGTTAATGGTGGTTTTGAAGTACTCCCAAAAAACAGGACAGTAAATCAAGGAGTGCAAAAAAATCTGATATTCTCCATTTTACAAGGAAATGATTTCCCTTGAGAGATTATGTAATATCAAAAAAAACATTACCTTTGCAAAAATTAACCCTCCCGTTATCCATCTTTAACGACCCCGGATCATTCCATCCATTTATTGGTTTTCTTTGGACTGTCGTTGCAGACTTTAATGGCAGTTTTATTAACCATATTTTTATTTATATGACATTTGAAAATTTAAATTTAATCGAACCTATCCTCAGGGCTGTGAAATCCGTAGGATATATTACCCCAACTCCCATTCAGGAAAAAGCAATTCCTATCATACTCAACCGGAAAGATCTGACGGGTTGCGCACAAACAGGCACCGGGAAAACCGCTGCATTTGCCATTCCCATTCTGCAACTCCTTTACGAAGCACACGCAACAGGGAAAAAACGGCAGATCAAAGCGCTAATCATAACCCCCACGCGCGAACTGGCTATGCAAATCGGAGAAAGCTTTGCTACTTATGGAAAATACACCGGTCTCCGGCATACAGTTATTTTCGGAGGTGTTTCTCAACATACACAAACCAATTCTCTGAAAGCCGGAATAGATATTCTGGTGGCTACACCCGGACGACTTCTCGATCTGATCGGACAGGGTTTCATCAACCTGCATTACATTCAATTCTTTGTGCTGGATGAAGCAGACCTGATGCTCGACATGGGTTTTATCCACGATATTAAAAAAATCATTTCTACATTGCCTGCCAAAAGGCAATCCCTCTTCTTTTCAGCAACTATGCCTCCAGAAATACAAAATCTGGAACGCTCCATTCTTACAGATCCGGTCAGAGTGAATATTGCTCCCATTATCGCTACCACGGATCTGATCAAGCAATCACTGTATTTTGTTGAAAAAAAGAACAAAAAATCATTGCTGATCCACCTGCTTAAGGATAAATCCATTGAAACTGCCCTGGTTTTCACCCGCACCAAGCACGGTGCCGACAAAGTGACAAATGATCTGGTGAAAGTGGGTATCAGAGCATCTGCAATCCATGGAAATAAATCACAAGCCGCCCGCCAGGATGCACTGAAAAAATTTAAAAACAAACAGACACGCGTGCTTGTTGCAACTGATATTGCCGCCCGCGGAATCGATGTGGACCATCTTTCCGCCGTTATCAACTACGAAATACCGAATGTCCCCGAAACCTACGTCCACCGTATCGGACGGACCGGCCGCGCCGGAGTCAACGGGACCGCGGTTTCTTTCTGCGATAGCGAAGAAAAGGCCTACCTCAAGGATATTTATAAACTAATATCCAAACATATCCCCGTGGTAGTAAACCATCCGTTTTCTTCAGAAAGATCCTGAAGCCAGATGCCGCATCCATCAAGGACTCTATAGCTCAAAAAAGAAAATAGAAATACGAAGCCAGAAGAATTAGCTCCTCGTTAGCTTTTAATTAAACCTCTGAGTTCATTAAGCTTCTTCATGGAATCCTGTTCATTCCGTTTCTTCATTTCATCCATGAAGCAATTCATAATTTCTTTATGTTCACTGGATGATAAAGGAATATCTATTGACATGTATTTTATCCGCTTGTTCGGTTCACCTTCGATTTCAACCATATGGTCTTTTATAAAAATGGCTACCTTATCAAAAGATTCCAAAAATTTTGTATTCAGCTTTGAACTTTTATTTGTGATAAGGCTTTTAACATTCTGCAATACTTGTGCTTTATCAAGCAAAGGTTTTTCATTCGTAGTAGAGGTAGGTTTCTTGTTCATGTTTTTTGGGTCAAAAGAATTAAACTTTGGGTTATATTAACCTGTAAAATTATATAAAAAAATTATTCCGTGATTCATTCCGGAACCAGAATGCAATGAAAGAAATAAAAAATTCTTTATCAGAGGGAAATATCACGTTCTAGCTGGCTAAAACAGCCGGATGGGCTGCTGGTTGTGGCGCATTTTCCATACCATACACCCGAAAGGTTCTAATAAGGATGAATGTTTGATCCCCCGGTAATTTATTTTAGTTTTTTCAGTGCTTCGATTCCGCTTTTACTGTCAGGATTCAGTTCAAGAGATTTTTCATAGTTTTTAATTGCCAGATTTTTTTCTCCTGCTGCTGCATAGGCTTCTCCCAGACTGTCGTATGTATTGTAGGATTTCGGGAAGGCTTCTACATTCAGCTTGAAAACTTCGATTGCCTCTTTCAGCTTATTTGCACGCAGAAAATCATATCCAAGTGCGTTCATTTCCTCTTCTGAAAGGTGATAATCTTTATTATTACAAATCTCCTTGAATTTTGAGGCAGCGGCATCTACTCCGGAAGATTGGATCACATCCCGAATTGCTTCAGCAACTGACCATTTGAAGTAATTTTTCAGGCGATTAACCAACAATTTGTCACATCCTTCTCCCGATTTCGGTTTGATTCCCTGAAAATCGGGATGAAGAGAGTTTTGCATATCAACGATCACCCATTCCCCATTGCGGTCGCAAATTACAAAATGTACATATCCCTGCTGCCAGTTCTGGGGATTAAAGGTATAATCCGCATAAAGCACATAATCTGCCTCCTTCGGGTTTTTTTTGATATAATCCCTGAAATCGCGGGCTAAATCCCATAGTACTTTCATTTCATTTGGATTTTCGCGGGAAGATTTCAGCAAAATGGAATCCTTTGCCAGTATCGTATTACATAATCCTGCCTCTTTGATCAATTTTACCAGGTTGTCCGCCCGTGTTTTGCTTACGTCTTCACCCATGCGAACCGGAAAAATCATCAGTGTCGATTTTTTACACGATTCTTTCAATAATTTCTGACGTTCAGGGATGGGAGACAATTCGTCAGGCGAAGGGATTCCGCTTCTTTCGTTCATTATTGATTCCATCTTACCGGGTTTGGCGTTTTTTTCAGTTTCCTCATTGAGACCCAATTGAGGGCTCAACCGGTCAACCAAAAGAATGGAAAAACCCATCGGATCCGGATCATCCACTTTTTTAAAGGCTTCATCCTGCGATGTCTGGATATCTGTCCATACTACTGCACCTGTTTTATCTACGATAACCGTACGAAGTTCATTGATCAGATGCTTTTCTTTGTCGCCATTCATCTCGGAATAAAGAACAAAATCGGTTTTAACGGAGTGTCCCTTCACGAATTTGCCCAGCGAGTCAGCCAGATCTTGCAGGTTGCTCTTCTGGTTTGTACCAAATACGGTTTTATCCAGTTCAATGTCCTTCAGCCCCTTCCTCTCCAGTAAGAGCCCGATGATTTCAGAAACACGATCCCAGGGTTTTCCTACAACCCAAACGGGAAAAATGGTCAACGAAGCATTAATACTTTTGGATTTCATCAGATCAAGCCTTTGTTGTTGCTCCGGTGAAATGACAGTTTTCAATGTTTCCTGTTGTGCATATGTCCATCCTGAGCCAAGCAAAATGTAAAGAAAAAATACTGAAATGGCTTGTTTAAGGGATGTGTGCCCGTGGATCATCATTCCCTTTCTTTGTTTCCCATCCATAATATCCTCCATTTTTTACCTTCTCACCTTCGTCCTTATGAAAGGCACACTAATATACCAAGAAAACCAGGATGTTACAAGCTAAATAAATAAATTTCTTTTGTAAAGCATTTAAATAGGTTGTATATTTAGATAATAGAAAAAACCACAGATACCAGGGACTCATCATCAGTGGCAGGAACCGCGATATCGGAATTCGAGACATAATCGTTTAAAAATTCAAGAAGAGTGAATTTTAGTGTGAAAACAAGGAGGGAGGTATCAATTCACGAAAAAGAGAATTTCCATTATTTTAAATTTCAAAGAAAATCTTCTAACCGCAATGTCGGATGTTTATTGAATTTGAGATAGGTAATACGGTTTTTTGAAAGATTAAGAGCAGAATGAAATTTTTGAAATCATGAAGGCAAAACAAATACAATCGATAAAATGGATTCTCTTTCTTATTTTTCTGTTCGCGGGCAAGAGCATACTGTTCGCACAATTCCCATATTATTACTATGATATTTACATGTACGACCTGAAGAAAGGGACTACTATCCAGGTATCTTCAATTCCTGATTCGGGAGAATTCAATCCAAGCTGGTCACCAAACAGTAAAAAGATTGCCCATGAAGCAGTCATGAGTGATACATATGGCAACTGGTATCAGAATCTTTATATTACCGATGTTCAAACCGGAGTAAGCACGCTGCTTATGGGTGGATTTAACGGGAATGATGTTGTCTGGTCACCTGACGGGACTAATCTCATATTCGATTTGGGGTGGCCTCCATCACTTTTTTCATTACCGGTTACTGGCGGTGTTTCAACATTAATCAGAGAAAACGGTTTGGGTCCGGATTGGTCTCCCGATGGATCTCATATTGTTTTTCTTGACACAGACAGCTGGTACATTAAAAGCATGCGCCTTTCCGATGGCTATGAGACTTTCATAGCATTCGAGGGAGAAAATCCGGTATGGGCGCCCAATGGGCACTTTATTGCTTACGATGATTGGTACGGCGGAATCTTTATTGTTAAAATCGATGATAATGCAAATCCCATCGGAGATCCTATCCGCCTGACTAACACCGGTTCAGGTCCCTCGTGGATGAACAACAGTAAAAGTATTTTTTTTACTGACAATCCGGAAGGACAATTTTACATCTATTCTATTCCGGTCACAGGAGGAACAGAAGTCAAGGTATGCGGTCTCGAAACTCCTGACGGAAATTTTGATGCATGCGTTTCCAATAACGGGAATTTTGTCGCTTTTGCCGGTGAAACCATGCCTTTATTAAAAAACAAGCTGGTTGCAACTCCAGATGGTGGCAATTTACAGGTGAATATAGCTAAAAATCCAAGCTCAGGCGACTTCAGTCTTACCTTCAATAGTATTACATCGACAACTATTTCGCTTTACATTTATGATGATGCAGGAAAAATCATCTTAAATCAACCCGGTATCCAACCCAACAGCACGTTAAAAGTGGGCAACGACTTCAGCAAGGGAGTATATTTTGCAGTGATATGTCAGGGTAAACAACGAAAGATAATCAAGTTGCTGAAACAATAGAAAAAAGAAAAAGCCGCGAAAAAGCGGCTTTTCTTTTTTTCATTTAACTTCCAGTGTAATATGTTTGATCTGAGTTCTGTTGTAAGTATAAGTTATATGAATAGTACCGTCTTTTGTTTGAATTACAGCAGGATAACTGAATTCGCCGCGATCCTGATCTTCCAGCTTACAGATCTCTTTCCAGGTTTGGCCATCGGCAGAAATCGCAATACTTAGCTTGTTGCGACCATCCCACCAATCTTTTCCGGAATTCTGAGGGTTAAAAACGAGCAACTGCAACCCTGAATCAAGAGTTATGGCATCGATACCGGAATTGGGATTCGGAAGATCTGTTTTTTGCAAATTGCTCCAGGTGATACCGTCATCTATCGACCAGCTTTCCATTATGTAATTCTGGTTACTGCGACAAAGTGCCTGGATTTTGCCGTTGGGATAAGATAACAGGCAAGGCTGTATGACCTTTGCAGGATCCATAGTATCGATAGGAATAATATTCCAGGTTTTCCCCTGATCAGCTGAGCGTTCAATGAATACCTGCCAGCGGGATGCACTTTCTTTGCTGGCCGGGTTAAGCCAGGTGCCTTTACGGGTAATGAGAGGTTTGTTCTTTACCGGTCCAGCATATCCCCGGAGAATAACCGGCCCGGTCCAGGTTTTGCCGTTATCATGCGAAAGAACCATTCTGCCCTGCCATTCCCGAGGAGAAACGCCTTGTTTGTAATAAAGAAAGATTGTGGAATCATTTGCCCGGAAAAGCACGGGATTCCAGCAGGGAGTGACAGAATCCTCCACTGTTTTTCCACATACAATCCGGAAGGGAGACAACCATTTGCCATCGTGCTGCAGGGAACCCCAAATACAAACATCCTTCGCTCCTTCAAAGCTCCCGCCAAACCAGGCAGCCAGAATATCGCCGTTATTCATTTCAGCCAGGGTTGATGCATGACATTGCGAAAAAGGAGCATCGGAAAAAATAAATTCCTGACTTAACACCCTGAGCCCTGTATTCTGGGCATTTATTCCGGTATTTAGAAAAAACGCCATGAATGGAAATAAAAATATCCATGGAAATCTCATCAACTCATGAGCTTTTTACCAATCTGCACCTTCTGATGATACACGATCTTTTGAGGTTCCAGATATTTAAATCCTGCAGCCGTCATTAATTGGCCAAATTCTTTGGACGTATTGAATGTTACCTTATCGCGGCCAAAAAGATGCCGTGATCTTGAAATAACCCGGATTAACCAGTTATCAACCGTCGGGTCTACCAGAAAAAGGTTCCCTCCGGGTTTCAGTAACCGGTACATTTCTTTCAGCGCATTATCCTGATGGAGATAATGATGAAATGAATTGGTGCAAAGAATAATATCATACCGGTTATTTTCAAGTGGAATTTTTTCCGCATTGGCTTTGAGAAATTGAAAATTTTCTTTTCCCTTGAAATTTTCCTTTGCTTTTTCAATCATCTTTTCAGAGAGATCGATCCCGGTGAATAAACCCTTTCCATTTACTCTCTTAGCTACCTGACCTAAAGCGAAACCGGTTCCACAGCCGATATCCAGTATACTGATATTATCTTTCAGATCCATCAGGGCAATCACGCTCATTTGAACTGACCTCAGATAATCATATCTTTTACTTTTCCCATCAACTGTAGCTGCCCATTTATCCCACTTCGCTTCATTGATTTTAATATGTTCTGACTCGTTTATTTTCATTGGATTGAAATTTACAACAAATTTACATGAAACGTCCGGTGGTTATTGTTCTTTAAAAATTCTTTTTCTTATATCATGCCCGGCATGGATTTGGATGGCTCTCAGGGCAGTTCCTTCCCTCTCACGGCAATGAAGATTTTGTACCATTGTTCAAGGTTCATATTGATATCGAGAGCCTCGACAGCATACTTAATCCGGTCGATTTTTCCGGAACCCACAACAGGGATTATTGTTGCCGGATGGTATAACAGCCATGCATATATGACTTTATCAACCGGATTTACTTTCAATTCTTCAGCGACCTCATTCAATGCATGTAAAATCCGGAGTCCTTTTTCATCATGCGGATTGAGAATTTTGCCGCCTGACATAGGTGACCAGGCCATCGGCTTTATTTTATTTTTCAGGAAGAAATCTACATTGCCATTCTCGAAGTGCTCAAGGCAGTATGGTGAAATTTCAACCTGGTTAGTCACTAATTTCTCCTCAACGTAAGTATTCAACATCTCAAACTGACCCGGAGTGAAGTTGGAAACGCCGAAGTGAAGTACTTTACCATCGCGCTTTAAATCGGAAAAAGCTTTTGCCACTTCCTCCGGATCAAAAAATGGTGCCGGCCTGTGAAGCAGAAACAGGTCGATACGGTCGGTATGGAAATTCTTCAAAGAAGTTTCGGCCGATTGAACAATATGCTTATAGCTGTAATCGTAATGCTTTATCTTCCGGTCTGGAAATTTATCCGACACCAGGCATATTCCGCATTTGGTGATGATCTCAATCCGGTTACGAAGGTTTTTTTTCAGTTTCAGCACCTCCCCCAGCATCGATTCGCAGCTGTAATTTCCATAAATATCGGCATGATCAAAAGAAGTCACACCCATCTCTATTTCTTTTTCGAAGAGCTGAAGGATATCATGATATGACAAATTCCAGGAATTCATTCTCATCTGTCCATGAACAATCCTTGACAAGCTGAATCCGTCATCGGCAATAATGATTTTACTGACCATAATTCAGGGTATTAAGCAACTGCTAAAGTTAATAGGAAAACCTGATTTTAGATAATACGAATCTGATCGCTGATAAAGCCATCCAAAGTCTATTTCTAAACAGTATAACAGTGCGATAAAGAGCTGAACTTGACCAGGTTTAATATTTTTTGTATATTTGGATAAGACATCCTTAGGAAGATGAATTAAGCAGTCATAATATTACCTTAAGGAGGTCAATCCGAATGAAATATACATTGGGCTAAATAATCCTGAACCGTAAGCAGATTGAAAATATATATCAAAAATATGGTCTGCATCCGGTGCAAAATGGTAGTGAAATCCGAGCTGGAAAAACTTGGGCTGCATTACTTAACTGTTGAATTGGGAGAAGCTGAAATCATGGAGGACATTTCAGCAGATCAATTGAACTGTTTGCGTATTGGCTTGAAGAAATCCGGGCTGGAATTAATGGATAATAAAAAAAGCATCCTGGTTGAGAAAATAAAACTGGTCATCATCGAGCTGGTCCATTACAACGATGAGCAAATAAAAATAAACCTTTCCGATTACCTGAGTGAAAAACTAAATTACAATTACACATACCTGGCTAACCTTTTTTCCGAGGTTAAAGGAACCACCATCGAAAAATTTTATCTTACCCATAAAATTGAAAAAGTAAAAGAGCTTCTCGTTTATGATGAGCTCAATCTTACCGAAATTGCTTACAAAATGCATTACAGCAGTGTAGCCCATTTGTCGAATCAATTTAAAAAAATGACCGGGCTTACCCCATCTCACTTTAAAAGTCTTAAGAAAAAGAGGCGTAGTACTTTAGAGAAAGTGTGAATGATGTAACTTTTCCCAAAAGTTATGTAACGGTTCTCACCTAAAACGAATGCACCTTTGTCGTCTGTTTAATATTTTCGCCGGCTTTATTAAAAACGTGTGAAAATCAGTATTTGTTCTTCATTTCAGACATAAAAAATGACAGGTAATTTGTAGAAGATGGAAAATTTTGAAATTGAAAAAGCAAAATCTCATATTATTGTCGAGATCATTGAATATGTGTCAAATTCAGTGGTGAGTAAAACGATTATCAATAAGACGACAGGTACCATCAATGCGGTTTCATTTGATACGGGTAAAATGCTGACTGAAAAAATACTTCCTTTTGACACTTTTGTTCAAATCATAAACGGTAAAGCTGAGATTGTAATTGATGGAGTATCCAATTTTCTTGATACTGGTGAGGCGATCATTATACCGGCTCATGCATCACAAATTGTCAAAGCTAATGAACGTTTCAAAATGATTTCGACCATTATTAAAAGTGGATATGAATAACCCGTATTTTAAATAATAATCATTCACTCACAACAAATTAGCCGTGAAGGAAGACAAGCAGCATTCATGTTTTTTTGAGACTTGAATTTGTTTTATCTCTTGGCGAAATTCTTTAAAAGATTATTTACGATTCGCAGCTTTCCAGGAATGAGATTGAGCGGAGGAAAAAGCGTGGTCGTTCCAAACAGGATTTCAGGGAATTGGTGCGAAGATAAATTTATGCCAGATCTTGTAGGTTTTCGATTCTTCCTGAAAGCCACCCCCTGAGTGGCCTCCTCCAGGTTCTCCCATTCCGGAGCCTCCTCCCATCCTGTCGCCTCCTCCCATTCCACTGCCTCCGGGTCCACCTTGGATTCCGCCTTCAACATGTCCGCCTCCCTGTCTGCCACCAGGACCCTGCATACCACCCCCCTGAGGGCCGCCGAAACCACCCTGGCCCATGCCACCTCCCATACTGGTGATTTCAAATCCCATGGCAACACAGTCAGAATTCCTTGGATCTATCTGAAATGCATTCACCGGTACACGGACTTCCAGAATAAGCGCTCCCGTTGAATCATAGGCAAAAAATGCAGAAAAATCGTCTTTTCCCTTTCCGGGAATCCATGTCGAGTTAAATCCATCCCGGAACCCTTCGGTTGTAATAATACCGGGAAAACTGAATGCACGTTGTCTTGGCATCATCTTTCCCTGTTTTTTCGGAGGATTTCCCTTTAAAATTGAAGGAGGAAGCGAATCACCTTGTGGCGGTTTCATCTGATTGCTCCCGGGTCCTCCGGTGGGAGGCCTCATCCGGTTGTCACCCGGTTCTCCCGGTTTGTTGCCTGATCCGAAGGTGACATTTACCAGAGATGTT
>JAUZOW010000031.1 GCA_030706225.1 Bacteroidota bacterium | reverse complement strand
GCTGAATACCTTTTGCAGATCCATGCCGTTAAATTAAGACCCAAAGACCCGTTTACATGGGCATCAGGGATTAAATCCCCGATATATTGCGATAACAGGGTCACCCTCTCGTATCCTGCCATCCGTTCGTTTATCTGTCATCAGTTTTGCAACGCAATTACCGATAAGATCGGTAAGCCTGATCTGATAGCAGGTGTTGCTACCGGAGGAATTCCTCAGGGAACGCTGGTGGCTGATAAGCTGGAACTACCTTTCGTATATGTCAGATCCAGTAAAAAAGATCACGGCCTTGCCAATCTGATTGAAGGGGAAGTTGAGCGTGGTCAGAAAGTTATTGTCGTTGAGGATCTTATTTCCACAGGGAAAAGCAGTCTTGAAGCGGTTTCTGCCTTAAAGGAGGCCGGTTGTAAAGTAACAGGTATGGTAGCTATATTTACCTATAACCTTCCTGTTTCTGAGAAAGGGTTTCAGGAAGCTGGCTGTTCCCTTTTCACTCTGACAGATTATGATATGCTGATTGAAAATGCTTTGCAAACGGGTTATATCACTACGGATGACCTGAATGTTCTCCAGGCATTCAAAGAAAGTCTTGCAAACAGATAAGTTCTTATCCCTTTCATTCAAGAAAAAAAAAGGCCATCTTCAAAGATGGCCTTTTTTTTAATCATTTAGATTAATCTATTTAATAATAATCTTCTGATTATAAATATTGTCGCCAAGAATTATGCGAACGATATAAATTCCGCTTTTTACATTACTCAGTGAAATGTCCTGAGTATTCATACCCGGGTTAACCTGAATTTCTTCATCCATTACTTTTTTACCAACAATATCCATCAGGATAAACTGAGCTAAAGTATTTCCATTGGCATTCAATTTCAGCTGTATTCTATCATGAGCCGGATTGGGATAAATGCTGAAGTTTGAAGCATTTTCTTCGTTAATACCCGTCGGTTTGGTTGTAGTAAAGGAAAATACAGGACTCCATGCGGTAGTATCTGCAGTCAGTCCGCCATCGGAATATGCACGCATTCTCCAGAAATAAACATGGTTTGTTTTCAGCTTAATACCAACTGCATAAGTAGTATTGGAAGCTTCCATTTTATAACTGAAAATAGGAGCAGCAAAACTGTTTAGGGAATCAAGCTGCAGCTGATATCCAACAATACCGGTTATTTTGGTCCATTGCAATATCGGTTTCAGATCTACATTCTGTGCTCCGTTCGACGGTGAAATAAGATCAACGGTATTTATGGTAGTAAATTTAAAAGGATCGCACCATAAGCTGGTATCGGTTAAATGGCGCACGCGTACTCTCCAGTAATAATCTTTCCCGAATTGCAGTAAAGAACCATTCACATTCACTGTATCCTGTTCAGATCCGGTAACGATTTGAGTAAAGTTCTGATCTAAAGAAATTTGATACTGATAAGCAAGGATACCGGTTACTTTACTCCATTTCAGCAGTACATCAAGATTCTGTTTGGTAGCGTTGTTTGTCGGACTTGTCAGAGTAACTTTGTCAAGAACAGTGAAATTTCTTGCTGCACAATAGCTTGAGCTTCCATTCAGATGTCTTGCCCGTACACGCCAGTAATATTTCTGACCGAATCTTAAATTGGAAAGAGTAGAGGTTATGACGGGAGCATTTGTAGTTCCTTCGATTAAAGCAGTAGAATTAAAAGTAGAAGTCGTATCTACCTGGTAATCGTAATATTTAATACCGGTAATTGCATTGCTTTTAATAGTGTTTTTCCAGGAAATGGCAACATTGGGAACCTGATTGGTAGCTCCGGCAGTCGGTTTATCCAGTTCCAGGGTATTAAAAGTCTTGAATTTCCATACTTCTGACCAGTATGAGGTTTCACCCAGGTCGATAGCACGTACACGCCAGTAATAAGTTTGGTTGAATCTAAGCTCAAAGGTACTGTAACCCGTCAGAAGAGTCTGGGTTGTATCTTTTTTCAAGGGTGAATTGAAATTAGCAGATGTATCTACCTGGATTTCATACTTTAAATTCGTTGATCCTGAAATAGCATTCCAGCTCAGTGTAACATTCGGCATTTTAAGGCTGTCACCGTTAGATGGAGAGAGCAACGACGGTGTATATACTTCTGTCTGGGCAGATAATCCTAGGACCATTATGGAAACGAACAAAGTCAATAAAGATCTTTTCATATTCAACAGGATTTTTTTGTTTTTCTCTTGATTAAGTGTGTTTGAATTAACCTTTTAAAATCAGTCGATCTTGATGATTTTAGCAAAGGCACTGCCCGATGCTGATGTCATTCTGACAATATAACTTCCGGAAGCAAGACTATTTACATTAAGATTGATCTGATGATCACCGGTGGATTGATGTCCCAGTGATTTAGACAGACAAGTTCTTCCGGAAAGGTCGCTGATCATAATAACAGCATTTGAGGCAGATCCCATTGTATAGTTAACTGTCAAAATTTCTTTAACAGGATTGGGACGAACATTCAGACTGGCCGTGGAAAGGTTATTTCCGCTAACCGGGCTGATTCCAAGAGGTGTATAATAGGTTGTATCCATAAATATGCCTCTTCCATAGGTAGCTGCATAAATATCACCATAGTTTTGCATTCTGTGATAATAAACTCCTTGCTGAGTCTGTTGCTTTAGCATAGTAACCGCTACATTTCCAATCCCGTTCTGATCAGATGACCAACTCGGAGAAGATGAAGAGACATCAGATGTGGAATATATACCAAAATCGGTTCCGATAATTACCTTATTATGGTTGCTCATTTCCATAACGGAAGAATAAACCGGCATTTTCGGCAGATTTCCCTGAATTGAATGGAACTGAGGTAACGAATCCAGACCGTTTGCAGTCAGGTATACATATTTATCATTGCCATAGTTGCCAAGAGTTACCATTACTGTTTGCGAATTATCTTTTGCAATGGAGATAGAGGTAATATAACGCCCGGTGAAATTCGTATTGGCAAATTTTTCAGTAGCAACGATGCAGGTTGGAGAGCTTAAATCAGCGGTGGCAGAATCCGTTGCAAGAGCAAGATTGGAAATTCTGTAAAGATTACCCGTTTTGGTTCCAACCCACAGATAATTCATATCGGAAGAACTGGCCATACAAGTAACCTGTTCCCCGGTAGGAATCGCAGCAACACGGTACCATTCCGGATTTTTACTGAATTTCAAGGCATCCCGGGTCATATAGATTCCCCAATTGCCATCAAGAATACCATGAATGAAAAGACGTGCCTGTATCGGATCCGGAACTTCAATGCTATCACCTTCTAAAATCGTTGAAGGAGCAGTGTAATGGAACGGAAATTTTCCGTTATTACTGTAAAGAGTCAGAATATCACCAGCATGGATCGTTGAATCCTTTGCAATATATTTAGACACATCAGGAGTATAAGGATAATCAAAGCTTTCGTATAAATGCATCGGAACAAATGAATAGGTTGTATTGGTTATGCTTCCCAAAAAAGTAGGTGAAGTCGTTGAACCCAGATCTTCCGAACGTACAAAGGGAGGGTCATTTAGACTCTTTGAAAACATTACAACCTTCGGAAGGATCAGTGACCATGCACAATCGCCACCTGTTCCACCATCATTACCGGCACCGCTTTCGTACCAGATCTGTGTGCCATCTTTTGCATCATTCTGTGAAGCAGATCCAATCAACTGGGATCCAACACTTACACCGCCACCCAGAACAGCATCTTTATACATAGATACAGCTACTGAATTGAATTGTGTCGTACTTAAATTTTTACTTTTCGGAAGGTAAGTGATTCCATCGGTGCTAATTGTACCGGTATAGACACCGTTATCGGTTGCAACTGCAAATTGATTGTCTGTATTCGGACGGAAAAGATACACATGATGGTAAAGAGGAAGATATTGTTCATTACTTGATTCAATGGCACCAAATGAAACCTGTTCCCAATTGTAATATCCCGTAGTATCATATCTTTTGCCCCACCACATGTTGGCACCACCCAGAAGGATCTGATAAGGATCATTGGGATAAACAGCCATCACGTTTGCGTAGCAACCTTCTGTTTTGAAAGGTTCATAGGTTGAATTGGCAGGCATGATTACCGACCAGTTTGCACCTTTATCTATAGAAGAATACAGGTTATACAGATTACCTGCCATGTCAGCAAGAGCGACATACATTACGTTAGGATCGGAAGGAGCAATAGCAAGAGAACTTCCCTCAATTACATTGCTTGTCGGTAACAAGTTGGCAGCGCCTGTCGAAAGATTGACAAAGTTGCTGATAGCACCGGAAGTAGCAATGTAAATGGAATTATCAACAGAAGCAAGGACAGTTCCGTCAGAACCCACTGCAATGTCCTGTACAAAACCATTGATAAGGTTTGTCCAGGTGTTTCCATCATCTGAATATTTTAACCCTTTATTGGTTCCTGCGAACAATCTCCCGGATTTATTGCATACGATTTTCTGGATATAAGCCCAATCAACGGTTGAGTTATTGGCGGAAGGTACGGTAGAAGAAATGACTGTAAAGGTATTTCCATCATCCGAACGATAAATACCTGTACCAACGGATTGGTTTTGTGAACAATATGATTCACCGGTTGCTGCATAAATAACACCGGTCGGAGTTTGTGTCAGAGAAGTAACTCTTAACACTTCACCGGATTCCGTATTGATCTGATTCCAGGTTAATCCATAATTTGTTGATTTCCATAATCCACCGGAAACACCGCCTGCATATAATGTGGCTCCGGATGCATCCTGATTATCAAAAATCAAAGCACGGGTACGTCCTGAATAATTTACAGGTCCCATCTCATTCCAGTTGAGATTCAGTCCGGAATTCGTAACTTTCGTATTCATCTTCTGGATCTGTTCCATCGCGTTTAGTACATCCCGGGGATCTACAACACCCGTCACCTGATTGCACCGTATCTGATAAAGCCGGTCAACACCTGTACTTCCGGGATTTCCTGCCTGAGATGCCAGGGGAGAAAAGAAAAAGCAGAATCCTACAAAAACCGTCGATAGAATAAAGGGTAAAATTCTTTTTTTCATATGAAAGAAATTTATTTATTTTATTAATAGCTGGTATTTAAGTATAAGAGTAGGGAATTCAATTGTATAATATGTTGTATTTGACCTGATTTTAATCCAACAAATATAAATCAAAATCTTTATTCCACAAAAAAAAACATGGAACCGCACGGATGATCAGCATTATACATGATTACCCCGAAACCGCAACTACCACACCCAGAAAGCACTAATAGAGAATCTTTCAATGTAATATTGAACAATTCTAAATTTTTTGAACAACGGATACAGGAACCCATCCCACAGATCCATTGGTAATCCGAATTTCATACCAGGTTCCGATATTATCCATCAGCTGTACCTTTGTACCTTCATGAATGACAAAGAGATCCACACTTTTTTCATCCGGTGAACTCTTGACTGTCACGGTAGGCGTAAACACGATAGCCTGAGGATTATGAGTTATGGTCCGATATTCCTGATAAGCAAACAAAAACGACAACAATGAAAGGCCCAAAACAGCAATAGCACCCCAAAATCCTATTTTCCGAATGATCAATACTCTGGACAAGAAATACAAAAGGCCCGTAAATAAACTAATTATAAACAAAATACACCCAAACCATGCCCATCCGTCAACGGGCATTATCTCGACCAAAGCATTGTACCACCGGACATAAAATAGTACCGGCAGAGGTTCAATCTTATCTGAAATCTTACTGTTGGCTACCTGAAGATTGAAGTTGATATCCTCATTCCCCGGATCCAGCTTATGCGCCTTTTCAAAATACAAAATCGCCGAGGAATAATCATTCATTTTAAAATATGTATTCCCCAGATTGTAGTATAATTCAGGCGCTTCGTATCCTAAAATCAGCACTTTCTTATACAAATCCGCAGCCTGAGCATACATCCCTTCTGAATAGGCCTTGTTTGCCTGTTTAATGAATACATCCTGATCTGAAGCAAAACCCTTTGCCAGAATGAACATCAAAAAGCCGAACAACAGGAAACGCTTCATTATTTACGATTTACGATTTTTTTACGCGTATTGGTTTTACTTAAGTTCTCTTTCAATCTTTGATATAATATCCAATGCTTCATTATAAATCTTATCCATCTTCTGATTCTTTTCGCCAGGTGCAAAACGGGTAAATTCCGTATTATTCAAAGTATCCATAAATTGATGAATAATTTCTTCATTTACACTCTTTTGCATGAGTGCATCCGAAACGGAATCCATGCTTAGATCCGCTTTAGGAATGCTAAATTTATCACTTAGATAACCCCATAGCGCCTGAGAAATTTCTTCGTAAAAGAGTTCCTGTTTCCCTTCCTTTAGAAAATCACTTGCCTTTTTCAATCGTTTCCGGGCTACTTTCGTGGCTTTTAGGTTTTTCATCAGCACTACATTACTCTGCTGTTCCATCCGTTTCCTCCAGATGATTATAATAGCAAGGAAAAGAAAAACCGGAATAAGTATCAGCAAGTAAAAGCCCAGAGATCCGAAAAAGAAAGAGCCTACCCGTCGCAAGGAGAACAATTGGTTCTTTATATGACGTATATCACTGCCAATGTATTTGATATCCTCTTTGTTTCCACCGGAATAAACAGCCCCACCGGCTTCTCCCGTACCTTTCCCGACATCAATCGTATATGCCGGAGTACTGACTGTGGTATATCTGTGGGTTTTCAAGTCATAGAAGGTAAATGGAATCGGCTTGATTGTAAATCTTCCTGGTTTTCTGGGGATAATCAGATATTCAAAAATCTGAGAACCGGAAACCCCGCTTGCCGTCGTATTGATATTGCTCGTAACCTTGGGATCATACGTCTCAAAATCGGGAGGGAAAGTGACATTTAACCGGTCGATCAATTGGAGATTTCCCTGTCCGGTGACTGTACATTTGAGATTAATCGGCTCATTGGCATTCACTTTCTCTTTATCCAGAGAAGAGGTAAATGAAAAATTTCCTACTGCACCACTGAAATCAGAAGGTTTATTGGCATCCGGCAACGGACGTACATTGATATATAAGGCATTCGATTTCAGCGATTTTTCAACGGTTGCGACATTGCTGTTAAAAAAACTGTCATTGAAAAAGTCATCAAAGAAAGGATCTCCTGTCTTGGTTTTTACCTGTCGCTTAATTTGCGCCACACACTCCATTTCCAGAGGATCGATTGTCAATCTTCCGCTTTTCAGCGGGAACAAGGCTATTTTCCGGATATCTGCCACAATATACTGTTCCCCGTTAATGGTTTGGGTATATTGGTTGAATTTCTCATTATCCTTGATCAGGTTTTGTGACCAGAAACCCTGGAAAGAAGAGAGCTTTGAAATGCTGATTTGGGAAATGGGGACTTTCGTGAAAATTTTATAGGTAACTACGACTTCCTCTCCCTGGAGGGGATTATCGTTGGTGACAAAAGCTTTCAGGAATACGTCATTCCCGCCCGACTTTGCTCCTGAAGAGGATTGTCGTCCTCCCGAAGTCATTCCCTGGCTGCCCCCTTTCGAACTACCGTTTCTGACAACTTTAATAGTAACCACATTGGATTTGTAGGTCTTCCGGTCAACCTGAACAGATGCTGAAGCTATTTCAAAGGTTCCTTCTCGGCTGGCTTGTAAAAGATAGGAAAAGGTATTGGAAATTGACATCGTAGTCCGCCCATTGACAGAACGGATGCTCGATGAAGTTGAAGTGAAAGGTCCCGAAATTACATCAAAACCACTCAGGGAAGGACCTCTGAAATTTGAAGCCTGGCCATTGACGGTATAGGATAAATTGAAGGTCTCTCCTACTCCGACAACAGAACGGGCAGAACCCGTGAACTGAATGTCCTGAGCATTTGCCATGAATGTCATAGCAAAAAATAAACCGGCAAAAAATAGGATCCGTTTCATTTTTATTATCCAGTACTCAATAATCTTGCAAAATTACCAATCTTTCTCAATATTGGCCTGTTGTACACTGGCTTTCTGCTTCTTTACTTTTTCCAGCGTCTTTTTCTCGTCATTCTTCAGGGCTTCCAGCATTCTTTCGGCATCTTCCTTGCTGATCTTCTTCTGATCCGGCTGATTTTTCTTTTGCTGATCCTTATTGCTATTTTGCTGATCCTGCTTCTGTTGCTGGTCCTTCTTCTGCTGATCCTTATTCTGCTGGTTCTTATTCTGCTGCTGCTGTTGCTGCTGTTTCTTCAGCATGGCCTTTGCATATTCAAGATTGTACTTTGTATCCTTGTCCTGAGGACTATTCAGTAAGGATTGTTTATATGCATAAATACTTTTGTCATATTGATGCGCTTCCAGATAGGAATTACCAAGATTATGAAGAACGTGAGCCTTTGTTTCTTTATCCAGTTTCGAATCAGCCAGCGACCCGAAAATCCGGGAAGATTCATCAAAATTTTTCTGCTTGTACATTGCATCGGCAAGATTAAACTGCCCTTTGACGGATCCTTTATTCGTTTCCAGGGCTTTCCGGTAACTCATTTCCGCATCCTTGTATTTCCCCTGTTTATAAAGGGTATTCCCCTGTCTGAGCAGCTTTGTCTCTTTCTGAGCCATTCCAGCCGTAATGAAGCCGAACCCCAGAATCAGGAGAAAAAATGATTTCAAAAAGAAACTGCCTTTCATATTACTAAATTTAAAACTCATCAGATCATCAATTCATCAGCTTTCAAAAGGTTTGAATTTGCTGTACCACTGATTCTTTTTATCAAAAACGAACAACTCCAATGCCAGGAATATCAGAGCCAGAGCAACAAAATACTGGTAACGGTCTTCATACTCGGAATATTGCCGCGTTTCGATCTCCTTTTTCTGCATTTTACTAAACTCATCAAATACTTTCTGCAACCCAGCATCCGAATTGCTTGCACGGACATACATCCCGTTTCCGGCTGAAGCGATCTGCTGCAGAAGGCTTTCATCCAATTTACTGATGATCGTATTCCCTTCTTTGTCTTTTTTATATCCAATTTCAATATTTTCTGAATAAACCGGGATTGGCGCTCCATCCTTAAGTCCCATTCCTATCGTATAAATATTGATTCCCTGTTTTGCAGCTTCCTTTGTTTTTTCCAACCAATCGCCCTGGTGATCTTCCCCATCAGTGATCAGGATGATGACTTTATTCAATTTAGATTCTCCGAATGATTTGGTTGCCAGATCAATAGCATCACCAATGGCTGTTCCCTGAACCGGCACGCTATTGGTATTGACCGTTGACAGGAACATTTTGGCGGCTGCATAATCGGTCGTTATTGGCAACTGAGTATAAGCTTTCCCGGCAAAAACGATCAGTCCGATCCGGTCGCCTTCCAGTTCGTCAAAAAGCTTTGAGATAGCTTGCTTGGATCTTTCGAGCCGGTTCGGCTTGATATCTTCTGCAAGCATACTGTTGGAAACATCCAGAGCGATCATCATGTCGATCCCCTGTCGTTTCACTTTCTCCAGTCTGGATCCTGTTTGCGGATCCATCAGGGCAATAACGAGTGATGAAAAAGCCAGCATCAGGATAAGGAACTTGAATATAATCCTGCCTGAAGAATACTCTGGCATCAGCTGACGGATAACCGGTAAATCACCAAACCGCTTCAGCGCGTTTTTCCTCCACATTAAAAACAGCACCAATACACCAATAAAAACGGGTATCAGCAGAAAGAGGTAAATGAATCCAAAATGAGCGAAACGGAACATTTTTAATATTTACGATTTACGATTTTCATTTATAACATTTATCGCATTCATAGTGTTTAGGGTATATTTCTAAACACCGTATTCCTAAGGATAACTTCAACGGCAAGCAGGATCATTGCCACCAGGACGATAAACAAATATTCCTCCTTCTTCCTGCGGAATTCAGTAACATCGATCTTGGATTTCTCCAGCTTGTCGATTTCTTTATAAACAGCGCGAAGTTTGGTATTGCCGGTTGCCCGGAAATATTTTCCATCGGTCATTTTGGAAACTTCCTGCAGAAGTGGTTCATCAATTTTGACTTCCATATTCTGCATCTGGATTCCGAATGGCGTTTGAATCGGATAAGGTGCCATTCCTATAGTTCCAATACCGATAGTATATATCCGAATTCCGTAAAGCTTTGCGATTTCAGCAGCAGAAAGCGGATCCAGTGCTCCCATGTTATTCACACCATCGGTCATAAGGATGATAACTTTCGAGATAGCGGTACTGCTGCGAAGCCGGTTTACCGCCGTTGCCAGTCCATCACCGAGCGCTGTGCCATCTTCTATCATTCCGCTCTTGATATCTTTGAAAAGGTTTTTAAGAACCACATGATCCGTTGTCATGGGACATTGAGTAAATGCCTCCCCGCTAAAGATGACCAGGCCGATCCGGTCGTTAGGCCTTCCGTCAATAAATTCCATGGCGAGGTTCTTTGAGGCTTCAATACGGTTGGGGTTAAAATCCTGGGCAAGCATACTCCCTGAAATATCCATTGCCAGGACAATATCAATTCCTTCAACAGAAACATCCTGACGGCTGAGGCTTTTCTGAGGCCTTGCAAGAGCTACTATAAGCAACCCGATAGCAAGCATCCGTAATATATAAAGGGAATGATAAAGATAAATACGCAAACTGGGGCGGGTTCCTTCCATACTCCGTGTTGTGGGAACCTGCATGTCGGCATAATTCCTGCGTTGCCGGTAGAAATACCAGACAATCAGCAGCGGAATGATCAGCAGCAGATAAAGATAATGCGGATTAGCGAATGTTATCCCTTTCAGCATTTTTCTCCTCCCTTTTCCGGAGTTACCGGTTCGCTTTTTTCAATGGTTTCATTGACAAACTGAATCGAAAGATCAAGGCTTTCCTCATGCTCTTCGGGCAAAGGCTTATCCTTTGCAAACTTCACCATATCAGCCCGTGAAAGGATCCGGTATAATTTTTCCAGTACCTGTTTTTCGATTCCGTTGAGCAAGGTAATTCTATCCATAATCTCACCCGTGGTGCTTTCCAATGCCTTAACCCCGAAGCGATCTTCTATATATTTCCTCAGAATATCCGTCAGTTCGGAATGGTATTCCTTTACTTTCCCGCTTTGCCAGAGTTTTTTCACTCTTAATTTTTCCAGCTCCGAAAGTGCTGCTTCATGTGGAAGCAACCTCACTCGGGGCTTCAGCTGTATGATTGGTTCTTTCTTCTTTAATTTCTTTACAAAATAAATGATCACAACGATCAGGCCTGCCAGCAGGAGAAATCCGATAATCCAGGGCAGCATTTCCCGGAAAGTGATCGGGACTTTCAACGGTCCTTTGATGGGTTTGATTGCCAGTGTTGTATCTACCTTTACGGTATTGACTTTAAGAAAGACCGGCATGGCATCTTCAAATCTTACCGTCGTATCAGGCAACTGTCTGTAATAAAAACGAATGGATGGCAACGTATAGAAACCGCTGTCAAAGGAAGTAATAAGCAATTGTTGGGAAAGGGTCATGCTTTGTTTATCCTTCGACAGAGCAGTATCGATCTTCGAACGTCCGATTACAGTGATTTTCTCAAGAATGGTATCTCCGATCATTGGCCACCGGACCTGTGTTTTTGCCGGAACTGTGATACCCAGCTTTAACCGGACCTGATCTCCGATCATCATGGCATTCGTATCCAACTTCACGGTAGGATGGATACTCTGTCCGGTACTATAAAGGCTGAACAGGAGAAATAACCAGATTATTGTATTAAATTTTATCTTCAGATTCATTCTTCTATTATACCTTATCGTCTCGATTCTCTCTTTTTAAACAGCTTGATCAACTGTTTCACATAATCCTCATCCGTACGGATCTTAACGAAATCCATTCCACATTTCAGGAAGATATCATTCAGATACTTTTCCTGTTTCCGGTTCCATTCTGCATAGTCTTTCCGGAGCTTAGGATCTGAAGTATCGACCCAGATCTGCTTACCTGTTTCTGCATTCCTGGCTCTTAGCAATCCGACCGGAGGCAATTCGGTTTCTCTGGGATCATACACCTGAAGAGCGATCAGATCATGCTTTTTATTCGCAATCTTAATAGCATCTTCAAAGCCTTCATCCAGAAAATCGGAGATAATGAATGCCGTGCAACGTTTCTTGATGACATTGGTAAAATACTTCAACCCTTCTGAAATTCGGGTTTGGGTATTCAGGGGACGGAAATCAATCAGCTCGCGAATGATTCTTAATATATGTGAAGATCCTTTCTTAGGGGGAATGAACTTTTCAATCTGATTACTGAAAAAAATCACCCCGACTTTATCATTGTTCTGAATGGCACTGAAAGCAAGAACGGCAGCTATTTCCGTAATGATCTCTTCTTTCAGGGCATGTACTGTACCAAATTGATTGGATTTACTGACATCAATCAGAAGCATGACAGTAAGTTCCCGCTCTTCGTCAAAAATCTTGACATAAGGATGATTAAACCTTGCCGTTACGTTCCAGTCGATACTGCGGATATCATCCCCGGGCTGGTATTCTCTTACTTCACTGAAAGCCATTCCACGCCCTTTAAAGACACTGTGGTATTGTCCTGAAAATATGTGGTTGGACAATCCCCTTGTCTTTATTTCAATCTTTCTGACCTTCTTGAATATATCGGAAGCTTCCAATTTATGATATACGATTTACGATTTACGATTTTTATTCAATATCCGGCATCTGGCATCAGGGCACTTCTACAACATTGAGTATTTCATTAATAATATCCTCAGTAGTAATGTTTTCGGCTTCTGCTTCATAAGTAAGTCCGATGCGGTGACGCAAGACATCGTGTGCTACGGCACGGATATCTTCCGGAATAACATACCCACGGCGTTTGATGAAAGCATAGGCTTTGGCTGCCAATGCCAGGTAAATAGAAGCACGGGGCGAGCCTCCATATGAAATCAGTCCTTCAAATTTCTTCAGCTTATAATCGGCCGGAAAACGGGATGCAAAAACAATATCGGTAATGTAATTTTCGATCTTTTCATCAAGATATACCTCACGGGTAATATTTCTTGCCCGTAAGATGTCTTCTGGTTTCAGAATGGTCGAAGTAGTCACTGTTTCGTTCGCTATATTCTGGCGAATAATCAGTTTTTCTTCCTTTTTATCCGGATATCCGATGACTACCTTCAGCATGAATCGGTCAACCTGAGCTTCCGGCAACGGATAAGTACCTTCCTGTTCGATCGGGTTTTCTGTTGCAAGGACCAGAAAAGGTTCTTCCAGTTTGAATGTTTCTTCCCCAATGGTAACCTGACGTTCCTGCATAGCTTCAAGCAAAGCGCTCTGGACTTTTGCCGGAGAACGGTTAATTTCATCAGCCAGGACAAAGTTGGCAAAAATGGGACCTTTCCTGACGTGGAATTCTTCTTTCTTCTGGCTGTATATCTGTGTTCCGATAAGATCGGCAGGCAACAGGTCAGGAGTAAATTGAATCCGGCTGAACTTTGCATCGATTATATTTGCCAGCGATTTGATTGCAAGAGTCTTTGCAAGACCGGGAACTCCTTCCAGAAGAATATGTCCGTTGGAAAGCATCCCAATAAGTAACCTTTCAATCATCTGTTTCTGACCTATAATCACTTTTTGCATCTCCATCGTGACCAAATCCACAAAAGAACTCTCTTTCTGGATCCGTTCATTCAGGGCTTTAATATCCGTTTCAATCATATGGATCAATTTTTGTGGGTGCAAATTTGATAAAAGAAAAAATTGTCATCAAGCTTTTTGTGTTAATATTTGTTAACTGCCTAGTTAACGAAAAGTTAACAACAACGGGGAAATCCTGTGATTATTCATGATGGTAAGGCTCGTTCCTCAGGATTGACAATGCCCGGTATAGTTGCTCTGCAAAAAAGAGCCGGACCATCTGATGTGAAAAAGTCATTTTCGACAAAGATATCAGAAATTGGGCTTCTTTCTTCAATTTTTCATCAAAGCCGAAAGGACCGCCGACAACAAAGACCAGGTTTTTACCTCCTGCCTGGAATCTTTTATTCAGGAAATCAGCAAATTCCACCGAACGCATCTCTTTCCCTCTTTCATCCAGCAATATCAGCGTATCTCCCACCGAAATGCAGGAACGGATCTTTTCTGCTTCCAGTCTGTTACACTCTTCATGACTCAGGTTCTGGGAAGATTTCAGAGCCGGAATTTCAATATATTCAAAAGGAAGATATTTTTTAACCCTGCTCTCATATTCATGAAAGCCGGTTCGCAGGTATTCTTTATCTGTTTTACCGACAACAATCAGCTTAATTTTCATTTTAAATCACAATAGGCCCGGTTTTTGCGGGTATTATAGGAAAAAATACCATATTGTTGTAAGTTTGCATAATTACTGAGATTCTTAATAAAAAGCAAATGGCATGAATACACGGTTGAAATACATCCCCGTTGTTTTGCTGACAATTCTGATCGTACAGTCATTTTCACCTGTTGTGGAAACAGATGACACACATAAGCAAATCACTTCTGCTCTTTCTTCAGGAGATGCATCCCGACTTTCCAGCTTTTTCAATCAGATGGTCGACCTCAGCATTGCCGGGAATGAAGATTCTTACAGTAAAACCCAGGCTACACGGATCATCCAGGATTTTTTTACCAAAAACCAGGTAAAATCATATAAAATGACCCGGAAGGGGACTTCCAATGATGGTTCATGTTTTGCTCTCGGGGAAATGAATGCGGGTGGCAAGACTTTTCGTGTTTATTATCTTTTGAAAAAAGTATCCGGGAAATTTTTAATCCACCAATTGCAGATCCAGTAATTGAAAGCATTTAAAAAATGAACGCATTGACATTGGATGAAATCATCGAAAGAGCCCTTGCGGAAGATCTGGGTGACGGTGATGTGACTTCTCTCTCTATTTATTCTCCCGGCATGACCGGTAAAGCCAGGCTTCTGATTAAAGATGAAGGGATTCTTGCTGGTATTCCGGTTGCCCAGAAAGTCTTTTCCCGGGTTGACCCCTCTCTTCAGCTGACTCTGTATAAAAAGGACGGTGATCCGGTTAAAAAAGGCGATATAGCTTTTGAGGTGGAAGGGAGTGTACTTTCCATATTATCCGCTGAGCGGCTTGTTTTGAACTTTATGCAAAGGCTGAGTGGTATTGCAACATCTACGGCACGTATTGTTTCAGAATTAAAGGGAACAAAAGCCAAAGTTCTGGATACTCGCAAAACCACTCCGAATCTCCGGGAACTGGAAAAATACGCTGTCAGGACCGGAGGCGGGTTCAACCACCGTTTTGGACTTTTCGATATGGTTCTGATCAAGGATAACCATGTGGATATGGCCGGAGGAGTCATCAACGCCATTAAGGCTGTTCACAGATACCTTGAAAAATCAGGCCGGAAGGGGCTAAAGATCGAGATTGAAGTCAGAAATCTGAAAGAACTGGAAGATGTCCTTGAATATGGAGGAATCGACCGGATCATGATGGATAATTTTACACCGGAAAATCTCACTGAAGCTGTTCACCGGATTAACGGCCGGTTTGAAACGGAAGCCTCCGGGGGAATAAAACAGGATAATATCCGTTCTTATGCAATGACCGGTGTGGATTTTATTTCAGTGGGAGCGCTTACTCATAATTTCAGAAGCCTTGATATGAGTCTGAAAGTTACAGGATAAGAATAAAATGGAACTTCAGGACCTACCATCTTACGTAACAAAGATTCTTCATTGGAAGTTCATTTCAAAACTTTTGAGGAAATCCAAGAGAATCGTACTTCCCGGATTTGATGGTATCCCGTTGTATGATGTTTTCGGCTTTTTCATCAAAGGATTGTACCAGGGTTATATAACCACCCGCGCAGCTGCCATTTCTTTCAATTTTTTCCTTGCTCTCTTCCCTACTATAATCGTTCTTTTTACCATTATTCCTATTATTCCCCTTGCCAATTTCCAGGGAGCCCTGCTGGGAATCATCCGGGACCTGATTCCTCATGCGGCCTATGAACCGGTGAGGGAAACAGTGGAAGATATTGTGATCCGGCAGCACAGCGGTTTGATGTCATTGGGCTTTATCCTTGCGCTCTATTTTTCCACAAGCGGTTTCAGCAGTCTTATGGATGCATTCAATAATACCGTTCATACCATTGAAACCCGTAGCTGGATAAAACAAAGGCTTGTCTCTCTCCTGCTTGTTCTTATTTTTACTCTTCTCATCATCATTGCCATCGGATTGATCTCATTCGGGAATATCCTGCTTTCCCTGATTCTTCCACAAACCATGGAAAGCACCAATTTCTATTCTATTCTCCTCCTGATCCTGAAATGGTCTATCATTTTGGAAGCCCTGTTCCTCGCAATTTCATTTATTTATTATCTGGCTCCTGCACGCAGAGGCCATTTCAAATTTATATCAGCCGGAGGTTCCCTGGCAACAATTTTATTTATCGTTACTACCCTTGGATTCGATTTTTATGTAAATAATTTTTCCCGATATAATGTCCTTTATGGATCCATCGGTACATTGATGATCGTGCTGATGTGGATCTATTTCAATGCTTTCAGCCTTCTTGCCGGTTTTGAGCTCAATGCCAGCATCCTGAATGCAAGGAAAAAAAAGGAACAGCTTATCTCGCAAAAATCTTCCGGAACATCGGGATCAGTTCCGCCCGGTAAGTAATCCATACCAGAAAAATACTCAATGCCATCTGACCGAGCCCCAGCAACATTCTTGTGGCATCTGTCACGAAGAAATCTGATATCAGTACAAGGATCATAAACACGGCCGGCATAAAAAAGATCTTCCATTTATTAAAGGAATAATGGAAAAACCTTTTGCTTGCCAGGAATAGTAAAAGAGCCTGGAATGCCTTGACCAGGAAACTCGAATAAACGGCTCCGCTCAGCCCGAACGAACGAATCAACAGGATACTGGACACAATCTGGAAAAGAGCGGCAAAGGAAAAGATGACAGGAAGTATCTTCGTTTTCTTAAAGAAGAAAACCGGCGCCAGGAACATATAAAACCAACCGCGGGAAGCATAACCCAGGCAAAGAACCGGAAGAAAGGCAAATGCCTGGTAATATTTGGGATCTTTGATCAGAAAGGGTACCAGCAACGGAATTGAAACAACCAAGACCGGAATACACAATACAGTGATCGCAATGAATCCATTGTAATACCGGTTCACTTCCGGAGTGCTTTCCTTCAGATTTTTATCTTTCCAGATGGTATAAACTTTGGGTTGGATCGTATTGCCAAGCCCGGCCTGAACAAAATCGATGAACATTGAAATTTTGACTGCAATATCAAAAATCCCGACACTGGTATCATCCATGTAATGGGCAATGATGTTCCGGTCAATATAGTTCACTACCCATATCATGAATGCATAAACAACCATCGGGAAGCAGAAGGAAGCCATTCCCCGGAAAAGGTCTTTCCGGAAATGAAACCCATATTCCAGGAATATCAGTAAAATCGATAACCCGCATGAGATAACGGCAGGGAAAAGCCGGCCAAGGATCGGGCCATACAGTGTATGAGGGAACAGATATAGTAATGTCAGCGATATCCCGATGACAAGTACAAAGTTTGATACGTTCAGCCAGAAGAACCGTACCGGTCTCTGTTGGTTTATCAGGAGGCTGGAATATGATTTAAAAATCCCGTTAAAAATAGCTGAAATGACAGTCAGAGCCCCATACGGGAAGAAAGTCATCGATGAACTTTCTTTGTAAACTACCTTAAAGATGATACTCCCCGACGACATCATGAGTGCTGCCACGATCATGCCCATCACCGTCAGGGCAAGCAGTACACTCCCAATGAATTTGCCCATCTTCTCCCGGGAATCCTTATGATCAAAGGAATTAATGCCAATATAGGTATCCAGTCCAAAGGTGGAAAACACCTGGACGAGATACATGAAAGTCATGTAAAGGGCATTCTGCCCGAACTGGGAAATTGTCAGGTGATTGGCAAAAAAGGGGATCAAAATCACGCCGGATGCGTATGGCAATGCACCGACAACGGAGTAGATCAGCGAGGATTTGAAGAATTGCTTTGAAATCATCTTTTCTTGTAAGATTCTTTACCAAGAAGACGGGAAAGCCCCTCAATATCTTTATGAAATAAACTGAAAATATAACCGGTTATTGCCCTCATGCGCCAGACAGGTTCTTGAAATCCCGGTGCAAAAATAGCCTTTTTATAATCCGATCTTGCCCCCCGGAAGTCTTTACGAATCAGCTTATATCTTCCGGATCTGGCACAGGCAATGATATGCTGTTTTTTGAAATGTTTTATCAGTTCACTTTCAGAAACAGAAAGCTTGCACTTTATTTCCGGATCCAGGGAACGGAACTTCTCCAGGCAAAGATCTCTTCTCCCCTCCAGTATCTGAACAGGATACGTTTTGGTAGTCTGAGCTTCATATACTCTCCATTTGGCAAGGATCCTGTCATCATAATGAAAGGTACCCTTATCCGCCAGCTCCAGAAGAGTAGAAAGATCGACAAGAGGCAAACCGGGTCGTTGAATGAATCCGCCTGTCCGGGATAAAGCGGATTTCCTGATCATCATTGTTGCCGCGGGAATCGGATTTTCAATGAAAAGAATATTCAGGATATTTCCAGGAGGATCATTCTGGTAAAAAGTACCTTCCGGAACAGTTTTCGGATAAATACCGGCGGAAGACAAATCACCGGAATGGAATGCCATTGCTTTCCCCCAGGTAACAACAACGGAAGGATCTTTTTCCATCGTCTCCGTTTGCCTTTTCAATTTATCAGGTTCCCAGAGATCATCACATTCAAGGATACAGATATATTTTCCATGGGAATTGGCAAGAGCTTTATTATAAGTCTCCGCCAGACGAAATATGCCGATGTTATTCTGCCTGAATACCATAATACGGCTGTCATTTTCAGAAAGCCTTTCCGCTATTTCTGCCGTATCATCTGTACTTCCGTCATCCATAATAAGCATTTCCCAATCCGGAAAGCTTTGCCGGAGTATGGATTTAATACACTCTTCGATGTATTTCCCATGATTATAAGCAGGACTTATTACCGATACCAGAGGGATGTTGTTCATTTTTTCAGATTGGCGACAACTGCAAATTCCAGATACCTGACATCCGAGAAATGGCCAAATGAAAGAGCGGAAAGAAGCTTAACTTTCCAGCTGGGTGTGGCATTGATCCCCTGGATCCGGTTAATGGTATATCCGGATTGTTCAAACATCCTGATTATGCTTTTTTTCGTAAAGAAACGGAAATGCGAAATATCCAGAATTCCTCCTCCATCTTTATATTCCCAGTCTTTTTTGAAAATAAGTTCCACCAGATTGCCTATATATCTGACATTTGGAATGGATGCCACAACCGATCCATTCTCTGCAAGTAACCTCTTTAATTTGCCAAGAACAAGCCAAGGATCGGGAAAATGTTCCAGTGCATCATTGAAAATAACGCAATCAAAATAATTTCCGGGAAGATCTCCACATTTTTCAAGAAAATCTCCCTGGATTACTTGATCGAGTTTCCGGGATGCAACGGAAGCAGCTTTTTCAACAAGTTCTATTCCCCAGACTTCCGCATTCAGTTTGTTTTTTATAAGTATACCGAAATTTCCCTCACTGCAACCTATATCCAGTATTTTCCGGCTGGAAGAAGAAATAAATTCCAGCATCTCTTTCCTTTGATTTGTATAATAACCGGTCGTTTCGTCAATGATATTGTTCATGGTAAATCTGTCAAAAGCCCTTTCAAATCGTCAGTTTTATGGAATCTATACATTTTTCAAGCCCTTCATGAAGAGAACTTACAGGATTCCATCCCAGTTTCCGGGCAAATGAGATATCGGCATAGAGATCCGGGATCTCATTAGGACGTGCAGATCCGGAATCTTTTACCGGTTTGTGGATACCGGATATTTGCATCACCTCTTCAACGATTTCTTTCACACTGGCAGATGAACCGCTCCCCAGGTTGACCGTTTCCCGGGGCCATTCCATTGACAAAACCAGAGCATCAATATAGTCATCTACAAAAAGGAAATCCCTTTTTGGCTTTCCATCCATTATTTCAACTACCGGGATGGATGGTTTCAGCACTTTCTGAATCACTTCCGGGATGAGAAAAAGTCCCGACTGGCCCGGACCGTAAATATTGAAAGGGCGTATAATAATACTTTCTAACCCGAACAATGTTTTGTACTGACGGCAAAGGCTTTCAGCCAGTACTTTACTGTGAGCATATGGGTTATACGCTTTTACCGGATGTTTCTCATCAACAGGAAGATATTCCGGCGAACCGTACAGATAAGAACTTATATAGGTAAGATTGCTTCCTGAATGACGGCAGAATTCAAGAGCATTCAGGGTTCCCAGGTTATTAACCCGGTAAAATTCGTAGGGACGTTGCCAGCTTTCCGGGACAAATGTCTTTCCAGCCAGATGGAAAACATAATCAATGCTTTGGTATGTATATTTTTCAAAAGGATCAAAACCCGCAATGTCCCCCTGAGCGATATCAAATCCGGTAACTTCATGGCCTTCTGCCCGCAGCCGGGCAACAAGATGTTTCCCGGTAAACCCATCGGCACCTGTAACTAGGATTCTCTTCATTATTTCCAGTTCATTTTAGGAAAATCCTCATTCGCTTTCTCATAATCATCCGGACGCCCGATATCCAACCAGTATCCCTTATAACGAAAAATATTCACAGGTTGTTTTTCCTTTAACAACGTCGTCATCAGATTGTCAAACCCATAGAAAGTATCCGGTGGAACAAAATCCAGAACACGGCGGTTCATGACATAAACTCCCATGCTTACAAGAAATTTATATTCCGGCTTTTCAAGAAATCCTGTTGCTTTGTTCTGGTCATTTACTTCAATGACTCCGAAATCGATCTTTGTGGAACGTTCATAAGCCGAAACGGTAATCAATGAATCACTTTCCAGATGATATTTATATAAAACACTGAAATTCAAATCCGTTAAAAGGTCGCCATTCATTACCAGGAAATTCTCAGGCAAATCTTTGATAAGGCAAATCGGGGCAACCGTTCCCAGAGGTTTATCCTCCAGAGAATAATGAACTTTGATCCCGAATCTGCTCCCATCTCCCAGAAATGCCATGATAATCTCAGCAAAATGATTAAGGCAGATAAAAATCTCATCCACTCCATATTGCTTCAGCCGGTTGATCAGAACCTCCAGAATAGCCTTTTCACCAATGGGAACCAGTGGTTTCGGAATAGCTGTTGTATAAGGTTTAAGCCGGGTTCCTTTACCACCGGCAAGAATGACTGCTTTCATTTTATCAGATATTATAAATATCGGAACGGAAAAATTTCCGGTTTTCCGGTTTCCTGTACCAGTCTATGGTTTCTTTCAAACCTTCCTCCAATGTATATGCAGGTTTCCAATCCAGTAATTGTTTTGCTTTTTCTCCGGATGCAAAAAGTCGTTCCACTTCACTTTTTTCAGGACGGATTCTTTCTTCTGATGAAACCAGATGGATCGGGACTTCCATAAGGGAGGCAATTTTATGAGCTAAATCGCCAATGGATATTTCGTGTTCAGTACCCAGATTGACGATCTCCCCAAGGTTTCCTGAAGCTTTTGCAGCAGCAATAAACCCTGCGGCAGTATCTTTGACAAAATTCAAGTCACGGGTGGGTGTCAATGAACCCAGAATAATATCTTTCCCTCCATTCAGGATTTGTGTAATTATTGTAGGGATAACCGCCCGTGCCGATTGACGGGGACCATATGTATTGAAAGGGCGTACAACAGCAACCGGTACTTTGAAAGAACGGTAAAAGGTGAGTGCAAGAAAATCAGCAGCTGCTTTGGTCGCAGCATAAGGTGACTGTGGATTTACCGGGTGCATCTCAGTAATCGGAACAAATTGCGCAGTACCATAAATCTCACTGGTTGAAGTATGTATAACCTTTTCTACTTCAAAATCCCGAGCAGCCTGAAGGATATTCAACGTTCCCTTAATGTTGGTATCTACATAGGTATCCGGTGAATGATAAGAATAAGGGATCCCTATTAAGGCTGCCAGATG
>JAUZOW010000030.1 GCA_030706225.1 Bacteroidota bacterium | reverse complement strand
CCCACAACGGAAGCCATATTAATTATTGATCCATAACGTTGACGGATCATAGTCTTTTGAACCGATTTAGTCAGATTGAAAACGGATTTCAGGTTGACGGTCATAACAAGGTCCCAATCTGCTTCTGACATTCTCATTAAAAGGTTATCGCGTGTAATCCCAGCGTTATTTACCAGAATATCAATCCTGCCAAATTCTGCAAGAACATCTTCGATAAGTTTTTCACTATCTGCAAATGATCCGGCATTCGACGCAAACCCCTTCCCTTTCACTTTAAAAGCCGCTATCTCTTTTTCCAGAGAAGCCGTGTCATCTGTAACTGCAATATCTGAAAATGCAACATGGGCGCCGTTTTCAGCTAATTTCAATGCAATGCATCTTCCGATTCCCCGGTTGGCACCCGTAACCAGGGCAATTTTACCATCTAGTAGTTTCATAAATGAATGTTGGTTTATTATAAGTTAGAAGTGTCATATCCATTTCACTAATGAAAAATCCTGTCTGTGTGGCAGTAAGGGATTTTTCGGAAACAATCTGAAGGAAAAATCATAAACACCTGCCTGATCAAAGGGTATTTCGCAAACAAAAGTAACGACATTTTTGTTTACGCTGACACGTTTCAATTCCTGAATAATTACAGGGTTGGTTACCCGGTCGTTGATTTTCTTACCAAAAATAACTTCAATACCAACATCTTCACCTGACAATCCATCCAGATCCAGGACGATTTCGGCTTTAAAGGATTCGCCCAATCTCAAAGGCTTAAGGGATGAATCGGGGACATTCAGGGAAATAACCCGGATATCGTCCCAACTCCGGATTACATTCCGCTTCCACGAAGCAAGGTAACGGGCAGTCTCATAATTATGCGCTTTCAAAGCCTGTGATCTTTCAAACAATGGAATATAGTATTTCGAAATGTATTCATCGAGTTGCCTTTTCATAGTAAAATGAGGTGCAATCTCAGAAATGGTATTCTTGATGTAAGATATCCACCGGACCGGAAGCTTGTTGTCATCCATTTCAAAATAAACCGGAATGATCTCTTCTTCCAGCAAGGTGTATATGGTTTCTGCATCAAGTTCATCCTGAAATTGGCTGTTTTTATAAGTAACCTCCTGTCGCAGTGCCCATCCTGCTTCTTTACGATATCCTTCCGCCCACCAACCATCCAGGACGCTGAAATTCACTACACCATTCATCACAGCCTTCTCCCCGCTTGTTCCGGAAGCTTCCAGAGGACGAGTCGGTGTATTTAACCACACATCAACACCCCTGACCATAAATTTTGCAAGCTCCATGTCATAATTTTCCACGAAGAAAATCTTGCCAAGGAAATCCGGAGTCTTTGAAATTTCATAGATTTTCTTGATAAGATCCTGCCCTTCCTGATCATTGGGATGAGCTTTCCCGGCAAAAATAAAGCGAACAGGACGAAGAGGATTATTTACGATTTTGGATAAACGGTCCAGGTTACTGAATAAGAGATATGCCCTCTTGTAAGTCGCAACCCGGCGTGCAAATCCGAAAGTCATGGCATCTTTCCCGACAGTTTCGCGCAATTTGAAAATCATCTTTGGATTTTCATTCCTGCGTGTCATTTCTTCATAAACACGGTTGATCAGATATCTCGTCAATTGTCTTTTCTGCTTGAGACGTTCTTTCCAGATTATCTTGTCATCCACTTCATGGATCTTTCTCCAGTAGGCAGGATTCGACTGATCATCATGAAATCCTTCACCAAAAGAATTTTCATAAAGATTTTGCCATGACTTTGCCGCCCAGGTTGGATAATGAACCCCATTGGTTATATATCCGATATTTAATTCCGAGGGATAATATCCGGGATATAAAGGAGCAAACATTTCACGGGTCACCCGTCCATGGATCCGGCTGACTCCGTTAATTTCCTGTGATAATTTCGCAGCCAGGATACTCATTGAGAATTTTTCTTCCGGATCATGAGTCATTTTCCCCAACTGAAGTAATTCTTCCCATTTGATATTCAAGTGGTCGGGAAAATGTCCAAAATATTGACGAAGAAGATCTTCTGAGAAAGTATCATGTCCGGCAGGAACCGGTGTATGTGTAGTAAATAAAGTAGAAGATCTGACAACTTCAACTGCCTGGTTAAATGTCAGCTTATCTATAGTGATCAGATGTTTCAGCCTTTCAATTCCGTTGAATGCCGAATGGCCCTCATTACTATGATAAATATCCGGATGAATATCCAGTGCCTCCAGCATCCGGATTCCACCAACACCCAGAATAATCTCCTGACGAAGCCTGTTTTCAGAATCGCCACCATAAAGCTTGTGGGTAATCTCACGGTCAGATTCTATATTTTCAGAAATATCTGTATCCATCAGATATAAAGGGACACGGCCTACATCCACTCTCCAGACCTTTGCATAAATTGTGCGTCCACGCAATACAAAGGGTACCCGGATCCAGTTCCCGTCCTTGTCGCGAACAGGAATAAGTGGCAGGTGTGTGAATTTCTGAGGTGTATAAACCTCGATCTGTTCTCCGGTAATAGACAACTGCTGCTGGAAATAGCCATACCTGTATAATAGCCCGATTCCTATGATATTAAAACCGGAATCACTGGCTTCTTTCAGATAATCACCGGCCAGAATGCCCAATCCGCCTGAAAATATTTGAACAGTATCATGAAGTCCGTATTCCATACTGAAATAGGCTACAAGATGCTTTGGATCATTCACTGGCATTTCCATGTATGCATTGAAATCCGCAGTAACTTTTGCAAGTTTTGCCAGGAAAGGAACATTATTGCTTAAAGCCTGTAATTCCTTGAGACTTAATGATTCAATCAGTGAAATTGGGTTATAATCCATTTCCACCCAACGATGCCGGTCAATCATTTCAAACAACTCAGAACCCTCTTGATTCCAGGTCCACCAGAGATTATTTGACAAGCGGAGTAAATCTTTAAGATTTTCAGGTAATTCCTGCTGAACGAAAAGTTTCTTCCATTCTGGTTTGGATACGACGGTGACACGAATCGGTTCGGCCAGTATTTTGGGTTGTTTTTCTTTGAAAAGATCAGCCCTGGCATTCACTTTATCAATAGCTTTCGAATAAGCTTCCAGGTAATAGATGATCAGGTTTTCCCATAAAGCAGACCGGGAAATTTCCGATGCTCTCAACCGGATCCTGATTATCTCCTTATCGGGTTTGTTGCTGATAGTCAAAAAGCTTTTTACTATCTCATCCACGACAAATGCATCGTTATCGTCTCCCCTGGGAATGACCGTAATGCTGTCGTTTACTTCAGGATACAGCTTTTTTACCCATAGCCCAAATCCTGCCAGCGAAGTAGTAATCGTAGGAATGTGGAAAGCCAGGCTTTCCAGCGGAGTGTACCCCCAAGGTTCATAATAAGATGGGAAAATGGTTCCGTCAAATCCGATTAAAAGATCGTAATACGGAATATTGAATACTCCATCATCTCCATTCAGATACGCAGGAACAAAAATCACTTTTACATGATCCTGCGGACGGTTATGGAGATTGTTTTTCTGGATTCTTTTCAGGATCATGTCATTCTCCGGCTCATGAAGACCATGGGTGAGAAATTCATCTGTAATAGGTTTTGTAAAATTTTTCTCAGCCATCCTGGTCAGCAGGTCTTTCCTGGGACCCAGCTGATAAGCTGGAATAGCAAGAAAAGCGATGATAGGTACAGATAACTTTGATTGTTTGTTCAATTTTCCAAGCGCATCAATGTACAGCCCGATCCCTTTATTTCTGAATTCATATCGGCCGCTGGTTATCAGGAAGATTGAATTCTGCGGAAGATGAGTATTTAAAATACCTTCCGCAACATCAATCATTTTATTTCTTGCCAGTGCCCTCTTTTCAAAGAATCTATTTTTTCCCGGAACAAAAGTATTTTCAAAACCGTTAGGGGTAATGACATCGACATTTTTTCCGAGGAATTGACCACACTCATGATTGGTTATCTCACTTACCGTTGTGAACGTATCCGCTTCCCGGGCAGAGATCTTTTCCAGTGAAAGCTTGGAAACCACGCCATAGTTACGGGCCATGGTATCCCCATTGTAATTGCTGAGGTTTTTATATAACGGAAGTCCGTTCCCTGCAATACACCGGCCCATAACCGTGGCATGAGTCGTAAAAACTGTGGCGATCTGAGGAACTTTCTTTTTCAGGTAAAGAACCCCCATCCCGGTCATCCATTCATGAAACTGAGCGACAAGCCGGTCGAGAAATGAAATCTGGTAATCATAAAAGCTTTCAATGACCCGACTGGCAGCATAGCCAAACAAAGCCGGTTCAATGTAATCCCATGCACCTGATAATGAATCCAATTGATAATTTTCCCACATCCAGGCAAAAATCTTGTCTTTTTCCGTGAAATATGTAGTAAAATCAACCAGGATTACAGCAGGCCTTCCTGCAATATTCCAACGGCCTGCACGAATCTTTAGCCCTTCTGATTCCGCTTTCTTTCTCCAGGATTTAAAAAGAAATTTGTCCTCTAAAAATTCGGGATTCTGATGGGTCTCTTTATAAATATCAGGTCCAATAAGGATATAATTATCTTTTAATTTATTGACAAGCGTCAATGCTTTTGTGGAAACAACAGTATGTATTCCACCTACTTTGTTACAAACTTCCCAACTGACTTCAAATAAATAGTCAGGTAAGGAATATGGACTTTCCTTCATTCTTAGCAAAAATTATTTAATTAGTGATTTAATTTGTCTTTCAAACAGTTTCTTTGATTTACTTATTTCTGAATGCCCCAATTCATTGATTCCCTTTAATATTTCGCGATAAGCCCTCAGTGCCCTTTTTCCCAGATTCTTTTCAACCTTTTGGCGGACATTTTTATCAACATCTTTCATTGCATATGTTACCGTTTCAATATCAAGATTCTTGATCAATTCTTTTACTTTTTTGTCGGAAAGAGAGATAATATCTTCAATATTCAGAGTCTTAAAAGGTACCGGAACTTCTACCTTCCCCTTCTTGTTACCTGAAGATCCGGCTTTCATTTTTTTTGCCTTACTCATCTCCGATATTTTCTTACTGGAAATCACCGGTCGTTCCACATCGGGAGTAAGATGCCTTATTCTGGTTGCTTTTTTAACAGGTTTTTCTTCTGGTAAGCTTTCTTCGGTAACACGTTCAGTCTGAACTTTATCCAAACGGATAATAAAATCGGAAAGAACATTCATGTAATTGATAAAAGCCTCATAAGGAGAAGAATAAGGGTTGAAATACTTGTGCACATCCCCATCGGAGAACCATTTGGTGCACATATAATAAAAATGGTCGCTGGTTTGCAGGAAATTCCAATCGCTCAGGATATCTTTATCCTGAGAATCAATAACTTTCCCGCTAATAGAATACAATTTGCTGAAAGCCTCATCCTGCAAAGGATTTCCAAGCCATGAATTCAGATCTCTTTCTTCATCTGCCCAGGAAATCGGGAACGGGACATGCAGAGTGGCAACCGGTTGCAGGACATTTGCCAGCTGCGAGGGAGTTCCAAAAGAGAAATCGGAATGTGAAAAAACCTTTTTCGGTAAATGCCAGAAAAAATCAAAGATTCCGGTTTCTTTCCATTGCCTTTCCCCAATGGTTTCATAATCCAGAAAAAGATTCACTACTTCCTCACGGGGTTCAATTGCTTCCAGCCATCCCACGAATTTATCCGTAGTGAGCGGAAATTCCGACCACGATTGTTCGGAAAACCGGAATGCAATATCATTGCTCAGACGGAAATTCCTCAGGAACAATTTCAGTTTGGGATTAATGGCATTGCAATAAATATAATTCGGACTTTTCCATCCCAGAACCTGTTTTGCACCTTCCGTGATCATTGTTGTGAAACCCATTTCAGCAACTTTTTCCCCGATCGTATCGGAGTAAATGAGTTCTGTATTCCGGAAGGTAACCGGGCGAATATTGAAATAATGCTCAATAGCCTCTCCGTGCAAATCCACCTGCCGTTTGAATTCTTCATTATCACGAACTGAAGCCAGAGAATGAGCGTAAGGTTCTGTCAGAAATTCCACACAGCCTGTATCCGCAAGCTGCCGAAAGCTTTTCAGAACTTCCGGAGCAAACATTTCAAATTGTTCCAGTGCTGTCCCTGAAATGGAAAAACTGACTTTAAAAGCTGTACCAAACTCTTTTATCAGGTCCATCATCATTTTATTAGCCGGCAAATAACATTTTTCAGCAACTCTTCTTACGATATGCCGGTTCTGATAATCATCATAATACTGATGATCTCCTCCGATATTGAAAAACCGGTATGTTCTAAGCCGGCAAGGCTGGTGGACCTGGAATAATAAGCAAATGGATCTCATATGCATCAACTGTTAGATCAAATATTAACTACCCGCTGGTAAACATGCATTACTTCCAATGAAGCATTATCCCATTTCAGGTTATCCACTTCATTTTTTCCAAAATGTACAAACATTTTTTTAAGAGCATCGTAATGCAAAAGCCCGTAAATAGCATCAGCCAGCGCATCGATGTCCCAAAAATCAACTTTTAGTGCATGTCTCAGTACTTCAGATACTCCCGATTGCTTGGAAATAACAACAGGTACGTTCGAATGCATGGCTTCCAGCGGGGAAATACCAAAAGGCTCAGAAACAGATGGCATGACATAAACATCGCTCATAGCAAACATCCTGTCGACATCTGCTCCGGAAAGGAAGCCGGTAAAATGAAATTTAGTCCCAATATGAAGCTGGGCTACACGAAGTATCATTTTGTTCAGCAAATCGCCCGACCCTGCCATAACAAACCGGACATTGGGATCTTTCTGCAAAACCTTATAAGCAGCTTCAATAAAATAATCAGGTCCTTTCTGGAAAGTTACTCTTCCCATAAAGGTCACAATTTTTTCTCTCACATTTTTGCTGACCTTGCCGGAATCCGGGTGATCCGATGGTTCCACGGCATTATAAACCGTAGTCACCTTTTCTGGTGGTATCCCGTACCGGTCAATTACAATCTGGCGGGTAAAATTACTGACCGTAATAACCCGGTCGGCTTCTTCCATTCCTTTCCGTTCAATATCGTAAACCGTCTGGTTGACATGCTCTCCCGAACGATCGAATTCGGTTGCATGAACGTGAACCACCAGTGGCTTGCCGCTTATATATTTAGCAGCAATTCCGGCAGGATATGTCAGCCAGTCGTGGGCATGAATTACATCAAAATCATATTTCCGGGCAAGCGCCGAAGCCACCAAAGCATACCGGGAAACCTCTTCCATAAGATTTCTTCCGTATTTACCTGAAAACTGGTATCTCCGGGAAAATACGGTCTGCTTAGGGGATGAACGCTTGACCGATTCCGTTTCAATTACTTTCTCGAATTCTTCCGGGCCGACATAAGGGATCAGGTTTGATCCTACTTCAAGGTACTTGATTCGTTTCCAGTATTCCTGCCCTTCCTGTCGTTCTGAGAAATCAATAGATACATCGCTGGCATTTAAAAGGCCAAATCCTTCACGGGGTTCATCTCCATGGGCTTTGGGAACAATAAATATTACTTCGACTCCTTGTTTGACAAGTCCTTTGACCATGCCGTAACAAGCCGTTCCTAAACCTCCCGTAATATGAGGAGGAAATTCCCATCCAAACATTAAAACCCGCATCGTGATCTTTATTTGAATCAAAAATTTTTGCTACTTTTTCTTTTCGTATTCCTTTATCAGCCACCCGATCCTCAGCAATTCCGCCACGCTCCATGCTTGTGAGATAGCTCCCCGTGCAGCATGCGGCGGATCCGCATCATAAATCTCAGAGATTGTTCCGATGCCATGTTCCGTCATGACGGGTTCAAACCCGCTATATATGGATTTGATAAATGATAATCCGCTTTTACCGTGGATTTTCAGATAGGCTTCTACGAAATGTCCAAGCAGCCAGGGCCACACAGTTCCCTGATGATAGGCCAGGTCACGTTCCGCCTGATCACCGAAATAAATTCCTTTGTATGCCGGATGTTTCGGAGAAAGCGTTCGTAATCCTCTCGGGGTAAGCAGCTCTTTCCTGACTGTACTGATCACATTCTTGCAGATATCTTCATTGATCGGGCTATAGGGCAATGATGCAGCTATGATCATATTGGGACGCACCGACCAGTCTTTATATTCGCCATCCACATAATCAGCAAGATATCCTTTATCCGGATTCCAGAAAGTTTCAACAAAAGAAACCGGGATCTTGTTCGCAATTTTTTCCCAAACCGCAATAAAATCCTTGTCATTGGCGAGCTTTGCCATCTCCAGGCTGAACCGGACGGCATTGTACCATAGCGCGTTGACTTCTACCGGCTGACCCATTCTGGGCGTGACTGCCTTGCCGTGAACAATAGCATCCATCCAGGTCAAAGCTTTTCCCGGTTCTCCGGCATAAATCAGTCCATTATCCATCATATGAATATTGAACTGAATTCCATCCCGATATCCTTCCAGAATCAGCTTCATTTTTTCTCCATATTCCTTCCAGATTTTTTTTTCTGTCTTTGTAAAATGAGCATATTGCTGCAAAGCCCAGAAAAACCAGAGAGGAGCATCCACCGAATTATACGCTGAAGAATCACCGGCTCCAAGATTAGGGAATAACGGACCTTTGAGATCAGAAACCATTGTATCGAGAACCTCTTTACAGATTTTTTCATCACCCGGGATAAGTGTAAGACCCGGTAATGAAATAAAAGTATCTCTTCCCCAGCGTCCAAACCAAGGAAATCCGGCGATGATCTCAGTCCGGCCACCTTTCCTTACAATGAATTGACGGGCCGCATTGATCAGGCAATTCGTAAAATTATTTCTTGGAACCCTTTCTTCCAATTCCGTTTTATAGGCACGTTTCATGGAAGGAACTGTCATTTCCGAGATTCCGGCAACAAAGAAAACACTTTCCCCTTTTTTTATATCCATTTCAAAAAAACCAGGAACATAAAGATCTTCCTGGTATTCATATCCTCTCTCCATTTCTTCCTGATATTCCACATTATAGTACCAGGTAGGAACATGCGTATATTCAGCCGGCTTTGATGTCTGAATAAAAAGATCGGTATATCCCTGATACATCTTTACTTTGATGCCATTAGGAATGATCTCATATTTTTTATCCGCGAAAATATTTTCACGGGAAAGCTGGTGAATATTCCGGAATGCCAGGAATGGCCGGATTCGAAGCTTTGTAGGAGAATGGGCATCTTCCAAAGTATATTTTATCATAACCCGGTCGGAATGAGTTAAAAAGATAGTTTCTCTTGAAAATACAACCCCTCCTACCCTGTAAATCAAACAGGGAATGGATTCATTGATAAAATCAATGATATATTTATGCCCTTTGGGATTATATACTCCGCCCGGATACTTGTGAATTCCGAGGTTGAATTCAGCTTCCCTCTGGATCACTGTTTCATCCACACTACTTAGAATCACATGATTTTCATTATCAATACCCGGTTGAGGAATAATCAAGAGGCCATGATACTTCCTCGTATTGCAGTTAACTATCGTAGTGCTCGCATAAGAGCCTGACTGGTTGGCCCGCAGCAGTTCCCTTTTTAGGGAATATTCCAGATTTACCAACTGTGATTTGTCAAACTTGATATAACTCATCGCTGTATTGCTCTATTTGTTAAAGGTAAGCATTTTCCCTTAAGTTTGCAAAATTATAATAATACCTGTTTCTTACGTTAATTTCATGTTAACGAAAATTCCTACTTTTGCAAAGCAATCCTACTGCCATGCTGATAAATAGAAATATTTCCGTACCCCTGTTCATATTCATATTTTTTTCATGTTTTATATTTTCCTGCAGGAAAGAAGATAAGATCGACACAAGTCCCGCATATAAGCTTACATTTTCTACAGATACCGTGTATTTCGATACGATATTCAGTACGATTGGATCTGTCACCCAACAACTTCGGGTTTTTAATAACAACAATCATAAGCTGAATATTTCCAGCATCCGCCTTGCTGGTGGAGAATCCTCCAACTTCCGTGTCAATATCAACGGTAATTCTTCCCTTTATGTTACCAATGTTGAAATTCCTGCCCATGACAGTATTTTCATTTTTGTGAAAGTTACGGTGGATCCCAAAAATAAGAACCTGCCTTTTATTGTTTCCGACTCCCTCCTTTTTATGACAAACGGCAATCAGCAGACCATCAAACTGGTAGCCTGGGGACAGGATGCAATCTTTCATAAAAAAGAAGTTCTGAAAGGATCTGTAACCTGGGATAGCACGCTTCCACACGTCATTTACGGACCTTTGCGTGTTGATACATCGGCAAACCTTACCATCATGCCAGGGACAAAGATATATTTTCATAAAAGCTCATATCTGGTCGTTTCCAAAGATGCAACACTTAAAATTCTGGGTAATCTTGACCATCCGGTAAGATTGCAGGGCGACCGGCTCGATCCTTATTACTGCGACCTGCCCGGCCAGTGGGACGGGATACTCCTTGAAAAAGGAAGTAAAGATGATGAAATCGACTATGCCATCATTAAAAACGGCAACTGGGGAATTGAGATTGATTCTTCAACATCTAATAATCCTATGCTGAAGTTGGATAATACCATCATTCAGAACATTACCAATTCCGGATTATATGCTTATGCCACCTCCATTACATCTACAAATTGTGTTATCTCAAATTGCGGAGCCTCGGCACTTGCGCTGACATTTGGAGGAAGCTACGATTTCAGGCAACTGACCATCGGCAATTATTGGGTAAATTCGGTCAGACTTGGTAAATCGTTGTACCTGAGCAATTACACCTACGACAATTATGGAAATAAAAAGTACAATCCCATGAATAATGCATTTTTCGGAAATTGCATTATTTACGGAAATGATGATGAAGAAATACAATACGATACGGTGCCTTCGGTCGGGTTTCAGCATGTACTGGATCATTGCCTGCTGAAAACACAACTGCGGCTGACCAACACCCAATATTACCCGGGTTCATTTGCGAATAAGGAGCCAGGATTTGTCAACCCTGATAATTATGATCTTCGGATTGACAGTACTTCTGCTGCCATCGGAAAAGGTGTAAACCGGGGTGTTCTTTATGATCTGAAGGGAATACAGCGTCCTGATCCGCCTTCGCTGGGAGCTTATGAATATGTAAAAACAAGATAAAGCGTAATTACCTTTTTTTCATCTTCTTAAGGACATCGAGCATTGTTGTCCCGATGTCAGCCGGAGAATCCACCACATGAACGCCACATTCTCTTAAGATTGCTTTCTTTGCTTCAGCCGTATCCGATTTCCCTCCAATAATAGCACCGGCATGACCCATCGTTCTTCCTTTGGGAGCGGTAGCGCCTGCAATAAAGCAAACCACCGGCTTTGTACCATGTTCCCGGATCCAGTAAGCCGCTTCTGCTTCCATTCCACCACCAATTTCTCCAATCAGGACCATTCCTTCCGTACCAGGATCTTCCATAAACAATTCAATCGCTTCTTTAGCGGTCGTACCCAGAATGGGATCCCCGCCAATGCCCATACCTGTGGATTGGCCGAGGCCTGATTTTGAAATCTGGTCGATCGCTTCATAGGCCAATGTTCCGGAGCGGGAAACCACACCGATTGTACCCGGCTTATGGATAAATCCCGGCATGATTCCGACCTTGGTGTTGGGTGGAGTTATTACACCAGGACAATTAGGTCCCAGCAAACGGACATTCCTGGAGATAACATATTCTTTCACAGAAATCATATCCCTGACAGGAATACCTTCTGTAATGCATACCACAAGCTGAATGCCCGAATCGGCAGCTTCCATAATGGCATCTGCTGCAAAGGGAGGCGGAACAAAAATGATCGAAACATTGGCGCCTGTTTTCTTTACCGCATCAGCAACCGTGTTGAAAATGGGTCTTTCAAGGTGCACCTGGCCACCTTTGCCAGGCGTCACACCTCCGACGATATTGGTTCCGTATTCAATCATCTGGCCTGTATGGAAAGTGCCTTCACTTCCCGTAAAGCCTTGTACAATGACTCTTGAGTTTTTGTCAACAAGGATACTCATTCAGATTCGGGTTTCAGTTAATTGTCAGGTGTTTTAAATACTGTTCAAAGATATAAAACCAGGTAATTAATTCATAATTTTGCTTTGCGATGAATAGAAATGATACCATTTGTGCATTATCCACACCGCCTGGCATGGGAGCCATCGCGGTGATCCGTATTTCCGGGCCGGAAGCGATTCCAGCTTGCGAAAAGATTTTCCGGCCTGCAGAAAAGAACCTGAAACTCTCAGATGCTCCCTCCCACACACTTCATTTCGGAACCATTAGTACCAGTAACGAACTGCTCGATGAAGTACTGGTCAGTGTTTTCAAAGCTCCTCATTCATACACCGGAGAAGATGTGATTGAAATATCCTGCCATGGCTCGGTATATATTCAGCAAAAGATCATTGAAGTGCTGATCTGCAACGGACTCCGGATGGCACAACCCGGAGAATTTACCATGAGAGCGTTTCTGAATGGGCGATTTGATCTTTCACAGGCAGAAGCCATTGCCGATCTGATCGCTTCACAATCTCAATCAGCCCATGACCTTGCCATCCGGCAGATGCGGGGTGGTTTTTCAAAAAAGATCCGTGAGCTCCGCGAAAAGCTGGTCACTTTTGCTTCCTTGGTTGAGTTGGAACTGGATTTCAGTGAAGAAGATGTCGAATTTGCTGACCGGAGCAAATTGCTTGACCTGATTCTTCAGTTAAAAAACGAAATAGCCAATCTGTTAAATTCATTCACAATAGGGAATGTCATCAAAAAAGGGATTCCGGTTACCATTATCGGGAAGCCTAATGTAGGGAAATCCACCCTGTTGAATGCCTTATTGAATGAGGAACGGGCAATTGTTTCAGAGATCCCCGGTACGACCCGTGATACCGTTGAAGACACGATTGTGATCGGTGGATACAGTTTCCGGTTCATTGACACAGCCGGCTTAAGAGAAGCTGAAGGCAAGATAGAATCCATCGGAATTGAAAAGACCTGGGAAAAGATCCACCAGGCCACAATCATTTTATATGTTTTTGATGCTACGAAAGACTCCAGCAAAGTTGTAATGAATGCGGTATCAGAATTCAGTGAAATCACCGAAGACAGCACCAAACGGTTAATTCTGATCGGTAATAAAACCGATAAGCTTTCAGAACTTCCGAAAGGGTTCCGGGAGTTTGTCGATCATGAAACCATTTTTATATCAGCAAAACGAAAAGAGAATATCCATCTGATTGCTGAAAGCCTTCTGAAATCAGTCAGACAAGCAGGAATAACCGACACAGCCATCGTTTCCAATACCCGGCATTACGATGCACTCAGCCATGCGCTGGAAGCCATAAATTCCATTCACGAAGGACTTAACACCGGCCTGACACCCGACCTTTTGTCTGTAGATATCCACAAAGCCCTGTACCATCTTGGAGAGATCACAGGTGAGATCACAACGGATGAAATCCTGGGGAATATTTTTTCCAAGTTTTGTATCGGGAAATGAAGTCGTGACGCGTGACGCGTGACGAAAAAAAATTTTCGCATATAGTAATTCCTATGTTTAGATAATTTCACGAAGAGACACGAATCGGGTGTGCTTGTGAAAAGTCATTTCACGACAAATTAAAACCTAAAATAACCCGGATTTCCCGGTTTTATTAACACCTATCAACGAAACTGTTTAAAAGTTTTTAAACAATTCTTTATTTTTTTCAAGAATTATTTTTTCCAATTTTATAAATTTGCATTGAATGTTAACTTTTTAAGCTGAAAATGTTACCCGTCTGCTAAAGGAGAAAATAACGGGAATTAAGTTTATTGTAAAATTAGTGACAATTAAAAAAGTGGCACAACAACTGACTAAATTACAATGGATTGAGATTCTTCTAAATGAAAGAATAACAAATGATTTGGATTTGGCAATTTTTCAAGTTCTATACTCATTTGAAAATCATTGTGCTTATGCAAGTCAGATTGGATTGATTTTAGGAAACAAAGGGAAAACGCCACATAGTAAATTAAACCTGGAGATTGGAAGATACGCAAAACGTATTGCTGAACATTATGAGATTGGGTTTACTGTTAGAAGCAACCAGAAATATAAATATTGGGACTTATTCTTTTATGGTTGGAATGAAGGCAGATTTTTTATTTGGCAACTTAAACCAGATTTGATTGAAGCATTGAAAGAAACTGGACTAACCGGAGTACAATTTATACCGGAAGAAATTCCTGAAACTGAAATGAGTGATCTGTATGAAGGTGCAAAAAAAACGGTAATCATAAATGCTTATGAAAGAAACTTAAGAGCGAAAAAACGATGTTTGAGTCACTGGGGTACCACTTGTATTATATGTGGATTTGATTTCGAAAAGGTATATGGTAAAATTGGTAAGGGCTTTATTCATGTTCATCATTTGATTCCTATTTCACAGATTGGAAAAACATATCAAATAAATCCGATTTTAGATTTAATACCTGTCTGTCCAAATTGTCATTCAATGATTCATAGACAGAATCCATCTATGACGATTGATGAAATAAAATCCATGATAATAAAAAACAAATAAACTGCCGCGCTTCAAACAGTGGGGTATCATAAAACAATACTAACTGTTTGTTCATAAACCAAATCCTTCGGATATAAAACATTATATATGAAAAAGTATTATTTATTCATTTTTTTATGCTTTATAGTTGAAGTCTGTAAGGCTCAAAATTCATTTACTTTATTGATCAGTAATCCATATGATGAAAGACCAGGAGATCTGATTGAGCTTTCAGATGGCTCATTTATTTTATCATCAGGGTTCTTTCCTGTTGATTCTAATTTATATGCACAACAAAAATTCTTCAGGATTAGTAAAGAAGGTCAGGTTTCTTTCAGTAAAATCTATAATAATGAAAATGGAACATGTGTTTTAAGCACTATGCTTCCGATAAGCGATACAAATATTTTCTGTATAGGGGATTGGCACAATATCGATGAGAATGACAATTTAATGGTTGCAAGTGTTGATTCTGAACTAAATATTCACTGGATGAAAACCTATGGTACAGAATATGCCTATCAATGGAACGGTGGTGCATTGATCAATTCATCTGGTAATATTGTTTATACGACATGTTTAACGGATTTTCTTGATTATTCCCATTTTTTTCTTCAGGAATTTTCACAATCGGGTGATTCAATAACTTCAAAAACTGATACGTCACAATTATTTTCTATCGTCTTTGATATCATTGAATTCCCATCTAATGGCATCTATAAGATTCCCGGGATGTCTTTTAGTACTCATTCTGCCGGACAAGTACTGAAAATTGATTCATTATTTAATATTTGCGAAATAGATTCAATACCTCAAAGTGTTTATAACTGTAATACATTAAAAAAGAGGGATGATACTTCTTATTATTTATCGGGGAACATTCATTATCAGAATAATTATGATTATGCATGTATGTTATTGAATAAGAATAATGATTGCCTGAAAATGTCTGTTATTGGAAAAAGCGATACAAACGATTTTGCCGGAACTGCTAATAATTTAGACTTCTTTGATAAGAATCAGATTTTTCTTGGCGGAACTGCGAATATTTCAATTTATAGTACTTTCCCGCAACAAAGCTCATGGTATGCATTAAGTAATTTCGATTCATTGCTGAATATCCGATGGACAAAATACTATGGTGGAGATGCATATTACGTTCTTCGAAGTGTAATTGCTACAAAAGACGGAGGTGCAGCGATGGTCGGAACCAGATATGATTATCCTTCACAAAGCTACCAGAATGATATTTATATAGTAAAAGTAAATCAGGATGGAGTAGTTACGGGAATAAATAATTCATCATTTATTCATGATGCCATTGTATATCCGAATCCTGGTAAAGACTATCTTTATATTAAATCAGGTAAGCAAATCTCAGGTTCTGAATTCAGAATGTTTTCCATCGATGGGAAAGAGTGTTGTGAAAAAAATATATTGGAAGAAACGACAAAGTTAAGCACTCAAAATATCCCCTCAGGGATGTACACCTGGCAGCTCATTTATAAAAATAAAATCATCGAAACAGGTAAATGGATAAAAACATATTAACTATGGAACTCTGAAGTTTTTTTTGCGTCATGCGTCACAATTTTTCCCCTCCCCCCTATAACCTTCCCGTGAGATGGGTTACTTACAAAAAGTATAGAAATCAGAGTGGTAAAAGGGAATATGCCTGAATTTAAGTACAACATCCTATGGTATTTTGAATAAGAAAAAAGCAAATTTCTGTACCTTATTTGTACCTTCTATTTGCAACTATTTGACTTTCTGCACGAGTTACTTTTTGTATCGGGAAATGAAGTCGTGACGCGTGACGAAAAAAAAGTTCAGAGTTCGGGGTTCGAGGTTCGGGGTCGTGACGCCTGACGCGAATTTTTCGCAAGTCACAAGTTGTCAATCAGCGATTAGCCTTTTAGCATTTAACCTTTGGCCAGTGAGCATTTACTTGATGAATCCGAAATAGTCCAATATTACAAGCGAATCGGCTAAATTTTAAATCGTGGCTTGTGAGATCCGATAGACGTACCAAAAAAAACGTTCAACCCAGCAGTAATATTAAGCCGCTAAAGTATTCATGAAAGACAATTCGGAAATAAATATCCTACTACATTTTATTCGATACACTTACTGTGCAACTCAAAAATTTTGCTCTTTAAGGATTTTGGCTGAATAACTTCTACCTCCGGCCCCCATCCCATGATCAACATGGTCAATTCATAGGTCGGGATCACCTTTATTTCGACAATGAAGTGATCTTTCTTTTTGGTCACTATCTGACTTGAATGTATTGGTTGTGTTATTACATACCATGCTTGCCGCTTAGATAATTTAAGAACGACCTTCTGGGGTTTCTCAATGGAAGTGATAATTCCGATCACAGATTTGAAATATTCCCTGGTGTCAAATCCGATATCCTCATACGGAATATCAATTGTTTCCGGATCACTGACGATCCGATCCAGGCAGTATGTTACAATATCCTTATGATAATCATGGAGGCCGATGAGATACCAGCGGCTGTGATACTGCTTCAGGAGATAGGGATGGATATCGTGCGATAGGACTTTGTCGGTGACGAATCGTTGATACTTGAACCGAATGACCTTCTTATTCTTTATTGCCAGGATAATGGGTTCTATAAACTGCTGACCCAATGAAACCGGGGAGTGCTCAAATTCAATGAATGGAAGAAGATCATCCTCCTTTGACAATCGCTTTATGTTCATGGCTTCGACGACCTTCTCTACTGCGCCGGTGAAGGTGGAAAAAATGCTTATATTCCGGAACTGATCAAGCATTGTGGCAGCAAACGATAACGCTTTGACCTCCTCCTCCCCCAGCGGAATGTTGTCTATCGAATACTCCGGATCATCATAATAATATCCCTTTTCCCTGTTCAGCCTGATCGGGGCATAATAGCCAAGCTGATCATCTTCCTTCATATCCCGTATATCCTGGTAGATTGTCCGTTTGCTTATTGGATTCATGCTCAGGGCATCCTCGCAGACCTGGATCAGTTTCTCCATGGAAGCGAACTGAAAATCCTTCAGGCAGCGGTTGATAACCCTGTATCGGATCAAAGCATATTTGTTTGCTGGCATTATATAAGTGTTTTCTTTCAAAATTATCAATAATACGCAAACATTTTCCCTTTTTGCAGATACAGTGCACTGCCGTGTCGGATTTTTGTGCACTAACTAATCATAACCGGATATGAACACAAAGACAGGGTCAAGGCAAAAGAGAAAAAACCTGACCAATATTGTGGAGTCCATTGCAAATCAGGCGAAAAACTCGACATTATCAAATCAATTCCTGAAAAAAATCAAAGATCCGGCAGGGGAACTTTCAGCATTTCTTGGATGTACCAGGATCCAGGCTGTACTTTTCTCTGTGGTCTGTAGCCTTAATTTCAGCAATAATACTGTCTTGTTTGAACAGGTTGCTACATGGTTGGACATTAATCCCCTCTCTCTCTCCAGGTATCTGAATGACTTGGAAAGCCTGCAAAAAATAAAGATTCTCAGAAGTGAGTCCAGAATCGGTAAGATCAGAAACATAAGTTTCATCCCAATAATTTCATTCTCAGTTAATCCGGAAGTATTCAATGCCATAAGGAAAGGATTGCCTATCCTGAAAACCCGGCATCGGATCAGTGATAGCTATGAATTTATTAAAGCCATCTCTGAGGTGATCGGACAATACAATAAAGAGATAATCACCTTCAAAGATATGTGGAAGAAAATAGCCAGGATCGAAACAGAATGCTCATCCATCAAATTATGCAAGGATTTGAAGTCACAGATCCATGACAAACAGGATCGGGCACTTTTCCTGAACCTTTGCGATGAATATTTTGCAGGGAATTTCGACTGTGACCTTCTGGAACAGATCAAGCAGATTGAGCAGGAAGAACAGCGCCAATTGGAGATCAGGTTCCTGATCACCTCGGGGACCAGCCCACTGGTAAAAAGGGATCTGATAGAAACCAGGGAAAGCTTCTTCAGAAGTGACAGAGATATCCGGTTGACGGATAATGCAGTCAGGATGGTCACCTCCGACAATCCAAGAATCTCCGTTTGCTTGCAGGATAAGAAGAATCCGGATCTGATCCCGTCCGGAAATATTGTAAAGAAGGACTTGCTTTTTGCTCCCCGGGAGAAGGAAAAGTTGGAGTCATTGATCCATATATTGATGCCGGCTGAACACGGCAAGCTGATTAAAAGATTGTCCGCATCCGGAATGAAAACCGGAATTGCCATCCTGCTGGATGGTCCTCCTGGCACTGGGAAAACGGAATCCGTACTTCAGCTTGCTCGAAGAACAGACAGGGATATTTACCAGGTAACGATCAGTGAAACAAAGAGCAAATGGTTCGGGGAAAGTGAACGACTGATTAAATCGGTGTTTGACCGCTACCGGAAGATTACCAAAGAAGCGACGGTCACTCCTATTCTTTTTTTCAACGAAGCTGACGGAATATTCAGCTCCCGAAAAAAGATCGGCGAATCCGATGTGGATCAGACGGAGAATGCAATCCAGAATATCATCCTCCAGGAATTGGAAGATTTCTCAGGCATCATGATAGCCACCACTAACATGATGCAGAACTTCGACAAAGCTTTTGAGAGGAGATTTCTGTATAAGATCCATTTTGAGAAGCCTACGGCCGAGATACGGTCTTTGATATGGAAAAACAGGATTCCCTCGCTTCAAAAGTTGAGTGCGCTTGAATTAGCCAGGACATTTGATCTTACCGGCGGCCAGATTGATAATGTGGTCAGAAAATACTCAATAGAACGAATCCATACCGGGAAAAATCCAACATTAAGGGAGATCGAATCCTGGTGCCTGGAAGAGATCCCAAATCATGAGATAAACAGAATCGGATTTAAAATTTAACTTTACAAAATGAATGCACCAATGATAAGTAAATCATCATTCATCCGGGGCATGCAATGCCCAAAATCCTTATGGCTTCATCTGAACCAGCCCGACGATCGTGATGAGATCAGCAAACAGCAGCAACAAGTCTTCGACATCGGTCACAATATCGGGTTTCTTGCGCAGCAACTCTTTCCCGGTGGCATAGATGTCAGCAGAGGAGATCACTCAAAGATATTTGAAGCAGTTACCTTTACGAAGGAACTCATTGCAAAGGGCCAACCGGTTATTTATGAAGCAGCTTTCAGCGATGGTGAAACCCTTTGTTACATGGATATCCTGGTGAAGGAGAAAGATGGTTGGGCTGCATATGAGGTAAAAGCTTCGACCGGTATAAAAGACTACCAGATCATGGATGTGGCATTTCAGTACTTTGCAATTAACGGGTCAGGTTTACCACTCAAGAGGGTTTCGCTCGTCCATTTAAATAACCAGTATGTTCGTAGGGGTGATCTTGATATAAGGCAGCTATTTACAATCGAGATGATGAATGACCGGGTGATTCCTATGCAGGAAACAATCCCCGGAGAACTCCTGAAATTGCAGCAAATGTTGAAAACTGGTGCAATGCCCGACATCTCCATGGGGAGACAATGCACCAAGCCATTTCCTTGCGATTTTCAAGGTTTCTGCAGCCAAAGTTGTGCTCCCGATGAAGAAAACAATCCTAACCCGGTCAGGCGTGATCAGGGAGCACTGGATGAGTTTCTCGCCCAACTCGAATACCCTCTTTACTTTATGGACTTTGAAACGATCCAGTTCGCAGTTCCTCAGTACGATGAAAGCAGACCTTACCAGCAGATCCCGTTCCAATGGTCTGTGCATATTATTCAAAGTAGCGAAGTAGAGAGGAAACGAAGTAGCGAAAATATCCAGCACCATGAATATTTGGGAATCCCACCTGCTGATCCGCGGGCGGAATTTATTCGGTCCTTATTGGATCATCTGGGCGATCATGGGAGTGTCATCGTCTGGAACCAGGCATTTGAAAAAACACGGCTCAAGGAAATTGCAAGGGATTTTCCTGAATTCTCCGATCGGATCGAGTCAGTGCTGGAACGAGTTGTTGACCTGATGATTCCATTCCGACGGAAGCATCTTTACACGCCGGAGATGAACGGATCGTATTCATTGAAAGCTGTTCTTCCGGCTTTGGTGCCTGATTTGTCTTATGATGATCTTGAAATTCAGGAAGGAGGAAAGGCGAGTGAGACATATGAAAGTCTATATAATGATACTGATCCGGAGTCGATTATCAGGAAGAGGGAAAATTTGCTGAGGTATTGTGAGATGGATACTTTGAGTATGGTGAGGATATTGGAGAAATTATGAATTAAATTTAAACAGATACCCACTAAGATATACATTCATTATGAACTCAATGTCTGTAAAAATTAAACCAAAAATTTTTAACCATGTCAAAATCAGGCTATAAATTTGATGAGGTCGCTAGATCCGAAAGGTATTTTACATCTTATCTCCTGCCGCTTTTGCTTAGTCATAATGATTTCACTTTTTTAAAATTTGTTATTCAGAAGGTGTTTAATGAAAAGCTGGATCACTTAAAAAATGATTTTGAAATTGTTACAGAGCTAGATCCGTTGAGAGATGGAAGTGTCTCCAATGATACTGTCAAAGCTAAATATAAGGAATTCAAGAGAGTTGCTGTCCCTGATCTGTTTCTTCGATGGGATAGTAAAATACTAATTATTGAGGCAAAATTCTTCACATCACCAAAAAAGGAGGAATTAGAGGACCAGATAATTGCACAAAAAAAAGCAATTGATGAAGTAAAATCTGAAACCAAATACCGTTCAATAACGCCGAAACACATCGCTTTGACTATTCAAAAAATATCTTTAAGAGGATTTGAATCGTACACATGGGATGAAATTATTTCATGGGCTGAGGAATCGATTCGCAATAAGCCTACACAGATTATCTACGCCTTGGATGTACTCCGGAATGCTGTTATTCGGGCGAAAGAAGAAGACAAACCTGGAGATAGACATTGGAAAAAATACTCATTTGATCAAATCCTGGATCAATTACCTAAATTTCTTCGTGAGGGAAAGATCTATTTTGCATTTTCAAAGGGTGAAGCCCAATTGAGAGCAATGAAATTACCAGATTTACAGAATCGCAGTCATTATAAGGTTTCTGATGTTCAGATCTCGGATAATTGGCTTACTATTGACCAGTTAATTAAAAGATACATCGAAGTGAAACATAATACTGAAAATGATGCTAGTTGATAAACAGAACCTCAAATTTGATGAGCAACTTATGGCAATTGGACCATCACTGAGATGGCTCCCTTGGATTGGTAAAAACTACTTTCAAATTAGATTGTTAATTATTGGAGATAGCTTTTATGAGGATAAGGATGATAATGAATGGCTACATGATAAATTTGCGCCACGATACTTAGTAAACAATCAAGGACTTCAATCAAATTTACCACAATTTGCTAATGCAAAATTTTTTAGAAAAACTGAGCAAACAGTTCTATTCCAAGATAAAACAACTTTTAAGGAACGAGATACTTTTTGGACGTCTATTGCTTTCTTCAACTTAGTTCAACGGCCCCTTCTGTCAAGAAACAGCAGTGACAGACCAAAAGACCAAGATTTTAATTTAGGTTGGAGTGTTGCTTTAGAGGTTGCAAAAATTCTAAGACCAAATTTAATCGTCAAATTAGGCATTGCTGGAATTGGACAATTAGGTTATTATTTAAACAATAATGACGCAGAATGGGAAAGAAATGCAATTGAGTTTTATAAAAGACCATTTATCATAAACCTTAAACGATTGAACCAACAAATTAAACTTGTTTGTATAAATCATCCAACGGGAAGCAGAAACTATGACTATAAGAAATGGGCAATTATTTTGAGAGAAACTGAGCCTGCATTAATGGACAAATTAAAATCATTAATAGTAAACAAATGACCTCATCATACAAAATTTTTGAATTTGCATTTAACCCAGATTATGCAATGAGTTTTCTGATCAGTTCATAATAAGTTCAAAGGTATTACTTTAGCAACACATACCAAACACCTAAAAAGTGAACGGACTCATCCCATACGAATACACCGACAAGAAGATTTAGCCATGGGGCGGAATGCGCATGATCAAAGAGTTTTATGATCGGGTTGGAGTTTATAACAAACTCAGGGAATTACCCTTTCTG
>JAUZOW010000003.1 GCA_030706225.1 Bacteroidota bacterium | reverse complement strand
TGGAATGAGTAGTTCAAAAGACCATCTTAATAATCGTCCAGTTTCGATGAATTTCTATTTTGATCATTTCTTGCTTCCTTTCTTGCCGATCTTTTTCTGTAATAATTTTATGCTTTTCAAGTAGTCCTTTTCGACCGGCGATAGCGTTTTAGCCTGGTATTTTTTAAATTCAGCCTTAGCTTTAGCCAGAGCCTGTTCATGGCTTACGCTTCCGGCATTGGGTAATAGCTTTTCGCCTGTGGACGACAGAATATTATCCAATTGTTTAATGTAATCGCTCATATACATTGGCTTGCGTTTCATGGCCTGAATTTCAGCGAAGTCGAAATATCCGGACACCAAATTATTCAGGATTTTCAACTCATTGGCGTTTAAATAATTTTTAGCAACCGTAACATCTTTTGAAGTGGGTTGTTCGCCCGGAAAAACAGTTAGCCCCATAAATGGTTTGTCGCTATCGGCCCGCTGGTATATGACTTCGGCTGCGGTATGACTGTGTGCAGCATAATGCAGCTTATTTTGTACTATTTTAAAGAATTCAAGCGATTCGGGTGTGTTAGGATCATAATCCACGCTGGTAGCATATAAATCGAGTACTTGTCGGTATAAGACCTTTTCTGACGAACGTATATCGCGGATACGGTTAAGCAACTCGTACCAGTAGCCGCCACCACCTATTTGTTTAAGGCGTTCATCGTCCATTGTAAAACCTTTTACAATGTATTCTTTTATGCGTTCGGTGGCCCAGATTCGAAATTTTGTGGCAATATTCGATTTGATTCGATACCCAAGGGATATTATCATATCGAGGTTATAGAAGGGAATTTCTCTTTCCACACTACGGCTACCCTCCATCTGAACCTGTCGGAAATTCCGACAGGTTGGGCTTTCTTCTAATTCACCCTCTTCGTAAATGTGTTTGATGTGCTCAACCACATTGGTTCTGGATGATTGATAAAGCTCCGACATTTGCTGTTGTGACAGCCAAATATTTTCATTTTGGAGGCGCACCTCAATTTTAGTGCTGCCTTCTTCCGACTGGTATATCAGGATCTCCCCTTTTTGTTCTTCTTTCATAATGTTCCATATCTTATTATGTTATATCAAAGTTACTTTTTTTGTTTGAGTTTTCTCCCTTCGCTCGAAATGACGGGATGGGGTTACAGAAATCGTTTACCTTAGCCCTAACATCCACTTCATAATTTTCAGTTTTTGGGCATTGTGAGGAAAGTACTTCAAACCGGATTCAAACCAGGTTGGTTTTTCTAAAATGCTTTTATAGTGCGAAAAAGCTTTGAAACCGTACTCTCCGTGATAAGAGCCGATCCCGCTTTCGCCAACCCCTCCAAAAGGCAGTTTGTTATTGGAAATGTGCATCACGGCATCATTCACTGCACCTCCGCCGAAAGAGATCTCATGGAGGATTTTATCTTTTATCCGTTTGTTTTGTGTGAATACATAACAGGAAAGGGGTTTTTCCCGCTTTTTCACTTCTGTAATGACATCATCCAGCAAATTAAAAGAAATGACCGGTAACACAGGTCCGAAGATCTCTTCCTTCATTATGGGATCGTCGAAACCAATATTCTCGAGAAGTGTAGGTTCGATGATCCTTTTCTGCAAATCGAAAGAGCCGCCGCAAACAACCTGAGCTCCATCGATCATCTTCCGGATCCGGTTCATGTTTTTCTCATTGATGATCTGAACATAATTCTGATTTTCAATGGAGTATTTTTCTCTTTTGATCTCTGCAACAGCCAGGTCAAGAAATTTTTGTTTTAAGGACTGATGAACCAGGACATAGTCGGGAGCAATACAGGTTTGCCCGGCATTCAGAAACTTAGCCCACATCAGACGTTTCACATACATCTCCATGTTCCTGTCATCCAGAATAAAAGCAGGGCTCTTCCCTCCCATTTCCAGGGTTACCGGGGTCAAATGCTTTGCAGCCGCTTCATACACGATACGACCAACGTTAACACTGCCAGTAAAGAAAATCTTGTCAAACCGTTGCTTAAGCAATCCTTCGGTTTCAGATACGCCGCCTTCAACTACCTTAAAAAAGGATGGATCGAAGTTCCGGTTGATAATTTCCGCCAGGATTTTGCTCGTATGTACTGGCAATTCACTGGGCTTTAAAACCACGGTGTTTCCGGCTGCAATCGCGGCAATGGCCGGGCCAACCGATAATTGATACGGATAATTCCAGGCCCCTATGATCAATGAAACGCCCAGGGGTTCAGGGATGATATAACTCTTTGCAGGGAAATTGACCAGGTTGGTCCTTACTCTTTTAAATTCAGCCCACTTCCTTATCTTTTTTATGGCTTCATCTATTTCCATATACAAAAGGCCCAACTCGCAGGAATAATTATCAAATGCCGATTTACTGAAATCCTCCTCAATGGCCTTGTTAAGCTTTTGTTCATTCTCCTGTAAAACCGATTTCAGTTTTTTTAATTGATTTATTCTGAATTCAATACTCTTGGTCTGGTTGGTGTTAAAAAAGGCTCGTTGGGCTTCAGTAATTGTTGTCATAGTTAAAATATTTCTATATCGTTTGAAGATGTAAATATAATCATCGATTTACGATTTTTATTAAGACTCTAGCATCCGGCAAAGAATAAACACTCTTCCTTCAAACATTCCTTGTTAAATTTTGAAAACCGGCAATGGATCTTTGAAGACTCTAATCCGACATTGAATTTCTCTTTTACGAATCTGACAGCTTCTTCCAATGCAAGATATACATCCCTTTTACAGCACCGGGGACCTCCATGATTGGCAATGGAAATCAGGCTTCTTCCCGTGATAAGGTTACTCAGTCTCCATTCTTCTTTGGAAAGAGGAGTAGATTTCGTGATAATGCTGATAAAAATCCCTGTTCCAACTCCGGCTCCACAGTTTCCATGAGTACCGCAAAATCCACCCGGTATCTTTTCCGCCCGTTTTCTTGCGATCCTGAGTTTTTCCAGCCTGGTATCATCACCGGTCGCATTACAATAAGCAGATATCAGAACTGCCGGAACCAGGAAATGATGTTCGGGACCATGCATACTTATTTTATCACTATGCATGATTTCTGTCGCCATATCAGCCGGATTTACTGATTTTGAATTCAGACAATACGTTTCTATTAAATCCATCCCTGACTGAGCATGACAATGGTCGCATACGAAATGGTTGTTAATACAGCTGACATTTGACTGAAAAGTCTTTTTACAATAATAGCACTCCATTGTTTTGTAATCCGTCTGGTAAACCAGTTCTTCCCCACAAATCAGACAACCTGTTTTGCTTTTCATTGTTCAGATCATTTCATTAGAAAAATATTTCTTTTTAAACCTTATTTACTTGCAGTTACTGTTATGCTGAAAATCCCGGTACTCTTGTTCTTAAACTCGCTCATCTCACTTTCATTAAGGTACTTCCGTAATAGCTCTTCAGGCAGATCAATTTCTTTTTCTTTATTTACGATTGCACTTTTAAATCCCGATTGGCGAATGATTTCAATATATTCTTCCTTTGGAATGGCACCGGATACACAACCGGCATACATGACCGCATCATCCTTCAAACCTCTGGGCAATATTCCCTTTATTACCACATCGGAAATGCTGAACCGGCCATTCTTTTTCAATACACGGTAAATTTCCGAAAAAGCTTTTTTCTTGTCCGGAACAAGATTGAGAACACAATTGCTTACCACTACATCTATAGCATCAGAAGGTACCGGCATTTCTTCAATGTCTCCTTTTACGAATTCAACATTGGTAAAACCAAGTTTTTTTACGTTTTCTCTTGCCTTTTCCAGCATGGTCTCACTGAAATCCAGCCCCATAACTTTCCCGGTTTCACCAACAATGGCACGAGCTATAAAGCAATCATTTCCGGCTCCGGAACCCAGATCCAGTACGGTATCTCCTTTTTTAATCCCGGCAAACTGGGTAGGTATTCCACATCCTAGCCCAAGGTCAGCGTCGGGATTATATCCCTTAATCTTTTCATAATTTTCACTGAAAATTGTATAGTCAACCTCACAGCAACCACCCGAACCACAACAGGAGGTCTCATTCTCTTTTTTGGTTTGTTGTGCTATCCGGCTATATTTTTCTTTGACAATTTCTTTGATGTCTTTCTTTCGAATTTTCATGACTCATTATTTTTTATCAGATTAATATTTTATTTTTTCGATGCCAAATGCCCGTATCTCTGTTTCGACTTCTTCACGGAGATCCACAATAATAGCCCCTTTTTTCAACAATTCAGGCACTTCCCCGGGAAGAGGATATGGGATACCTTCGATTTTCAGACGACAATTATTGAAGAATTCAGACATATTTTAAATTTTAAACAGGCAGCTTTACAAAATAGATAAGAATGAAATAAATTCCGCCAAGAATGAATATTCCGGCGACAATTCTCCTGAACCATAATTCAAAAACCTTTATCCGGTTGTAAAAGTTCCCTACAGAAGAAACGCTGAATGCAATGATATAAGCGATAATGACAACGGGTAATCCTGTAGCGACAGCGAAAACCGCAGGTAACAGAATGCCGAATTTACTGGTCAGCGTCAGGGGGATCAACATCCCAAAATAAAGTACTCCGCTGTACGGGCAAAATGCCAAAGCGAAGATACATCCCAGGAAAAACGAACCCCAAAAACTGCTCAGTTTCAGTTTCCGGATAAGATTATCCGTCAGATTATCCAAAGAAAATTTTCCAAAATTGATAAAATCCAGCATCAGAATTCCAATGATAAATAAGAGAATTCCTATGTATTTCTCTCCATTTGATTGGAGGAACCTGGCGATATGGAACTTGCTTGCTCCAAGGAATAAGATAAATCCCAGTGCAGTGTAGCTGAAAGCCCTGCCAACTGTATAAATTAATCCGTTGAGGAACACTACTCTTTTGTTCTCAATTTCCTTACTGATGTAAGCAGTAGCCGTAATGTTAGTGGCCAGAGGACATGGGCTGATTGCAGTCATAATCCCAAGAATAAACGCAGAGAGTATTGGAACTTGCGTAGAATCCAGCATGTTCTGCAGAATATCCATGACACCTATTTTAAAAGTTTGTTGATTTTATCCTTCAGCTCTTTGATAAATTTCTCCGGATTATTCCGTGCATAAGAAAATGCAAAATCAGTCAGATCATTCTTGCTTTCTTTCCCATTGGTGAACCTGGCAAGGATCAGGGCGGATCCTGTTGCCTCATATCTCTCAGCAAGGGCTTTATTCTTCCCTTCATCAACATTTATGACTTTCAGCTTGATGGTTCCTGTCTTTAATTGATCTGAGAAATAGGTATCCAGAGTTTTCCGGGTATTTTGCTCAATAGCCAGGCAGGTGGGACATCTTCTTGTCGCATGAAAGTATAATATTTCCAATGTTTTAGATGGATGCTGAGCCATCAGTCCTGAAGTAAAAAGGCAGGTCAGGATCACTGATATTAAAAATTTTCTTTTCATGAAATATGCTTTTAAATGGATGGTTCAAAGTATTGATGAATAAGATTTTTGATTTCCGGGACAGAAAGAACTTTTCCGCTCATCACAACTTTTTCGTCAAATACAAGAGCGGGTGTTCGCATCACCTTATATTCAAGAATTTTCGTAATGTTTTCTTCTTTAACGACTTCAATAGCATTTCCGAGTTCAGCGACTGCCTGTTTCGTGTGACTTTCCAATGTTCTGCAATTAGAGCAACCTGTACCAAGAATTTTAATGATCATGACTTTTATTTTTTGATTCTGATAAATAAGATTGTTGCCAGAAATCCAGGAACAGTTCCTGGGCTTTTTTCCAGTTTTCCCGTTCAATGCAGTATCTGATCTTGGGAGGCTCAATGCATCCCTGAATAAGGCCAGCGTCTTTGAGCTCTTTCAAATGTTGCGATACAGTAGCCTGTGCAATGGGAAGTTCTTCTACAATTTCACCGCAAAAGCAGGTATCCATTGAGGCTAGCAGTTTAAGGATGGCAATTCGGGCAGGATGGCTCAAAGCCTTAGCAAATTGGGCGAGTTGAACCTCGTCTTCTTTATAGTTTGTACTTCTGTAGGCCATATTAATTGTTTATCGCAAATATACGATATATTTAAAGACGCTGTAAAAATTTTTCAGGAGCCGTGCTATCTTATTGAAAATCTTATGATAAATTCTTGATTTAAGGGATTTATTAACTTATATTTGTTCTTCCACATGTTTCTTAATCACTGCATTATGAGAACAAAATGTTTTTACATCCTGCTCATACCTTTTTGTATTTTGATTCTTTTCTCCTGTAAAAAAAAGGAAGAGCAAAAGGAATCCCAAACTGTGTCAAAAGAGACCCTGAATGCTGCTGCAAATGGTGGAACCGTTATTTCCTCCCAGATGCAGAGCTTTTTGATGAACTCTATTATTGTTGCTGCCGATTCGGGCCATAATTTCTTTTTCCCGAACAATGAAGGGGGTTTATTGCTGGGCCCAAAATCAGCGCTTGACAATCCAAACTGGTCCGGACCGGATGCTACCGGATGGTATTACCGGTATTATACCAGCGGAGGTTATACCTATTACGAAAAATTATACTTAGGGGACACGGTTCAATACATTATGGATATGTCCTATTCTGGTGGTGACGGAAGTTTTGAGAACAAGATCACGACGACGTACATTAAAAAAACAAAGAACAATAAAACGTTGTACGATGGCAGCAGCATCTGGGAGATCCATAATTCAGGATATAATGATATATCAAAATGGGAGTGGCGGATCTATTTTACAGACTGGAATCCGTCGACCGGAGCGGGGACTTATGATTGGTACTGGGCACTTTATGAGAACAGTGGAGGGAATACTGTTCCATACCATCGTTTTGAACACATGTCGGTTACGGAGACTACTCCCGAAGGATGGTTGCATTGCCTGGTTATTTTTTACGATGACAGCGGTACAGAGGTCTGGAAGTTTGACTACGATACTCCCTGGATTACCGTAGAAATGCCACAGATTCCGGGTTGACAGGAAGGGGTTCTTTGGAAAACAGACCAATGAATGCCAGGAAGTGAATATCTGTGTGATTGATCGTGTTGAGTAGGTTCAACCTTCAAAAAGCTTTTTGATTTCTCCGTCAATTCCTGAACTCTTTCTTACCGAAACAGGAATTTTTATTCCGCTTCTGAGAAGAAGGTAATTCTCATCCGATTTGACATACCTTCTAATATAATAGATATTAACAAGATAGGATTTATGTGTTCTGTAAAATTGATTGGCAGGAAACAGTTTTTCAAGGTATTTAAGCGGTTTTGTAACCAGGATTTTCTTGCCAGTACAGGTTACAATAACAGAATAGGACTGGTCAGCATAGCAGTACTCAATATTTTTAGTATTTTCGATTAAAAATCCATGCTCCACATTAAGAACCACGTTTTTCCCTTCCATTTCAGGCACATTAATCAAATTCTCTTTATTTTCCACTTCCCGCTGGTGTTGTTCCCACTTAAACTGAGCAGAAATTCTTTTTATGGATTCATTAAGCTCGATAAAATTCACCGGTTTCAGTAAATAATCTGAAGCTGATTTCTTTATTGCTTCAATGGCAAACTGACTGTATTCTGTAATGAAAACAACCTTGAATTGTGGGTTGTCAAAGTATTTATAGATATCCATACCGTTTTTACCCGGCATATTAATATCTAAAAAGACAATATCAGGGAGAGTGTCTTTTATCAGTTGGATTCCATTATCAAGGTTAGTGGCTTCCCCAACTATTCTGACCGGAACATATGTAAAATTTACGAGAAGCTTTTTCAGTGCGATTAATGAATCCTGTTCATCATCAATCAGAACACAAGATAACATTGATTTATTTTAAAAACAATAATATACAGCTATTACAGATAGTTACCCATAAGATTTCCAAACAACACCTATGGATAGCAATACAATGCCAGTATCAAATTCATCGCAAAATAAACATAATTATATTACTTTCAAATTTTGGGCAAAGAAAATTTGAAATTTTCCGTTAGGGCAATGTACAAGCAGAAGAGTAGGTTTTATAATCTTCCCCCTACAGCATCCCAATTAACGAGATTCCAGAAGTCGGCAATGTAAGCAGGCCGAGCATTTTGTTTATCCAGGTAATAAGCATGTTCCCACACATCGCAGGTCAAAAGCGGAGTTTTCCCGTTCCTTAAAGGATTTCCGGCATTACTTTCCTGGATAATCTCCAGGGAATTGTCAGGGTTTTTCACCAGCCAGACCCAGCCTGAACCGAAAAGCGTTGCACCCGCATTGGAAAATTTGTCTTTGAATTCAGCGAAGGACCCGAATTGCTTTTTAATGGCATCTGCCAGTTTTCCTGTAGGTTCTCCTCCCCCTGTCGGGTTCATACAATTCCAATAAAAAGTATGATTCCATACCTGAGCCCCGTTATTGAAAATACCGCCGATAGCTTTCCGGATAATGTCTTCCAGTGAAGCGTTTTCAAACTCCGTACCCACGATCAGCTTGTTCAGGTTCGTCACATAAGCCTGATGATGCTTTCCATAATGAAACTCCAGCGTACGCATAGAGATATAAGGCTCCAATGCATTCAATGCATAGGGCAATGAAGGAAGTTCGTGTATCATAACCGTTGTCTTTTATTGGTTAATAACTAAATTTCTTTCTGTTCTACTTATGATGGCTCAATGTTTCAACTGCTTTCAGGAATACCGGGTCGATTGTGTTCAGGTAAGGATAAAACCCGTCATTGTCAAGAACATTCCGGCCAATATATGCTTTCAGCAGAACTTTGATTTTTCTGTCACCTTCCGGAGTTTCCTTTATGTTCCTCTTAACTCCGTTCTTCTCACAATAGGCAATGAGTTCCCTGAAGATATTATCCGTGATCTGAAAATTCCGGTCGAAAGATGCAAAATTCCTATAATGGTTAAGCATGTCGCGATACTTATCGGTGTAATCGAAGGCAAACTGGAAAATAAGACCTTTATTGACAAGGGCGATATAATATTTATCCATGGAATCCTTTTCAATCGGAACAAAAATATCCGGCATGATGCCACCGCCACCATAAACGATCTTTCCTTTCGGGGTCTTGTATTTCAGGGAATCCGGCAGTTTTATGCTGTCACGGCTGTCCAGTTCGCCCGACAATAGCCGCCGGTAAGCTTCATTGTAATAGTCATCGGTGCCATTAGCATAGGGCCGCTGAATGCATCGTCCGGTCGGGGTATAATACCGTGCGACTGTAAGTCGGATTGCACTGCCATCTTTCAGGTCCAGCTGTTCCTGTACCAATCCTTTCCCGAATGAACGTCTTCCAATGATCAGTCCCCGGTCGTTATCCTGAATTGCACCGGCAACGATTTCACTGGCTGAGGCGGAATACTCGTCAATCAGGATAACCAGGTCGCCGTGCATAAACAAACCGGTAGAGGTGGCAAAAAACTCTTCCTTCGAATGATGTTTTCCCTGTGTATAAACGATCTTCGCATCATTTGGAATAAATTGATCGGCGACATCAATAGCTGCTTTCAGGAAACCTCCGCCATTACCTCGCAAATCAAGGATCAGCTTTTTCATCCCTTTTGATTTCAGGTCATTCAGAGCTTTATTGATTTCCTTGGATGTAGTTTCAGCAAAATTATTCAGCCGGATATAGCCGATATTCTTATCGACCATATAAGCGATATCCAGGCTATATGTCGGAATCACATCACGGGTAACGGTAAAAGTCAGCAATCCGCCGGCTCCTCTTCGGAAGATTGTCAGCGTAACTTTCGTGTCTTTCGGGCCTTTCAATTGTTTCATGACATCCCGGTTGGTAATCTTGACACCGGCAATAGTTTTCCCGTTTACTTTCACGATCCGGTCACCCGCCCGAATTCCGATCTTTTCGGAAGGACCGCCGGGAACCGGGGTGATCACTGTAACGGTATCTCTCTCGATGCGGAACTCAACACCAATCCCTTCAAAGCTTCCCAGTAAGGGATCGTTGTAATCATGAAACTCGGCTGCTGAAATATAAACCGAATGCGGATCCAGTCCCTGAAGCATACCGGTAATTGCTTTTTCGGTCAGCTCCTCCGTGGAAACCGAATCCACATAATTCTTTTTGACATAATTAATAACTTCCTTCAGCTTGTCCTGCTTTTTAAGGTTTCCAAGCTTTCCTTCCCTGGCCAGAAAAAATCCAAGAAAAATTCCCGCCAGCAAAACAAGAGCAAATACCAGCGGCTGATATACTTTGTTTATGTGCTTTCTATCCATTGATCTTTCCTCCACATTCCGGGCAAAATTTAGCTCCCGGTGTCACTTTTGTCCCGCAATGAGGACATTTATCTTCCTGCTTCAGCGGGGCCCCGCATTCCGGGCAAAATTTAGCATTGCTTGCCAGGGGAGCATTGCACTTCGGACATGTAGCCCGTATATTTGACCTCCAGTTTTCGACACCCAGCTTCTTATCTTCCTCAGCCATGGCAGCATGTTCGTGAATTTCTTCAACCGATTTCATGGATTGGGCATACGACATTTCCACACCCAGATCGGGAGCGCAATTCTTGCAAAGCCCTTTCCGGGTATTCAGGCATTGTTCTCTGCAAACCCATGCATGGCAATGAGGACACTGGATAAACATCGGTGTCATCTCTTCAATTGCTTCCTGAAAAGCCTTATCATGCGCCTTTTTCCAGGCAGCATCTTTTACAGTATTCCCAACAGATGAGACACTTCCCAAAAAACCCCCGAAAAGTGAACCGGCAGCACCCAGTAGCTGGGATGCTCGTCCTGTAATATATGCTTTTGCAGTTGACCGGTATGCCGTACCGCAGCATTCACAGCGGAATTCAAACTGAAAAGCAGTATCGGTACTTATATCGGAATAATTATCCCCGAATTTCATATTATTAGCCATAAGGAATCTTTTTAAAAACCAAATTTAATAATAAATTTGAGTGAATGATTTAATAATCCAGCCATGAAAAAGCATATCCTTGCGTTGCTGGCATTTATTCCGGCCGCTTTTTCCCCGTTTCATGCCCTGCCGTCCGATCCGGTGGCTGATCCGGCAGCAATCGTCATCGACGGAAAAGTAAGATTTACCATCCTGACCCCTCAGACAATACGAATGGAATGGTCGTCCGACAGGAAATTCGAAGACCATGCCTCACTGACCTTCATCAACCGTAAGCTACCGGTTCCTCCTTACACGAAATCGCTGAAGAACGGCTGGCTCGAAATCCAAACCGGAAAACTGATGATCCGTTATAAAAGCGGTTCCGGAAAATTCACACCGGATAACCTCTCCATTTCCTTCCGGATGAACGGGAAAGAAGTAAAATGGTCACCCGGAATGCCCGATAACGGAAACCTTAGGGGAACAACGCGAACACTGGATGGATGCGACGGAGATACCCGGCAATATGGAGATAAAGGATCCTTACAACTCGACAAAGGAATCATCTCGCGCGACGGTTGGGCGTTGGTTGACGATTCCGAACGACCCCTGTTCGATAACAGCGATTGGCCATGGGTTATGGAAAGATCTAAAAAAGAATGCCAGGACTGGTACTTCTTTGGTTATGGGTTTGATTACAAAACCGCATTAGCCGATTTTACGGAAATCTCCGGAAATATTGCTTTTCCCCCAAGATTTGCCTTTGGCGCCTGGTGGTCAAGATACTGGGAATATACTGACCAGGAACTCCGGGATCTGGTTGCAGATTTTGCTTCGCATCAAATTCCATTAGATGTACTGATCGTCGATATGGACTGGCATATTACCTCTCTGCCTGAATTTTACAAGGATGGCAAGCTCCAGACCGATCAGGCTGGCGAATCCTCCGGTTGGACCGGCCTGACCTGGAATAAAAACTATTTCCCCGACCCGAAGCAATTCCTTGACTGGACCGGGAAACAACATCTGAAAACAGCCCTGAACCTTCATCCTGCTTCCGGTATCCAGCCTCATGAAGCCTGCTATGAAGCCATGGCAAAAGCCATGGGAATCGACCCGGCTTCTAAAAAATATGTTCCCTTCGATATTACCGATAAAACCTTCGCCCGGAATTACATGGATATCATCATGCATCCGATGCAAAAGGAGGGCATTGATTTTTGGTGGCTCGACTGGCAGCAATGGGGTCAAACCAAAATCAAGGGAGTCAATCCTACATTTTACCTGAATTATGTCTTCTTCAGCGATATGGACCGGATGGGGAAAAGCCGTCCCCTGCTTTTCCACCGTTACGGAGGATTGGGAAACCACCGGTATCAGATCGGCTTTTCAGGCGACACATACATTACCTGGAAATCACTGGAATATCAACCTTATTTCACACTGACGGCAGCCAATGTCGGATATGGCTACTGGAGCCATGATATCGGTGGACACCAGCAGGGAATCCGCAGTCCTGAGCTATATACACGTTGGCTGCAATGGGGAGCTTTCAGTCCTATCCTGCGCACGCACTGCACAAAAAATTCTACCATCGAACGCAGGATCTGGGCTTATGCCCCTGAATATTATGAGCCAATGCGTAATGCCTACCTGTGGCGCTATGCCCTGGTTCCATATATTTACACAAATGCACATAATGCTTATGAAACCGGCATATCTCTCATCCATCCTCTTTATTACGAGTACCCGGAAGAAGAAAATGCTTATACATTCCACGATGAATATATGTTTGGGAACGATATGCTGGTTGCGCCTGTCGTCAGACCAATCGGAACCGACAGCCTGTTCCTGATGCAAAAGATCTGGCTCCCTGAAGGAAACTGGTTTGAATGGTTCACCGGTACCCCTATCAAGGGAGGCCGAGTGGTTGAAAGACCGTTCACCCTCAACGATATACCGGTTTATGTGAAAGCCGGATCCATTATCCCTATGCAACGGCAGGTTTCCCGGCTGACGGAAGCCCAGCCGGATCCGCTGATCCTTTCCGTTTTCCCGGGCCCTTCAGGAAATTGCAAGATTTATGAAGACGAAGGGGATAACAATAATTTCAAGTCGGGTGCTTATGCCGTAACGCCTGTCCATTTTAATACAAATGATAATAATACCATAACACTTGTTATTGAACCGGTTAACGGCCATTTTCAGGGAATGATCACAAAACGTTCCTATGAAATGCGGTTTCCCTGCACTTTCCCGCCTCAGTCCGTAATGGTCAATGGAAAGATACTTCCCTTCTCTTCGGAAATGCAACCCGGAACCTGGAATTATAATGGCAATGAAGTAGCCACTATTCTTCTGACCGGACCGCTGAGCACAGATACAAAGAATGAGATCGCGATTACATTCCAGGGAAATGATTACCGGATGTTGTCGGAAGCCAAAGGAAAGTTTGAACGGTTGATGACTTTTGCAAAGATACTTGCAGTTCATAACTGGGATAAATCGAAGTTTTCCAACGATAACGTAGTAAAGATGGCGCAAACGGGTCTGAAAATGACTTATGACCCTTCTGCTGCCGCAGAAACCCTGAAGCAATTTACCACTTCCTGGCCGGAATTACTTGATATGATCGGGAAAGCAGTCTTCAGCAACCCGGAGTTAAAACCTGCTTACGAGCTATTGAAAATCAGCCAGTAAGAATAACTCGTTATTTATGAAAAAATTAGTTCTTGTTCTTTCGGGATTATGGTTGTTATCCATTTCTGCATTTCCATTTTCCTTTCATCAGGAAGATAAAATCCCTGAAAACGGAAGCATCTATCCGGACAGCCGTTTTATGAAAATCGATTCGGTTATTCTTCATTACCGGGTAGTGAAGCCCGATATGTCAGTATATAAAGGAAAAGTCCTTTTCATTCACGGTTTTTGCGGTTCAACTTTTAACTGGCGAAACAATATCGATACTCTTGTGGCTTCAGGCTATAAGGTAGTCATTGTAGATCTACCGGGATTCGGTTACAGCAGCCGGAACCTGATTAACCAGTCACACAGTAACCGGGCCCGAATCCTCTGGGATATGTTACGGCAAATTGATGAACATGACACACTGAGATGGAATATTGTTGGTCATTCCATGGGAGGCGGAGTTGCGGAAGCTATGGCGCTGATGGAGCCCTCACGGACAAAAAGCCTGACCATTGTGGATGGAATGGTATTCATTCATAACCATAATATCAAGGGAGCCTTCATTACAGCAACTAAAATGAAAGGGATCAATAAAACTCTGGTTTCATATATGAAGAAAAATATGATCACCTATAAAAACATCCGGAGGGCATATCGCCAGGTATACGGGTATCCTCCCGATTCAAATATTGTCGAAAATTATCTGAAACCTTTACAAATTCCCGGAACAGCAGAATCCATCATAAATATGTTCGCTTATTCAAAGGAAATTGTCACGCTTGATGCCCAAAACCTGAAGGGATCGGATGTTCTCATTATCTGGGGGAAAAAAGACCGGACTATCTATTTAAGAACAGGAAAACTGCTGAATAAAACTGTCCCGGGTTCCACACTGAAAATTATTCCGGAATGCAGGCATTCCCCGATGGAAACTCATCCCGAAAAATTCAATTTAATCCTTTTGAATTTTCTGGAAAAGAACAACCGCTAAAAGATCAAAAAAAAGCTGCCTGTAAAAAATCACAAGCAGCTTTTTTATATCCTGGATTACTTTAATCGATTACAACCCTTACTGTCCTTTCTTTATCTCCTGCTTCCACTTTAAGCAGGTAGACCCCTTTGGAAAATGAGACAAGGTCCATATTTTTTTCGGTAATATTCCCGGTTGAATTCACATCTTCTGAATAAACCATTTGCCCATTGGCATTATAAACCGTCAGGTGAAGGGTTCCTGATGCCACGCCGGTAATAGAAACCATAAAGAGCCCCCGGGATGGATTCGGCAGAACGGAAACTCCGAAATCATTACCGGAAACATGAGAGATTCCGGTACATGCATCAATGGTTACTACTTTGTTATCTGAGATGTTCGACGAGCAGGGTGTATTCGGATGAGCCGTCAGTGTTAAAGTAACCGAAGAGCTATTCCGGTCATTTGCGCCGGGATAATAATACGTACTCAGCAAGGTCGGATTCTGGAATGTTCCGTCGCCTGAAGTAGTCCAGGTTACTGAAGACTGGTTCGAAGCGGTACCATATACAGGCATTTTGACGACATCCTTGCAAACGATGGTATCGGAACCGGCATTCACCACCGGAAGAGCCGTTACATACACTGTCGTCATGCTATTGGTAGTATTGGAACCGTCGATGACCTGAACGGTATAAGTTGTCGTAGCTGACGGGGTAACGACCGGATTTGCCTGCGTTGAAGTAAATCCCGAAGGTGTTGAAGTCCAGCTATAGGTATAATTACCAGATCCTCCCATTGCATTTGCGCTAAGTTGTGTCGAATCTCCTGCACAGATGGAAGAAGGTGATGCACTGGCTGAAGATGAAAGATTGACATTAACCGTTGCGCTGCCGTTTGCATTCAAAGTACCGTCATTAACCGTAACCGTATAAATAGTGTTGACCGTCGGGGTTACTACCGGATTGGGGCTGGAGGATGCAAACCCTGCCGGGTTGGATACCCAGGAATAGGTATAGGTTCCGCTTCCTCCGGTGACCGTTGTATTTAATTGTGAACTTTGTCCGGCATTGATCGTGGAAGGCGTTGCCGTTACGTTTACCGTCATGTTGACCAGGACATTTGCAGATGCGCTCTGGTTTTGCGAGCCATCGTTGGCTGTTACTGTGTACATTGTGCTTACTGTCGGAGATACTACGGGATTCTGTTGGTTCGATGTAAATCCTGCAGGAGTGGACACCCACGAGTAAGTAAATGTTCCGCTCCCTCCCTGTGCAACCGAACTTAACTGGGATGTTCCTCCCAAATTAATTGAGGATGGGTTTGCGGAAGCATTCACGGCCAAATTTACGGAAACGGTGCAGGAACCCGACATGAGATGGGTACCATCGTTAACGGCAACGGTATAGACTGTTGTTACGGAAGGTGTTACGACAGGACTTGCACCGGTCGAAGTGAATCCGGCCGGAACGGAAGTCCAGGAGTATGTGTAGTTACCGGAACCTCCCAGAACATTGGCGCTCAGCTGAGAGCTGCTTCCCACGTTAATCGCAGAAGGTGTTGCAGTAGGGTTAACTGTCATGTTGACCGTTACGATACATGAAGCATTCACTGTTTGAGAGCCATCACTTACTGTCACATAATAGCTTGTATTCATTGCTGGTGAAACCACCGGATTGGCAGAAGTTGACGTAAATCCTGCAGGAATTGACGTCCAGGAATAGGTATAAACACCGCTTCCTCCCTGGACGGACACACTCAGTTGTGAATTGCTGCCCGGGTTGATCACGGAAGGTGTAGCTGTCGCTGTCGCACTCATGTTTACGGTGACGGAACAGCTTCCTGTGCCTGAGGAAGCACCGTCGGTGACCAGAACGGAATAGGTTGTATTGATTAACGGATAAGCCACAGGATTTTGAGAAGTGGAAGTAAATCCGGCAGGATTTGAGGACCAGGAATAGGTATAGGAACCCGTTCCTCCGGAAGCCGTAGTGCTTAGCTGAACTGCAGCTCCGGGATTACAGACTGCAGGATTCGCCGTTGCAGTAACCGACAGCGGAACGCCGGCAGTTCCCAGATGAAATGAAGCAATACGGGTTTTCCAGTTAGCCTGACCTGTAGTTTGAATATATTCCTGAGTATACCAGAAAGTATTAGACGAAGAGGGATCAATGGTCATTGCGCTGTAATCACCCCAGCGGTGAGAACTGGAACTCTGATATCCTGATCCGTTCTGGATCACACTTTCGGTTACAGTCATTGTATTGAGAGCATCCGTGCTTAATCTTCCCGTAAAATAGACGGAAGGGTACATACCGGAACTTGATTTTGAATATCCCAGAGCAATATCACCGTTGGCATCCATGGCAATACTTCCCATCCAACGATATGCACCGTCGCCCGGGTTATATGTTCCTTCCTGGTATTTAGTCCATGTCGATCCGGTATTTCTGAGTTCGTACCAACGAACCCCGGTAACGCCGGATGTATTATTTACATTATGACAAACGACCATGGATTTATGATCCGAGAAGGATCTGTACTGCATCCGGTACATCAAACGATCTTCAATCGGATCCAGCTTAACACTGGTTCCCTGCTGGGGAATATAGTTTTGTGAAGTAGTAGTATTAAAAGAAGAAACAGAAATATCCTGGTAGCTCCCGAAAGTGGAATTCGAAGTTGTAGTCCAGTCGACATGGAATTGATAAACCCTTAGATTGTATGTATTTTTATTTATGTAAGCAAAATATTCAGGGGTACCGGAAGCAGGAAATGAACCGTCACAATCTGCCGGAAGAAATCCAAAAGCCGGATCGGAGGAGGATAAAGTAAAGGAAACCTGTTGTGCGGTTGAATCCCCGATAAGCATCAGGGACCGGTTATAGGCATAAACTGCTGTACCCGCATAATTAAACGATCCTGCAGAAAAGCGGTTGGCCGACATGTAATATCCGTCAGGCCAAATTCCAAATTTGGGGTAATCGTTCATATCTGAGAACGAATATTCATAACGGTACCAGGAACCCAGCGGATTATTGGTCTGGGAAATGGCTATCATTTGATAAAATGGTCCGTCAGGATAATTCGGCAATGAAAACTGGGTAAAAACCCATCGATCAGCCTGGCTGTCGTAAATGACCACTGCATCGCCATCGTTGGAATTATTGGGCATCCCATTCCATACGGCACTGTTTTCCACAGGACCCAGAAGTAATGAACCGGTTTTACTGTAAATGGAATAATGGCAGTTTACGACCTGGAAGTAATAATTCGTGCTGACATCACCATCTGTATCGGGAGGGACATACCCTTCTGTATTGGTATTTCCGTCAAAATTCTGGTCGGTTGATACCAGAGGTGATTCAGGATAAGACTGTTGTTCAACCTTATCGACGACAACGGCATTATTATTCTGTCGCTGATCGAAATGATTTTTAACAACCCCATCTTTCCAGGAAGTTGATGGTGTTGCACGGAGAGATCTGGCTATTTCGCTTAACGGAGGCGATACATCAAAATAGACAGGTTTTACAACCTTAGGTTTTAAATCAGAGTTCTGGCTATAGGTAATGCCGGTGCATAAAAGCATCATGCATACGAGAAATAATGCTTTATTCATTTGCTATTTTTTGTAATAAAGGAAGAATGAAATGTGTGACTTCTCTATTCGCAAAAGTAAAACAATTCTAAAAAAATTCAATAAACTCATCGCGAACCAGTAAAAAATATCGGTAAAACCGTAACTTTTTGACAGGTTGCCCGACATTTGACCCATTGATCTTCCGCCCTCCTCAATTAATTTTCAGGAGGGCTTTTTTTATAGTATTTTTGCGCCGGTAAAATGAATGGGTAATGAAGGATCAAACCTTGCATAATCAATTTCCTTCTGTACTTATCACCGGTAGTTCGGGATTTTTAGGCAGAGTGATAGTAAAGCAGCTTACGGCAGAGGATTCGCCGTTGAAAGTTGCTTCGTTGAAATTATTTGACAAACGGGAAGAGACCAATCCGGAAATAAACGGACTGACGACAATCCGGGGAGATGTCAGGGATTATGAGGCAGTGGAGGATGCATGCCGTAGTATTGATATTGTCATTCATCTGGCTTCCAAAAGAGATTGCGGGCAATACACGGATGAGGAGATCTGGCAAACCAATGTAAAAGGCACGGAAAACGTTATCAGAGCCTGCAAAGCGGCAGGAGTAAAGTATCTTATATATACCAGCTCACAGGAAGCTGTTTACGGAGGCATCCCGTTGAAAGATATCGACGAATCCTGCCCATATCCGGAAAAGCATCCCGGTATGTACGGTAAAAGCAAGGAAAAAGCAGAGAAAATGGTTACAGATGCGAATGGTTGCATCGATAACGAAAACAAACCTGCACTTTATACTATGATTCTTCGCCCTTCTTTCATTTATGGAGAAGCAGATCCTTATCATATGGCATCACTGTTGGAAACCGCCCGTTCAGGATTTTATACCCGGATGGGAAAAGCAACGGTGAAATGCCAGCAAGTCTATGTTGAAAATGTCGCTTTTGCTCATATTCAGGCTGCTTCCGAATTGTGGAAAGGTAATACCAGACCGGCAGGAAATATCTATTTCATAACCGATGGTCCCGGAATGAATTATTTTCAATTTTTCGACCACATAATCCGAGAAGCAGGATACCGTATATGGTCCATAAACCTATGGGTTCCATTCCGTATGACCCGGGTGTTGAGAAATATTTTCGATAGGTTTACCCATTCATTAAAGCCCGGACGGGAAATCAACCTGAAATTGAACAGGTTTTCAATGATCTATCTTTGTAATGATTTTACCTTTTCTTCAGAAAAGGCAGCTGAGGATTTCGGTTTTCGTGTAAAATATCCACAGGAAGAAGCCATCCGGAGAACTATTGATTATTACAGAAATAAAAGAGAAATCCTGAAAAAAGCTTAATTTTCAAAAGTCATTCCCTGAAACGGGGATTTTCAAACTACCACATTACCGGATTTCAACCCGGTATCTTTTTCTTTTATCGATTTTTACGGAAGTTTAACAGATTTTATTATCTTTCACATGAAATCATGATGAAATTTGTATGTGATTCTGTAACAAATTCAATTTTAAATAGTCTAATGTTCAATTTTAGGGAAAATTTCTATGATACATATCCGGGACATTCATAAATCCTATATTACCGGTGAAAATCGGTTACACGTATTGAAAGGTATCGACCTTGATATTGCAGAAGGGGAAATGATATCGATTATGGGTGCATCCGGGTCAGGAAAATCCACTCTCCTAAACATACTGGGAATCCTTGATAATTATGACAAAGGCGAATATTCTCTTAACGGCTCAAAGATATTCAACCTTAATGAAAAAAAAGCTGCGCGGTTAAGGAATCAGATGCTGGGTTTCGTTTTTCAGTCATTTAACCTGATATCTTTTAAAAATGCAATGGAAAACGTCGCCTTGCCATTATATTATCAGAAAATCGGCAGAAAAAAAAGGAATCTGATCGCAATGGAATATCTCGATCGGCTGGGGCTTAAGGATTGGGCTTTCCATCTTCCTTCAGAACTTTCAGGAGGACAGAAACAGAGAATTGCTATTGCCCGGGCACTGATCACAAAGCCTAAAGTGATTCTTGCCGACGAGCCAACCGGTGCTCTCGATTCGGTGACTTCTATGGAAATGATGGATCTTTTTGAAGAAATCAATAATTCCGGAATCACAGTGGTGATCGTCACTCATGAACATGATATTTCTGCAAGAACTCATCGCATCATTCACATCACCGATGGTATGATTACTGACATCATTAAAAATTAAAAGGATCATCCAATCAATGTACAACTTCGATATCTGGCAGGAGATCCTGAGTACCGTTCAGAAGAACAAGTTGCGTACTTTCCTGACGGGATTCAGCGTAGCATGGTGAATCTTTATGCTGATCATATTGCTGGGATCAGGGAACGGATTGGAAAACGGAGTCAGGGAACAATTCAGGGGAGGCGCTCTCAACGGAATCTGGATCAGCAACGGTATGACCAGCCTTCAATACAAGGGATTGCAGGCCGGACGGGAGATTAAGTTTACCAATCAGGATTATAACCTGATCCGGCATGCGGTCAAAGGCTATGACCATATTTCCGCCCGTCTTTTCCTGGGAAACGAGCTGGTTTCCTATAAACAAGAGTATGGTTCCTTTTTTATTTCCCCCTGTCATCCTGATTATGGTTTTATCAAAGAAGTGAAGATGATTCAGGGAAGGTTTCTGAATGAAATAGATATCCGGGAAAACAGGAAGGTAGCGGCCATAGGCGAAAAGGTTAAATCAGCTCTGTTCAAAGGCTCCGATACGGTCGCTCTGGGGAAATATATCAACATCAAGGGTGTTTTGTTCAAAGTTGTCGGAGTTTTTCGTGATTTCGGCCGGGATGATTACGAACAGCGAAGGATTTATCTCCCGATCAGCACTGCTCAACGGATTTTCTTCAGCCAGAATGTAATCAACCAGATTTCATTTACTACAGGAACTGCAACGCCGGAACAAGCCGATGCGATGCTGAAGAAGGCGACTTTCACGCTGGCGCGTGAACATACTTTTGATCCGGGCGATAAACGGGCCATTGATGTAATGAATAAAAGTGAAGATGTAAGACGTTTCAATTCTTTGTTTGCCGGAATCCGGCTTTTTATCTGGATTATTGGCATCGGAACGATCATAGCCGGTGTGGTCGGGGTAAGCAATATCATGATGATATCGGTTAAGGAAAGAACCAAGGAAATCGGCGTTAGAAAAGCGCTCGGGGCTACTCCATACTCAATTGTATCATTGGTCCTCCGCGAAGCGATCCTGATCACCGGGTTTTCCGGTTATGTCGGGCTTGTGCTGGGAGTCGGGCTGCTCGAACTGATCAGCATCAAAATGCCACCTTTCGATTTCTTTAAAAATCCGCAGGCCGACCTGGGAATTGCACTCGGAGCAACCATTTTACTGATTGTAGCAGGAGTTCTTGCAGGACTGTTCCCGGCTATGAGCGCAGCCAGAGTTAAACCGGTAGAAGCATTGAGAGATGAATGATTTGAATTACGATTTACGATTTAATAATTCCTAGAATCAAAGAAAATGTTTGACCTTGATCGCTGGCAGGAGATTTATCATGTACTGAGCAAGAATAAGCTCCGGACATTTCTTACCGCTTTTGGCGTGTTCTGGGGTATCTTCATGCTGGTGATCATGATGGGGTCGGGAAAAGGTCTTGAAAACGGAATATCTCAGAATTTCGGGGATATGGCGACCAACAGCGTTTTTATGTGGGCTCAACAGACTTCCTTACCGTATAAAGGTTTTACACGAGGCAGGCAATTTAATTTCCAGAACAATGATATAGATGCATTGCATGCTGCAATCCCTGAAATAAAATACCTGGCTCCCCGTACGAATGTCGGGGGATATAACGGAAGCAGCAATGTGATCCGTGGACTGAAATCCGGAGCATTTAACATCTTTGGCGATTACCCGGTGTACAACCTCATCGATCCTGTTAATATTCTTAAAGGCCGTTTCATTAACGAAATGGATATCAAGGAGAAACGAAAGGTCGTGGTCATTGGTAACCGTGTTCTTGAAGTTCTTTTTGTGAAAGGAGAAAACCCGATCGGTAAATATATCCAGATACAGGGAGTTTATTTTGAAGTTGTAGGGCTTTTTAAATCCAAACGAACCGGGGAATCGGCAATCCGTGACAACAGCAATATATTCATGCCTTTCACCACGATGCAAAAGACATTTAATTACGGAGATGCCATCGGCTTTTTTAATATTACCTCCAAAGAAGGCATCCCGGTAGCTGTTGTGGAGGACAAAGCCATCCGGATTCTCAAGAAGAACCATTCGATCGCTCCACAGGATGACCGTGCCATCGGCCATTTCAATCTGGAAGTGGAGTACAAGAAAATGGTAGGTCTTTTTCTGGGCATTGCCGTTCTGGTCTGGATCGTGGGTATCGGGACCCTTCTGGCCGGTGTGATCGGCGTTTCCAATATCATGCTGGTAGTCGTCAAGGAGCGGACAAAGGAAATCGGGATCCAGCGAGCTATTGGCGCTTCTCCGTATACCATTATCTCCCAGATCATTACCGAATCGATCGTCCTGACCACATTTGCCGGCTATATCGGACTATCTCTGGGAGTATCTGTTCTGGAATTGATTAATTACCTGCTTGAGAAATCAGGAGCTTCAACCGAGATGTTCCTTCACCCGGGCATTAATTTCCGGGTGGCTGTGACCGCTTTAATCATCCTGATCTTTTCCGGAGCTTTGGCCGGTTTCATACCTGCACGCCGGGCTGTTGCCATTAAACCTATTGATGCACTACGATATGAATAAAATCTAATGAAAAGGAGATCACTTCATGAGTCAGAAAAGTAAATTAAAAAAGATCATCAGGATAGTCATCCTGGTACTGATCCTGTTGATTTTTATTGTGACCATCTTCTATCTTTATAATAAATCGAAAGAAAAACCGGTCGTTTTCAGAACTGAAACCCCATTTGTTACAGATATTGTCAAGAAAACAGTGGCTACCGGATCGATCATTCCCCGGAAAGAAATCGAAATCAAGCCGCAGGTATCCGGGATCGTGGAAGAAGTATATGTGGAAGCCGGAAAGAGAGTAAAAACCGGTGATGTCATTGCCAGAATCCGAATCATTCCTGACCTGGTAAACCTTAACAATGCAGAAGCAAGGCTTGATAAGGCAAAGATAGCATATGACGATGCTAAAATGAATTATTCCCGGGAAGAAAAGCTTTTCAAACAGGGTGTTGTTCCGGAATCTGAATACCAACAGTCACAGATTGCTTACCGCAATGCAAGCCAGGAAGTGGATGCAGCTGAAGCTAACCTGGAACTGATCCGGGAAGGAGTAAATAAAAAATCGGGAAAAACCACGAATACTCTGATCCGGTCAACAATTGCAGGTATGATCCTCGACGTTCCGGTTAAAGTTGGTAGTAATGTGATCGAAACCAATAATTTTAATGCAGGAACTACCATTGCTTCCGTGGCAGATGTCGGAGATATGATCTTCGACGGTAAACTGGATGAAACAGAGGTCGGTAAACTTAAACCCGGCATGAACCTGATGCTTACGGTAGGCGCAATTGAAAATGATACTTTTAAGGCGACATTAAATTATATTGCCCCCAAAGGAGTCCTTGAAAACGGAGCTGTTCAGTTTGAAATCAAAGCCGATGTAAATCTGAAGCCCGACCAGTTTATTCGGGCAGGATACAGCGCTAATGCAGATATCGTTCTGCAGCGGGTTGAAAAGGTAATGGCTATCAAGGAAAGCTTATTGCAATTCGAAGGAGATTCTTCTTATGTAGAAGTGGAAACAGCACCTCAGAAATTTGAGAAACGATACATCCGGACAGGTCTATCTGACGGAATCAATATTCAGGTAATTTCGGGATTGAAAGGAAAAGAAAAAATCAAGGTTCCCGGGTATATTAATGGTTAGAATCCAGAAAACGCTCCATCTTGCGAAGATTCAAAAGAGGAATTGTAAATGAGCATTCATCTCCGTCTTTGTTAATTATTATCTGCCTCTTTTTCCGGTTGACTTTGGAAAGATATTTCAGGTTGACGATGAGAGACCGGGTTATCCGGAAAAATGACCCGGAGGGGAGCATTTTCCAAATGGATCCCAGATTGGTCGTCACAATATCGTGATGATACTGGCTATAATAGATTTCGGAATAATTCCAATCTGCAAGAATATAGAAAATATCCTCAGGCCTCAGGAATATAAATCCGTTACCGGTTGAAATTTTTATTTTCCCGTGCCCCGTTGTTTCAACGATCAATTTTTTTGTTTTTTCAGAAAGGGGATTATCATCATTTTCCGGGGAATTTCCGCTAAGCATCCGGAAAAGCCTGACTATAGCATTATCCAGTTCCTCGAGGTCAACAGGCTTTAAAAGATAATCAAAGGCTGCCGAACGGAGAGCACGAATTGCAAACTGATCAAAGGCTGTCACAAAAATAATCCACGGATTCAACCCCAGGTCATTGATTTCCTTAAGAATCTCAAATCCATCTTTCCCAGGCATTTCAATATCAAGAAAAACCAAGTCAGGCTTGATATCCCGGATCACCGACATCGCTATTCCGGGATCTGTAATTTTTCCGCATATTTTTAAACGAGGATAATTGAGTAGTATTTGTTCAAGGACTGAAATCGCCTGAGGTTCATCATCGATCAGGATCACTTTCAATATTTTCTCCCCCATGGCAAATCAATTTTCTTCCTAAAAAAAAATAATAATTGACCAACATTTTAATTCTTTTTAAGCAATAATACAAAATTCCTAAAGAAAATTGAATCTATATTGAACAATTTTAATGGTTTCCATCGAAATAATGAATATTTGAGAATCCTTGTAAAATATTTTCCGACTTTTAATTTTTAAAAATAATTTTTAAAAATTTCAAAAAAGAATCTCTGCCTCAAACAATTTGACAACTCTTCCATAAGTCCCGGCTTCACAAGACAATCAGGTTCTGCAAATGGGGAGGGGAGCCGGGACAGGCAGAGATTTATTTTTCAGGCGTTTCATCTTTCAGATCTTCTTCTTTAACATTTTTAATCTTTTGAAGTACATCTGCAGGAATGGTATCAGAATATTGCGTTTCTTCTACCGATTCATCATTATTTCCCCGACCGTATTTAAATTTTGGCTTATCCTGTGTCCCAAGGATCCGGATAGGAATCCCGAAAATACCGAGAGGCGGTAACCCCAACCGGGCTTTAAGGTTCAGGCTTCCGTTAAAATTAGTCTCCCCTGACACTTTAAAACGAAAACCGGCGAATTTCAATTTTGTTTTTTCAACGGAAATGACATTATTTTTGATCGTGGTTTTTATTTCCACTTTGGAAAGATCCGGATTATTGATCTTTTCCCGATCCAGGTTTTTGCTCATTTGAGTAAAAAGCTTTAAGCCCATTACTTTTACTTTTTTCAGGGAAAGGGTTCCTCCGCCGTCAAGAGACGGATAAATGGGTTCCATCCCACTTTTCAGTTTCCCCTTAAGTGAATAATCCAGAGAAACGGTCCCTTCACATTTCCCGGCCGCAGTGGTCAGGTTCCGGAAAAGTTCAATTTCATCGTATGCTTTTTTAATATCAAAATCTTCCGCTTTGACATGAAAATCAAAATAGGCACTCACCGGAGTGATACTTCCGTAAGTAGCATCCATATTAACCTTGCAACCGATCACATCGAAACTCATGGATTTGAGATGTAATATCCCATCTCTGACTTCCACCGCTGCATCCAGATCTTTAATATTCAGTTTCTGAAAACTTATCCTCCCAACATCCGCTTTCAATCCGATCTCCAGATCATCCGGGATTACAATAACTCCCTCCGGAGCCTGAGATGCATTCTTTGCTTCAGATGACGAGGCAGATTTCGGAGCCGTCGATGTTGTCGTTTCCGGAGCTAAAAATTCATCCACTACCAGATATCCGGAATGCAGGTCGAAGCTCCCTTTTAGCTTTTGTTTGGGAACCAGCAGGTAATTCAGTACATTGAACAGATGGCCGTTCATGGTCAGATCGGAATTTCCATACCGGCTTACAAACTTGTCAAACCAAATCTTATCGTTCTCAAAACGGAATATCCCCGATTTTACAACAAAGGGTTTGGGAAGAAATTCAGAAGTAAAAGCAATATCACGAAGTACCAGTTTGCCTGTGTTGTGCAATTTTTCATACCGGCCGGCCATTGCATCACTCTGGCGTCCTTTCAGGTTCAGGTCGGCAGCTATAAAGCCTTTCAAATCCATTCCTTCCCGGGAAAAAACTTTATAAATACTTGCGACATCTATGGATCCATTTGCCGTTACGGCATAATCCAGATTCTCAGGATTTGAAAGATTTGCATGGATTTCAAATGGATTCCCTTCAAAACGGAAGGAAAGGGGATCAAGATTGATTTTGGTATCTGCCAGCTTCCCTGTCTGATTGATAAGTATTGCCGAAGCCTGGATATCCTCCACCGGATGGGGGTAATATTTTGTGAGAACCGATCCGTTCTGAAGTCCAATATTCACCTTGGCAAGTGGAAACAACTTCTTCTCCGGAGCATAATTGCCTTTTACCGAAAGATCCAGATCCAGAATTCCCTTGACATCCATGCTGTCAAGCGGGACGACCTGCTTTAATTCGGAGAGGTCGAGATGAGTAGTCACCCTGGCATCCACAGGCAACTGATCCATTCCATTAACCCGGATATAGCCATCTATCTGGTTTTTCAGGAACCGGGCTTTAAGATTTTCCAATTGCAGGTTTACGGTACGGTAATCGTTATTGGAACAGGATGCAGTCAGGTTGAAGGAAATGTTAGAAATTGCCTGCGGAACTTTTCTGAAATGAAGATATCCGTTCTTCAGATCAGAAGACACACTGAATTTAGGAATGCTCAGAGGGATGGTATCTGGTTTTCTGCTTTCGGGATTTTGTCCGGTAATATATTCTCCTTCAGCATCTACTTTCAGGGTAAAGAGTCCTTTCAGATCAACATCACGAATTCCAAATCCCTTCGCCCAGTTTTCAAGGTTAGCCTTAGCTCCGGCTTTGACATAGATCCAAAGGTTTTTTTCGCTGATCAGCCAGAGATACCCTCCCAGATATTCATCCCCCATTGTCGAATAAAGGGATAACGAAAACGCGTATCCGCCTTTCCGGAAATTAAATTCCCCCCGGAATTCAAAAGGAATATCCTTGATATGAAGATCATTCTTTTCAAATTTCATATCGAAAGAATTCAGGTTGATACTGGTAGTCAGGTTAGCCTTGACCGGCTTTGACCTGACAATTTGATACTGGTCATACCTGACGGAAATGGAATCAATCCTCACTCTTGATTTCAGGTGAAGGATGTCCTGCGTGATATCGCATTTCCCACTGTAATTGAGGCCCTGCACTTTAATCTCCATTGGAATGTAAGGGTCGCTGTAGATCAGGTTGGTTTTGGATACAATAATATGCTCAATTTTTATATTAGCAATCCCGGCAGGAGTTGTTTGAGCAGTTTTTACAGTATCTGAAGAAGATCTGACCACATCAAAATTCGATGCACCTTTTTCATTGTATTTCAGAACAATACGTCCACGGTTTAAATAAACTTTATCGATCCGGACAGGCCCATGGAAAATGCTGGCCAGGTTAATGCCGAAGGAAATCTCCCGGGCACTGATGAGGGTGTCTCTTGAAAAGGGAGCCGAAGATTTCAGGGAGAAATCTTCCAGTGAAATGGTAAGATTGGGGAAATGGCGTAAAAATGAAATATCCAGTTTCGAATAGTTCATTTCCGTCTTTAGGGATTTATTGGCGGTATTTTTAACTATTTCAGAAAATTTCTCCCTGAAAATAAAAGGGGAAAGAACTAAAAAAAGGAACAATACGAGAACAACAGCAAAGAAAATTCCGATGATTTTAAAAGTTTTTTTCATAGGTCCTTCCCCATTTAATGGTTATTTCTTTTCGTTTTCAAACCCTGTTTTCCAAACCAGGGCAGCTATTAAGGCGCCAAGGATGGGAGCAAGAATGAACAGCCAGAGCTGAGCGAGTGCATTTCCACCGGCAAAGATAGCAGGTCCAAGACTACGGGCAGGGTTTACGGATGTACCGGTTACCGGGATAGTGACAAGATGAATAAGCATCAGTGTGACCCCAATGGCTAATCCGGCCATTGTAGTGTTCCCGGTTTTTGAAGTAGTGGCAAGAATTACAAAAATGAAGATAAAGGTCATGACCGTTTCAATAACAAAAGCGCTCACTGTCGTGAATTCTCCGTTATATCCGGGTCCCCATCCATTGGAGCCAAGTCCCCATTCAGTCATTGTAAAGCCTGGCCGTCCAGATACAATGAGATAAAGTACAGCCGAACCAAGGATTGCTCCAAGGCATTGGCCGATGATATAGAAGATTGCATCCTTCCAGCTCATTTTCCCGGCTGCAAGGACTCCGATTGTAACAGCAGGATTGATATGACAACCCGAAATGTTGCCGATAGCATATGCCATAGCAACTACAGCAAAACCAAAAGCAATGGCGATGCCCAATAATCCGATCCCACTCGGTCCGGTACCGGTTATTCCGGCAATCACTGCAGAACCACAGCCAAAAAATACCAGGCAAAAGGTTCCGATAAACTCTGCAGCATACTTTTTCATGATGTTTGTTTTTGATGATTAATATACTGTTTCCCCTGCCGGGGTGATTTTTTTACCTATATGTACCGGAACCCGTATTTCTTCATTTCAGGCAATGTGATGTAAATATAATTCAATACCCTCAATTCAGTATGGATTCGTTACAGAAAAATTCAGGTATTTATCATGAAACAGGGAAACCGTATGGCAAAGAAATTTTTCCGGAACAGGGATCAATGATGATTCAAGGAATGCATGACATTACCCGTTCTCCCCACCATATTATTTCTCCAGTTTGTCAGAACCGTTACAAACTCATCTTTTCTACGGGTAGAAACAGGCAGCCATTCATTATTTTCAAGGAAAATGCCATAGCTATCGTTTCGGGAATACATTTTAACATAATTCATGTTGATAAGATACGATTTATGGATACGGAAGAAATACGGAGTATCCAGCATTCCTTCAATCTCTTTCAGCGTCCGGGAAACGACGAACACTCGTTCATCGGATGTGTGGATCCTGGAATAGTTAAGATCTCCCTCGCAATACATGATATCATTGATCTTTTCCATCTGAAATCCATCTGTTATTGGAAGAGCTACTTTCTGATTAATATCAGCTCCGGCAGAAAGGTTTGAAAGGAGCTTTTCTAATTTCAGACGAACCGAATAATCCCGCATTTTTTTTTCATACCGGTCCATTACATTTTTCAGATCCAAATAATCGATGGGTTTCAGAAGGTAGTCTATCGGAGAGTATTTAATGGCTTCAATGGTATAATGTTTGAAAGAAGTGGTAAAGATGACTTCAAAAGAACAATCAGGGAAATAATTAAACAGCTTAAATCCACATTCTATCGGTAGTTCAATATTAAGGAAAATAATGTCCGGGTTGTAATGTCGGACCAGGTTTACTCCATCCTTAACGGACCCGGCAGTTCCAAGAAGTACAAGCCGATCTGTAAAATATTCTCTTATGATTTCCTTAAAGGATTCCTTTGCTGATTCCTCATCATCAATCATGATGCAGGATGTTTTTTTTTCAGGCTTCCGGGAATATATTTGGGCTATTAAACTTTCGGTATCCATTCAAGAAGGTTTAGGAGCGATAAAGTTAATCAGCCTGAAAATGCCTGCCAGCGTATCATTTGTCTACAGAAACATTACACTTTTGTGTAAAATTCCGGAAGAAGAAATGCCCATTTATCAGATTTTCTTCTGTTTAAATAAAAAGCTCCGTCACCTTTCTGGTGACGGGACAAAATAACAAACAAGGAAAATGAGGAATTTAAATCGATTATCTCTGCCCTGCCCCGGTGTTCCTCCCCTCTTTTAATAGAGCTAATGAACCCCCCTAATTTTCCGGGACAGTGGAAGAGATGATAATGCAGCAACTAGGGCAGAGATAATTTATTAATCTGTGAAACAGGAACAAAAATATAACCCGGTTTTGAAAAAAAATCAGCGACTTATTAAACGCCGGAAATCTGGCAACGAACGCCGGAAAAATCCGGATTATCGCAATATTTTCCTGTTCCGGAAATCTCTGCAGCTATTTTTCTATTAGAACCTTCTTAATAATCCAGATATTGTTGTTCTGCAGAATGACCGAATAGAGTCCTGTTGTGAGAGAACTCAGATCTATAGTGGCCGGTGTCCGGCGGTTGATATTTATATCCTTCGCGGAATAAACTTTTGCTCCGATTGAATTTATCACATACATATCGAAATTCCCTGAAATACTTCCGTTTCCAAGAATGAAGAACCTTCCGTTACTTGGATTCGGATAAATACTGAAAGTATTTTCCGGGTAATTTCCGATTCCTTCGACAATCACATAAATATTATTCGAAGTATCTGACGAACAACCTTCCAGTGAAACAACATCCCAGTACCAGCCGTTACCGGTTAGCTGACAATTCCAGGTCTGTCCTGTCGCTCCGGTTATAGCAGAGCCGTCTTTGTACCATTGATTTCCTGTGGCAGTATTGCTGGACAGTATCGTCATGTAATTCAGAGTGATTACCGGTGCAGGAGGTATCGGGTTAACTGAAACCGGCATGGAAGATGACTGGCCGTCGCCGCAGGAATTGGAAGCATAAACGGTGACATTACCGGATGTTGCAGTATTAGCATAATTCACGGTAATTGAGCTGGTGCCCTGTCCGGTAGCGATGGTTCCTCCGGTAGGAACATTCCAGACATAGCTTATCGCATTGGCAACTGAATCAATGGAATATACCACTCCTTGCTGTCCCGCACATACGGTTGAAAGGCCTGTAACAGCTCCGGCCGGATCCGGAACCGCATTTACCGTAACTCCCAGAAAAGCGGGAGCAAACGGTGTACATCCTTCCGGAGAAGCATAGGTCACTGTGAGCGACTGAGATCCTGCCGCCGTCCATTGAACAGAAATCTGATTGGTACCGGTGCCTGAAATGATCGTTCCTCCGGAAGAGATTGTCCATGCATAGCTGTTCATTCCTGCTTCCGTAGAATAGGTGACAGCATTCGTGCTTACGCAAGCGGAATTCGGTCCGGTTATCGTCGGTACAGGTGATGGAATCACTGTGACAGCAAGGGAAGAGGATGTGCCACTATTGCATCCGTTGGATCCGGAGACAGAAATGTTGCCGGAAACAGCGCCGAAAGTAACGGTAATGGTCCGTGTATTTTGTCCGTTGGTAATATATGCTCCGGATGGGAGTGTCCAGAGATAGGAAGTCGCGTTGGATACTGAATCGACAGAATATACTTTACCTGTCGAGTTGGCACAGACACTGGCCGGCCCGGTTATCGGTCCTGCAGCGCCCACCGGAATGCAGGCAGTCGTAAAAGTCAGGTCCTGTCCGTAAGTAGTCCCGTAGGAGTTTGTGGCCTTACACCGGAAATGATACACCGTATTCGTTGTTAGTCCTGAAAGGTTTGCAAGCACCGGTACAACGGTATTTCCGGTGACTGTCGGTGGGGTTGCAGTTGCTGTATTTCCATATGATGTGGTAAGTCCCCAGTCAAACGTCACCGTACAGGTGAAATTATTGGCGTTGACAGTCCCGTTGACTGTAGCAGTGTAAAGTCCGATATTGGTAGCTGCAGTAGTTGTGACGAGAGGGGAACTCTGATTTGAGATTGTGATCATCAGGGAATCTTTCAATGTAACATCCTGTACAGCCACAGCTTTAGCCCATACTGTGCCGTTGGAAATGGCAGTAACCAAACCGGTCGTGTTGATAGATGCCTGTCCTGTTCCGGGAACAATGCTCCATGTAACGCTCTGGCTGGCGGTTGCCGGGATTATTGTATCGACCATTTGTAGCGTTCCCCCGGATGTAGAAATAACAGGCGGAACATTATTCTGGGTAGCTACGTGAAGGCCGATAAGTCCTCCTATGGTAATTCCCTGTGCATAACCTCTATAGCCGGAACCTCTGTTTTCCGTCCAGACGCCGGCACAGCGGTTAGGCCCGTCGGGAGTAAATCCGTATCTCATTTTCGGGACCGAAGCAGTGGCTGTGGTCGAACTGATTTCAACCCTGAATGGATTCCAGACGAAATTTCCTGAAGCATCCAAACGGGTTGCATAGATCTTTTCCGAGACATCATAACTCATGAACATTGGAGTATCCGAAACCAGGGCAATATCTCCTTCCTGCCTGTCACAATTGGCACTGACGGCATAAACCACTTTCCCCTGATCGGTAAATTGCCGTGCTCCGGTTGTTTTGATAAATTTCTGCACATAAACGCCATAAATGGTCTGATTCGGATCACAAAAAGTGGCAACTGCCCATATATAGGAAGAGCCATTGGTTTGCGCGATATTGGTCTCTACCTGGTAATTGTCGCCGGAGCTGGTACTTGTATTGAAATGAGATCCGTTTATTCCCCAGGGAAGACTCCCGTCGGCATTAATGCGCTGAATGTAGGAGTTAAATCGATTGCTTGATGAACTGTAATATCCGAAATAGGTAACATCCCCTTCTCCTGTAATTGAATAATACCGGGCGCCGCTGGTAGTTTCATTACATATCTGAACTGCAGTATACTGGGAAGTTCCGTTGTTATCAAACATCTGGGCATAAAGTGTCGTGGAGATCCCATAACTTCTTTTCTGGAATACCATACTGAACTTCCCGCCTGTACAGGGAAAAATTTGCCCGCGGGTTGTTGTCGATGTTCCGACCATGACCTGAACCGGAGTAGACCAGGCAAGCGTTCCGGAAGTAGTTATTTTCTGAATATTTAACGTATTGCTGTTGCTCTCATTCCAGGCCACAACCACTTCACCTGTCGATAAAACAGCAGGATAAGGAGCAAGACCGGATCCCAGAATTACACCCGAAGAACTCCATAAATGGGTACCGGATTGGGAAATTTTGTACAACACTGCCTGATCTCCTCCCGAACGTTCATCCTGGCATGCAATGATCAGGTTATTGGAGGCATCAATGCATACATTAAAAACAAAGGTCGCTGATCCCGTAGGCTGGCTGCTTACAAGCATCCCATCCGTTCCCAGCATTTTATTTCCGTTTGCATCGATCAATTGTGCCCTCATATTATAGTCACTACCATTCTGACTGTAAAAAGCGATCCATGTTTTGCCATCTGTGGTAGCTATGGATTGCTGATCATCATCGGATAAGGAAGAAATCATCAGGTTGACGTAAGTATTTGTATTCCATTGTGCATGAACGAATTCAGCATAAAACAATCCCGGCACAACCAGTGCCAGCATACATAAAAAATTTCTTATTTTCATTGTATTTCCGTTGTTTAAATGATAAAACAATATACCTATGTGAGATTATTTTATATAAAATTACGTTATGGAAACAAGAACCCCTAATATCGTCCCTTATCCTTACTACTGCAAGCAGAATAATCCCGTATATTTTACTACTGCAAAATTAGTATCTGATTGATATCCAGTGTTTAAAATTGCGAAAGATAAGTGTAAAGATTTACATCCGGAGCAAGTCCCATTTTTTTTCGTAACCGGTTTCTGGCTGATTCGACACTCCTGAGTTCCCGGAAAGTTATGGAAGCGATATCCTTGGTAGATAAGCCCAGTTTGAGTAATGCACAGATCTTTTTATCGTTGGGAGAAAGATCAGGGAAAGCAGTCGTCAGATTTTTTTCAAAAGATTGATGTACCTCCTCAAAATAAAGCCGGAATTGTTCCCAATTTGGCCCTGTTGAGTACTGCTGCATCTCCGATAATATATTCCGGATCTTTTCGGATTTTTCTTTTTCCCGGGGGTTTATCGTAAGCAGCATCTGCTTCAGTTCCTGGGATAATTTAGAGATAAATTCATTATTCCTCGATAAATGCAAAACATAAGAAGTAAGCTGGCGATTCTTATAATCGATTTCCTGAGTAAGTCTTTGTTCCTTGCTAAGCAACATCTCCTTCTCTTTCTGATGGAGAAGCTCGGTTTGTTTTGCAATCAACTCGTTCTTTGATCTTTCCCTTTGCCGGTTTCTCCTTAAATTAAAAAGATACAACAACAGTAATACAGCAATGATTGTCACTCCGCCAAGAAATATCCTGACTCTTTCAATAGCAAGCTGTTGAAGATTTATTTTCTGTTGCAGGATTTTATTATCCTTTTCCTTGTTGATTACCTCATATACCGCCTGGATCTGCTCCATTTTGGTCAGGCTGTTCAGTGACACCAGGGAATCGTTCAATGTGACATACCTTGAAAAACATTCATTTGATTTTTTCGTATCTCCATGTCTTTTATAATACTTAGCTGCAGCAAGAAGCGCTTCCAGCTCCTGGGTTGGGTTTCCGATGACTTCTGCCAGCTGCAGGGTTCTTGCAAAACAGGAATTGGCAGAATCCATGTTATTCATATTCTCGTACAAAGAACCCATGTTCAGATATGCCCTGAGAAGGTTGATCATGTAAGATTTTTTCTGCTGAATTTCAGCAGCTTGCTGATAATAAGTCAACGCAAGGGAATAGGTTCCCAAATCCTGGTAAATATTACCAAGATTCAGATAAACAATAGACAGATTGTAAAGATCTTTCGATATATCCAGCTGGTTCATGGCAATCAATGCATATTCCAGCGCTTTTTTCGGATTATGGCGGAGCTTATAAATCCCTGCCAGATTATTATAATTGGTAAACAGTTCCGGTTTTATTTTCAGCTTTGTATTAATGGATATCGCTTTATTAAAGAGAAGTTCTGCTTTATCCAGTTCGTTCCGTCCAAAATAAAGCTTTCCGATGTTGTTATATACCCTGGCTTTCCCTTCATCGAAACCTATCTCCTCACAAATCCGGAGAGAATTCATATAAAGATCAAGGGCTTCATTCCAAAGTCCGCTTTCTTCATAAATGGCTCCGATAACATTCAGCAATGATGACATTTTATGCTTGTCTTCTTTCGAATGCAGCCCTTTAGCATTCATATACTGACGGATATCCGAAAAGATATCGAGTGCATCCCCATGTTCCCCTTTTTCCAGGAGATAAAGGCCAATCTTCCAGGATGTATTGAATGCATGGGTAAAATCTTTATTATGATCCGTTCCGGTCAAAAGAGAGTCAATAGCCGCATTTCCCCGGATCTCAAGAGGGAGAGAAGATATCTCTTTTTTATAGTAAACCCGGGCTTTTTCTAAAAATGAAAAAGATTCTGCAGCCCTTGTCTGGTGAGAAAAAGGAAATAAACACAAAAAAAGAATTATCGCTATTTGATAGGTTTTCGTATGGACCGGGTTGTTTGTTTATGTAAAATTAAAATTTTATATGATTTCCTCATCCTTCTTTTACTTTTCGATTTTCAATATCCTTTCTTGGTATTTTTGCAGACTCATTATTCAAACCCGTGGATTAATAAAGATGAAATCCGATTTTGGCCTTAAGGTCACTTTCCGATCGTTAAAGTACCGAAACTATAGGCTTTTCTTCGGCGGACAGGGTATTTCTCTGATCGGAACCTGGATCCAGCGGATTGCAACTCCCTGGCTGGTGTATCATTTGACCGGATCTGCGCTGATGCTTGGTATCGTTGGATTTGCCGGACAGATCCCTACTTTTCTGATCGCTCCTCACCGGGGAAGGAATCTGTTTTCTGATTAATGGCATCAGTTATATTTTCGTGATCATTTCTCTTCTGATGATGAGAATCCCTCCACAGAACAAAATACGGAAAGAGACCAGTGTATTGAAAGACATGAAAGAAGGATTTTCCTATGTATTGGGATATGTACCGCTCAAATATATTATCCTTCTCCTTGCCCTGGTCAGTTTGATGGGAATGCCTTATACCGTACTAATGCCGGTCTTCGCAAAAGAAGTTCTTCACGGCGGCTCACATACCTTCGGTTTCCTTATTGGCGCGACCGGACTTGGTGCATTGGCAGGCGCTCTGTATCTTGCATCCCGGAAAAGTGTACTGGGATTGATGAAAATCATTCCGCTTGCAGCAGGTGTTTTTGGGATAGGGCTCCTTTGCTTTTCCTTTTCCAGGTCATTCTATCTCTCTCTTGGCATACTAGTGATCACAGGACTTGGAATGATGCTTCAGATGGCATCCAGCAATACGATGCTTCAAACGCTGTCGGATAATGATAAGCGAGGTCGTGTTATGAGCTTCTATACCATGGCATTTATGGGTACTGCCCCTTTCGGAAGCATCCTTGCCGGCGAGCTGGCAGAACTGATCGGTGCTCCCTATACTATAATGATTGGTGGCTTTTCATGTATCCTTGGGGCATTGGCTTTCTCAAGGAAATTGCCGAATATCAGAAGAAATGTCATTCGCAGTTCGTGAAACTCCTGGATGCAGGACTGATATTTTGCTATTTACCGACGGAATCTGTTCATTCATCTATTTTAATCCTGGTCCCCATTGTTATGCACTACTTTTATTTAAAGATTTAATGCATATCCGTGTTGAAGGATAATGGGTTATGTTGCATCACCGGCAGATTCCTTCTGCCGGTTCTTTTTTGTATTCTGCTGACTCCGCGGGATTCTTATTCACAGCTTTGTCAGGGAAGTCTGGGAGATCCTATTGTCGATATCGATTTTGGATCCGGAACCAGTGTCCATGGCGGGGCTTTGCCTTCCGGTCAAACCAGCTATACCTATTCAACAGATGATTTCCCTATGGATGGCAGTTATACCATTGAAAATTCTACAGCCGGTTCAGGTTCCATTTGGTGGTCGACTACAGATCATACAGGAAATTCCGGCGGGTATATGATGGTTGTGAATGCAAGTATTTCCCTGACGGATTATTTTTACAAAAACACGATTACGGGTCTATGCCCTGGAACCGTCTATGAGTTTGCCGCATGGGTTCTGAATTTGTTAAAATCACAGGATAACAGCCCTCCCAACATTACTTTTATGATAGAAAAAACGGATGGTACTCTGCTAAACAGCTATACGACTGGCTCTATCCCTCTTCAGTCCAGTGCAGTCTGGAAACAGTACGGGTTTTACTTTTCCACTCCTGAAAATGTCAGTACAGTGGTCGTTGTCATGCGAAACAACAGTGCCGGAGGCGCTCCGGCCAACGATATTGCCCTGGATGATATCACATTCCGACCTTGCGGACCAGATATATTTGCAAAAGTCACAGAATCATCGGATCAAACCGATACCATATGCAAAGGGACAGAAGATACTCTTCATTTTGAAGCTTCTGTCTCTGCGGGTTACAATTATCCTCATTTCCAATGGCAGGAAGTTATAAACGGAACCTGGCAAAATATGCCGGGAGATACACTACTCAGTATTTCTGTGCTGTTGGATAATTTGCCGTCGGGAACTTATTCATTTCGGCTGGCAGCAGGAGAAATGGCAAATTTCCCTTATCAAAAATGTCGCGTTGAATCTAATGTCATCTCTATTATTATTGTTAATGTACCGGATGCAAAATATGGAGTAGTTACCCCAACCGTTTGTGCCAATGAACCGATTGAATTCATCGACAGTACAGTGTCAATCAGCATGTTGAATTATGAATGGAATTTCGGTGACGGCGGTACTTCAACCCTTCAAAACCCTTCTCATATCTACAGTCAATCAGGTACATATAATACCCGGTTGATCGTATCTACACCCATGGGGTGCAAGGATACAGCTTCCCTTCCCATTAATGTCACCCTGGTACCTGTCCCTCATGCTGATTTTACGATCAGCCCGACAGATACTTCCATTTTTCATCCGACCGTAACCTTTAGTGATAAAAGCACAGGAGGAGCAACCTGCTCCATCGACTGGGGAGACGGAACTATAAATGATTGTTTGGTTACACAGCATGATTATTCTTCAGCAGGCACATATACGGTTAGGGAAATCGTTGGAAACAGTGCAGGTTGCTCTGATACAGCCTCTTCGACTGTGATAATCCGGGCTGAATTCCGTTTTTTTGTTCCCACAGCTTTTACTCCTGATGGAGATGGGCTGAATGATGTATTCAGACCGGTTTTGTACGGCGTTTATCAATATACTATGCTGATATTTAACCGTTTTGGCGAACAAATTTTTATAACTCATGACTCATCTGATGGATGGGATGGAAATTTTAAAGGAACTTCCTGTCCTGAAGGTACTTATGCATATAGGATCTCATTTTACGATGAAGTAGAGAAGCGGTTCCGGGTTTATTCAGGATCATTCGTATTACTCAGAAATTGACATTCGTATATAATCCATAACTCTTTCAACGGAAAAGGCCTTATGATCAATGAAAAATTGATATAATTAATTATCGTATCTTTGTAATCTTATTCCTTTGAATGAAGAATTCCTCCCTGCTGACACTTCCTGCACTTTTTGCACAAACAGTCAGTAAACATAGTACACGCAATGCCATGGCCATGGTAGGGGAAACACCCTTTACCTACAACGACCTTGACCTAAAAATCAGGGCGGTCATGGGTTTTCTTGAAAAACTCGGACTTAAGCCGGGTGACCGGGTAGCCATCCTGAGCAGCAATATGCCCAACTGGGCTATTACTTATTATGCCATTGCCTTTTCAGGAAGCATTGTAGTTCCGGTATTACCGGATTTTAACTCCAGGGAAATAGAAACAATCCTTCTTCACGCAGATCCGAAAATTCTCTTTGCTTCCCGTTCTCTGCTTGAAAAGATTAAGAATCTACCCGTTGCAGATTCGATGATTATAATCCGGATTGAAGATTTTTCGATTTATCATGGTGCAGATCCGGGTATCAAATATTCTCCCGAGGGCCGTCCTGCTAAAGAGTACCCGGTTAAAGAAGAAGACCTTGCCGCAATCATTTATACATCCGGGACTATGGGTAAATCTAAAGGGGTTATGCTCACGCATAAGAATATTTGTTTTACGGCAATAAAAGGGGATCATATCCAGTTAGTTACCGAGCGGGATCGTTTTCTTTCCATTCTTCCTTTATCACACACTTATGAGAATACACTCGGTATGATCTTACCTATGATCAAAGGGGCTTGTATTTATTATCTCGGAAAAGCTCCTTCATCCTCTATTCTCATGCCTGTTCTTCAGGAGGTCAGACCGACTGTTTTATTGTCTGTACCTTTAATTATTGAAAAGATTTACCGGAAAAGTATCCAACCCAAATTTGAACGTAATTTTTTCTTGCGTTACTTGATTCGTGTTCCTTTTTTCCGGAAGAAATTGAACCTTTTGGCTGGGAAAAAGCTTATGAAAACATTTGGAGGTGAGCTTCATTTTTTTGGGATAGGAGGCGCCAAACTGAACCAGAATGTTGAACAATTCCTGATCGAGGCCCGTTTTCCCTATGCTATCGGTTATGGAATGACCGAAGCTTCTCCATTACTTGCCGGTTACAATCCGCAACATTTCCGGTTACAATCTACCGGACCGGCCTTAGAAGATACTGAACTGAAAATAAATAACCCGGATAAAATCAGCGGTGAAGGTGAAATCTGGGCGAGAGGTTCGAATGTGATGCGGGGGTATTATAAAGACCCTGAACTTACTTCTGAAATTATCACTCCCGAAGGCTGGCTGAAAACCGGAGATTTAGGAGTACTTGATGAAGATGGGTACCTCTACATCAAAGGACGGCTTAAAAATATGATTGTACTTTCAGGTGGAGAAAATATTTACCCTGAAGAAATTGAATCCGTAATTAATAATTTCCAGCATGTTAGTGATTCTCTGGTAATTGAACAAGAAGGAAAACTGGTTGCCCTGGTTCAGTTTAACCGGGCAGAAATTGAAGAAAATTACAGCCATTTACAGAATGACTTCATGAATTTTGTAGAAATGACCATTGAACAGTTAAGGATTGAGCTTCAGCGTTATGTCAATCGCCGTGTAAACAAATTCTCACAACTCCAGCTCGTATTGGTTCAGTCTGATCCTTTTGAAAAGACAGCTACTATGAAAATCAAAAGGTATCTTTATCAATGATTCACCTGACCACAATGAATTCCCCTGCCTTTCCGGCAAAGCATTTTTCTTTTCTTAATCTTTAAAAATAAAATAGACAGCCAGAACCAGGAAGCAAAAGCCGACGAAATGGTTCCAACGGAAAGTCTCATTTTTGAAGACCAGCAAAGTAAAGGCAGAAAAAACAATCAGCGTAATCACTTCCTGAATGACTTTCAGCTGCCAGAGATTGAACGGACCTCCGTTTTCGTGAAAGCCGATCCGGTTGGCAGGCACCTGAAACATGTATTCGAAAAGTGCGATGCCCCAGCTTAAAAGAATAATCGCCGGCAATCCCCAGTTCTGAAACCAACCCAACTCTTTGAACTTAAGATGTCCGTACCAGGCAATAGTCATGAATGAGTTGGAAATAAACAATAATCCGATAGTATAAAGTCCTTTCATTTTGATGAGTTAAAAATAGAATAGTCAGTCAGAAAATTGCAGGTTGCAGATTATAAATGATATCATACCAATGACATAAGGTTGGTATCTTCCAGGATTTCGTAAGTATTGTCCCTTATTTTCTTGAATACTTTCCGAATTTTGCAGGACTCTTCATCCTTACAGAATTCACAGGGTTGGTAAGCTTTTTCGGAAATACAGTGCATCATGGCAATCGTACCTTCGAAATGCCGGATTATGGTTACCAGCTTAATATCTTTGGGGTCATGCATCAGGAAATAACCGCCTGACTTTCCCTGACGACTTCCGACAATTCCCAGTTTTTTCATTTCCTGAAGGATATTTTCCAGAAACCGCTGGGGTATATTTTCACTTCTGGCAATATCTCCCGATAATACGGCTCCCTTTCCGTATTCCTTTGTCAGCTTGGTAAGAGCCAGCATGGCATACTGGGTCTTTTTTGATAATATCATCATCCTCTTTTGCTTATTTCAAGTAACTTATTAAACTCATTGATCCGTATCTTTTTCCCTTCCAGGGTAATGATTCCTTCTTTATTAAATTTTGAAAGAGTGTTGATTACATTTTCATGAGAACAGGCAGCAAACTCAGCGATTTCTTTCCTCGAGATCACAAAATCATCCGGCTTCCATTTGTAAACATTCTCCCATAAATAAATCAGGATATCTGCGATCCTTCCATTTACCTGCTTATGCGCCATACTGATGAAATTGAATATGGCAGCCTGGAACATATCGGACGTTTGTTCACATAATGCCAGAACATAATCACCATGGCGGCGGGCAACCGATCTTATCGCTTTGCTGTCGATCAGGCAAACTTCACAACGTTCCATAGCTACCAGAGAAAAAATGTTCGTATTTTTAAAAAAAAGGTTTGCACCTCCCAATAATTTCGGTCCGGAAACAACAGTCATGAGATGATTCTTCATTGAATCATACTGGTAATTGAACTTTACGATACCTTTCTGCAAAAATACCAATTGATGAGATGTGGCACCTTGTTTCAGGATAGTTTCCCCCTTTTCAAAAAACAATTGAATTGAAGTTCTTCGGATCAACTCGAAATCTTCAGGCGTCATAAATCGTAAGGAAAACAATCTGAAAACACATTGCCGGCAATCAAAAAGATTCCGGCTTGGCTCATTCGTTATTAATTCTGTCATATTGGAATATGAAATATTATAGTATCCGGAATATATTGTTTTATGCAAATGTACACTTTCCCGGTAGACTTTATGTATATTTTTGCAAAAACATAAAAAATGGATATACAGACTCTGACTATTTTCGGTGGGAAAGGGAAAGACGGTACCCCGGAACTTGTTACGCATCTGGAACTTAAACCCGGAGATATTATTAGTATAGTAGGCCCAACCGGTTGCGGTAAGACGACATTGATCAATGACATTGAACTGTTTGCAAACCGGAATACTCCATCCGGCCGCCAGATCAGGATCAATGGAGAAGTCATCCCTGAAGATTTCAGCTTCGATCCTTCCAAACACCCTATCGCACTGATCTCCCAGCATACCAATTTCCTTAGTGA
>JAUZOW010000029.1 GCA_030706225.1 Bacteroidota bacterium | reverse complement strand
GGAGAAGATCTTATCCGCGTCAGGGGATTCATTGTCAAGAATAAATATCCGGAACCGGTTCAGTTGAAGCCGGATAAAGATGACTCAAAGGTTCCGACATATATTTGCCATTGTGATGATGTGACATTGGAAGATGTCATGAAAGCCATTGGTGACCGGAAATTCATTTCTGTAGACGAAGTAAAGCACATCACCCGTCTGGGTATGGGACCGTGTCGTGGAAAGCGTTGCGTCAAGAGGTTGAAACAACGCCTGTCAGGATCCGGGATAACAGTCATCGGTGACCCGACTCCGAGAGGACCGTTGGCAAATCAGATCACAATGGGACAGGTTTATCCCCCGGATGTTCATGAACGGGTTATCATGGATGTAAATGGGAAAGCACCAAAGAAAATCAAGGTGCAGGCTGTTGTGGCAGGTGGCGGGATGGCCGGAAGCTCATTATTCAGGTATCTGAGTGAAGCTGGAATGAATCCGGTACTGATCAACAGTGGCCGGGGATCTTCCTGGAGAAATATTGCCGGCGGCCGGCCTAATTTCTCGGTTCCTGAACTTTCGGAAATCGCTGAAAGAAATCACGATATTTTCAGGGAACTGGAAAAGATCAAAAGCATCAATTACAGACCTATCGATTACATTACCTTTGCACATGATGATGCCATGTACAAATCGCTTGTAGCATCTATGGCCTGGTCGGATGCTTACATGGTAGAACCTAAAGATTTCCAGAAAGAGATATCTCCATGGTTGAATCCGTCGCTTCCCCAATACAAAGCGGCCCTGATTACCAGGAACTGCTGGCAGGCCACTCCGGGTAAAACCATTGACCTGATCCGCAGCATCGGTAAAGAACACGGCGGAATGGTAGAAGAAGACAGCAAGTTACTGGATGTCAGGAAAGAAGGTAAAAAATATTTCGTCCTTGCCCGTAACCATGGAAATACTCCGGTGGAATACGAAACGGAAATTTTCGTCAATGCCCTGGGTTATGGCGGCGAAAAGTTCGCCAGAATGCTGGGCATTAATACAGGTCTTTATACGGTAAAGCATCAGGCTTTCATTACCCGCAGGCTTCCAATGATGGGAAAGAATGGTGATCCGTTAGGCATGGTAATAGATCGCAGAAAATACAAGGGATTTATTGCTGTTTACGGTCAGCAGCTTGCAGAAACAGGGCAAATCATAGGCTGTGCTTCTCCGTTGTTCGATTCCCAGCAAACGGCAAAAAATATCCGGATCAATACCGAAGAATTTCTTTCCATCGCAACCGAAGTGTTTATCGATTGGATTCCGGCATTGGCTTCAGTCAATTTCCAGGCGACCTGGGCAGGCTATTATGTAGAACCCAGGATGATCATTGACCCGGATCTTGGATTGTTCCTTGGAATGAGAGGCCAGGGTTTTATGCTGAGCCAGTATGTAGCCAGAATGTATGCTGATAAGTTGCTCGGCAGACCGGTTCCGTCCTATTTCAGCAGGTTGGCTTTATCGGGAGACGGACTTCCTGAAGAAGCCTTTAAATAATATTTAAAGGCACAGCTCCCGGATGGCTTAAAAGACTGTCTGGGAGTGGCATTCAAGGGGATAATTCCCCGACTGGAATACTGTATTTCAGTCTCTGAAAACTTTAGACCGGAGTAGATGATTCTTAATCATTTACAAAGGCCAAAGGAATAATTTTTTGCTAATGATAAGATAAATATTTAATTTTGCAGGCTTTTTGATAATGAGGGATTCTATGGATTATTTAAGGCAATTCATTATCCCTTTCAAGGGACTGAAAGAAGGGTTGCATCAATTTGATTTCGAGATTGATGAAAAGTTCTTTGATTATTTTGAATATGCAGAAATAAAGAACGGGAAAGTTAATGTTCACCTGGAAATGGAAAAGGAAGAACGTTTACTGGTCCTGAACTTTTCACTGGACGGCATTATGAATGTTCCGTGCGACCGTTGCAATGAACCGATGGATTTACCTATTCACGGGAAAGAAAAACTCATCGTGAAATTTGGTGCCGGATATGAAGAAGAAAGTGAAGATGTTCAGATTATTCCTGAAGAAGATAACCAGGTGGATGTCAGCCCATTCATTTATGAATATATACAATTGTTACTCCCGGTAAGGAGAGTCCATGGTGAAGATCCGAACGGGGTACCCCTTTGTGATCCTGAAATCATCCGGAAGCTGGAATCGAAACCGGTTTCGGAAGAGACAGATCCACGATGGGATGCATTAAAAAAGTTAAAAACCAAAAATTAAACAGAAATGCCACATCCGAAACACAAAATCTCCAATACGAGGAGAGATAAAAGAAGAACGCATTACAAAGCTGAGGTACCGACTGTGATAGTGTGCTCCAATTGTGGATCACCAGTTCTTTACCACCGGGTTTGCCCGGAATGCGGCTATTACCGTGGAAAGCAAGCCATTGTAAAAGCTACTACCGAGTAATATTTTCATTTACTGACGTTGTTTTTGACCGGAAGATATCCTTTTTTCCGGTAAGATTTAATTAATTCAGGTACTGAAAGATAAACGTTAATTCATGAGAATAGGTCTTGATGTATCCGGTGGAGATTTTGCGCCTAACTCCAATCTTAACGGGGCTATCATGGCTCAGAAAGAGCTCCCTGAATCTGTCAGAATCGTTCTTATAGGAGAGAAAGAAATCATAACCTCCTATCTGAATGAAGAAAAGACGGATCCTTCTCTTTTTGATATTGTAGATGCCCCGGATGTCATCGAAATGGATGAACAACCAACCAAAGCGCTGAATCATAAACCGAATTCCAGTATATCAGTTGGTTTCAAACTGCTAAAGAGTAAAGAAATACAGGCTTTTGCCAGTGCCGGTAGCAGTGGAGCCATGATGGTTGGTTCCATTTACAGTGTTAATACAATTCAGGGTATCATCCGTCCGACTACTCCGGCTTATGTTCCGAAAGAAAAAGGTGGGTCCAATATTCTTGTTGATGTCGGGACAAATCCAGACAGTAAACCGGAATTCCTGTACCAGTTCGGACTTTTGGGTTCTGTTTTCGCACAAAACGTTTTAAAAATCAAGAACCCAAGAGTAGGATTACTCAATATCGGTTCGGAAGAAAAAAAAGGAAACCTTGTGACTCAGTCGGCTTACCAGCTTATGAAAGAGACCAAGGATTTTCACTTCATCGGAAATGTGGAAGGCCGGGATTTATTCCGCGACGATGTAGATGTGATTGTTTGTGACGGCTTTGTCGGGAATATTGTCCTGAAACAGGTGGAAGCTATGTACCGTGTTTTCGTAAAAAGAGGTATCAAAGATGATTATCTGGATCGTTTCAATTACGAAAATTACGGCGGAGTGCCAATCCTGGGAATCAATTCAACGGTAATCGTCGGACACGGAATTTCCAATGGAAAAGCAATCCGGAGAATGATACATCTGGCTCATGAAGTTTATGAAGCCAGGCTTGCCCAGAAAATCAAGCATAGCCTGGAAGAATATTCTCTTAATCATAATTGATTAAGAAAATTTAAAACTTAAAACAAAAATCAGTCACATCAATGATCAGAGCTGGCATTACAGGCGTTCAGGGATGGGTTCCCCCTTATATCCTGACAAATCAGGAACTGGAGAAAATGGTTGATACATCCGATGAATGGATCGTTTCCCGCACAGGAATCCACGAACGGCATATTTTAAAGGGAGAAGGACTGGGTACGTCCGACATGGGCGCTGAAGCTGTGAAATTGCTTTTGAAAAAGACCGGTACGAATCCGGAAGATGTCGGCCTGATTATTTGTGCTACTGTTACTCCCGACATGTTTTTCCCTGCAACATCCAGTATCATTGCATATAAAACAGGACTGAAAAATGCTTTTTCCTTTGATATGAATGCTGCGTGTTCAGGGCTGATGTACGCTCTGGTCACCGGATCAAAATATGTCGAAACCGGCAACTTTAAGAAAGTGATTGTTGTTGGCACTGATAAAATGTCATCCATTACCGACTATACCAAGCGGGAAACCTGTATCCTGTTTGGGGATGCCGCTGGTGCATTTCTTCTTGAACCGGTTGAAGAAGAATTCGGAATAAAGGATTTTATTTTCCATGGCGATGGATCAGGTCGCGTTCATCTGCACATGAAAGCCGGAGGATCTTTAAAACCTCCTTCACATGAAACAGTGGATGCCCATGAACATTATATCTATCAGGAAGGACAAGCTGTTTTCAAATTTGCCGTTACCCGTATGGCCGATGTTTCCGCTGAGATTATGGAAAAGAATCACCTGAAATCTGAAGATATTGCATACCTCGTTCCTCATCAGGCGAACCTCCGTATCATTGACGCAACAGCCCGTCGAATGGGCATCGGGAAAGAAAAAGTTATGATCAATATCGACCGGTATGGAAATACAACCGGAGCTACGATCCCTCTCTGCCTCTGGGAATGGGAAGACAAGCTGAAAAAAGGAGATAACCTGATTATTGCAGCTTTCGGCGGTGGCTTTACGTGGGGATCTGTCTGGGTTAAATGGGCTTATTAATTCCGGATCAGCTTTAAATGTAAGGGTTCCGGATGCATTAACCCTACTACTGTAATCACATAAATTCCTTCGGGTACTTCCCTGAGATCAACGGATATTTTGTCCGATCCGCTGGATATTCCTTCTATCATCAATCTTCCATCTGCCCCTTCCATCCGGTAAATAACGGATTCATTCTTCCATTCATCCGGAATGGAAAGAAAACAATTCTGGTTGGCAGGATTCGGATACACCATAACCAAAGTCCGGGAAAATGAAGGAATACCCGATCCGCTACCCCATATTTGCTGGGCATATTCCGGATGGTCAATAAAGGGATTCCGGTTATTCTGGATTCCGTAAACCGCATTATTCCGGTCAATCTCTTTCTGTGAAACGGGATCTTCCCCGTTCCAGGAAAGCAACATTTGCAAAGCCCAGGGTTTTAACTGTGACCCTGCGGTCATAGCACTGCCGGGCCAACCTGCATCTTCACCGTAATAACGGGTCGACATATAAAAATAACTTCTGGCAAAATCGCCTTTATATGTATCAATCGGTTCAAATACCGTTCCTGAATATCCCGGCCAGGTGCAATTCCCGACTTTGCTTCCATTTTCTGAAGTCCATTGTGCAGATCCGACTTCTCCATACGGATAATTGGCACGCCGGTTATTCACATATCCATCCGTGGGATAAAGGTGGAACAGATCTGAATACATTGGATAAACTTCGCCTCCAAACCAGCTGTTGGGCCATGAATGTTCACGGTTGTAACAATCCCCTTCCGAATTGTAATTCCCGCATTCCTCTCCGGAATTGTAATGATAAAGATAGGGAGGAGTGCCATTGGGAATATCAGAATACATATCCCAGACCACATCTCCGGGTTTTGCATCGGTCGTCGCAAAGTATGTGTACAGTGAGCCATAAGCGACCACTGTATGGCCTTTAATGATATTGTGCAAAGCCGACTGTAACGCAGTTCCGGTCAGTCCATCTGCAGAATCGTAATATCCCGGAGGGATCTGTCCGATGGCATTATATATGCAAAAGGAGAACAGTAAAAAAAGATGTAGAAATTTTTTCAAGTGCAATGGTATTGGATAAACAAAAGTAATAAGAAAGTCAGGATTTTATAATTTAGGAATCCGGATGAGATTCGAAGTTGGGAAAGAAAGTAAAAATTCGAATTCCAAAATCACCTTCTGAATCTTTTAAATCAGTAATATTGGTATTAATATCAGTAATTTGGATAGATATAATTTGAAAAATTCAGAGCAAATTTGCACCATGAATGCACAATTGAAAACACTTATTTAGGGCCTCATTGCAGTCCCTGTGAAGATTAAATTCGTTAAAAAACAGATCATAAAAATTTAGAAAGGAGAAAACGATGTTCAATTTTGATTTCTATAATCCAACGAAAATTTTCTTTGGTAAAAACAGGCTTGACGTTATTGATAAACAAGTTCCGGCCAATGCCATTGTTTTAATAACTTATGGAGGAGGAAGCGCCAAAAGAAATGGCCTTATCGACAAGGTTAAAGCTAATCTCGGTAAAAGAAAGGTCTATGAATTTGGTGGCATTGAACCCAATCCCCATTACGAAACGCTGATCAAAGCTGCAGAGATCGTCAACAAAAAGAATATTACTTTTATGCTTGCTGTTGGCGGTGGTTCTGTCATTGATGGTACTAAATTCATTTCGCTTGCGTCACATTGCAAAGGTGATTCACGTGATCTGCTGAAATATGGCTTCCGGCTGATTACTTCCGAGATGGCAGGAGAAGTGGTTCCTTTCGGTGTGGTCCTGACATTGCCTGCAACGGGCTCCGAAATGAATAACGGAGCCGTGATCAGTGACGGACACGGGAAATTCCCGGTAATGAGCGACTTGGCTTTCCCTGAATTTTCAATTCTGGATCCTACTCTTACTTTTACGCTACCCAAAATTCAGGTTGCCAACGGCGTGGTTGATGCATTTGTACACACCGGTGAACAGTATATCACATATCCTGCTGATGCTAAAGTACAGGATAGAATGGCGGAAGGCATCTTACAGACATTAATTGAAATCGGACCCATTTCGGTGGCTGAGCCCGAAAACTATGATGCACGTGCAAATCATGTCTGGAGTGCAACAATGGCTTTAAATGGCATCATCGCCGTGGGAGTGCCTCAGGATTGGGCAACACATATGATCGGACACGAGCTTACTGCGCTGCTTGGCATTGATCATGGACAAACCCTGGCTATTGTCTATCCGGCTTTACTGGAGGTACGACGTGAACAAAAACGTGCTAAACTACTTCAGTATGCTGAAAGGGTCTGGAATATTACAAAGGGTACCGAAGATGAAAAGATTGACATGGCTATCCGGAAAACAAGAGAATTCTTTGAAAGCCTTGGAGTCAAGACCCACCTTTCCCAGTATGGCGTCACAGCCGATAAAATTCCCGTTGTGATTGAACAGCTTAGAGATCATGGGATGACAGCACTTTCGGAAACCCATGATATTACTTTGGACGTAAGCCGGAAGATCCTTGAAAAAGCTATGTGATTTGAAGGAGTATAATAATGAAAGGTTACCACTTTTCCCAATGGATCTTGTCGGGACGGAATTTGTCTTTCGGAGTCTCATCACCTGCAGGGTATCCGAGAGAGATGAGGCACAGCGGGATGATGTGCTGAGGTAACCCCAGTATTTGCTGCACTATTTCGTATCTCGCGGGATATGGGTAGCAGGCGGTCCAAACACCGCCAAGCCCCAGCGATTCGGTTGCCAGCAGGATATTTTCCGTAGCCGCGGAACAATCGTGGATCCACAAGGTTGGGTTGGATTTGGAGTTGAGATCCGGATTGCCGCAAACAGCAATCGCTGCCCCGGCTTGCAACAACATTTTGGCATAAGGCAAGTGGTTTCCGAGCTGAGTCATTGTCGGCCTGTCCGTAATGGCTATAAATACCCACGGCTGAGTGTTGTTGGCGGATGGTGCGGCCATACCGGCTTTGATCAGTAATTCCAATGTGTCTTTTTTTACAGGTCTTTGTGCATAATGTCTTACACTTTTTCTTGAAAAAATACATTCAAGAACCGGGTTGGATATTTCTGTCATAATGCAGGATTTATTAGATATGCATAAAGATAATAATAACTTTTACTATTCGTTTTTCTCCTTTTTTCCCATTCTGGTGAAAAACAGACCGGTAAAAAACGAATCTTATTGATTGAAAAGATAAAAGTAAAAGAACTAATCTGAATTTTGCCTAATTTTGCACGTTTTTTACCCATCAATGCTGTTCAACGAATGAAGAATAAATATCCTGAATATAAGAATCTTGATCTGACCCGTATTGGCGATGAAATCAACGGCTGGTGGAAGGAGAATTCTATTTTTGAAAAAAGCCTGAAAACCCGCGAGGGCAACCCTCCTTTCCTTTTCTACGAAGGCCCGCCTTCGGCTAACGGAAAACCCGGAATACATCATGTGATGGCCAGAACGATCAAAGATATCTTCTGCCGTTACAAAACCATGAAAGGATTCTATGTGCCCAGAAAAGCGGGCTGGGATACGCATGGGCTTCCGGTGGAAATCGGAGTGGAAAAGAAGCTTGGCATCACCAAAGATGATATCGGTAAATCCATATCTATTTTGGATTACAACAAAGAGTGCCGGAAAGAGGTGATGAAATACAAAGATCTGTGGGATGATCTTACCATCCACATGGGATACTGGCTGAATCTTGATGATCCGTATATTACTTTTGAAAACAAATATATCGAAAGTGTCTGGTACCTGCTGAAAAAGCTGTACGAAAAGGGACTGCTGTACAAAGGTTATACAATTCAGCCATATTCACCGGCTGCAGGCACAGGGCTAAGTACCCATGAATTGAACCAACCCGGCGCATACAAGCTGGTGAAAGATAATACGGTTATTGCTCAATTCAAGGTCGTACGAAATGACAGGTCAGAATTTTTATTCCAGGACCTGTTTGGCGAACTTTTTTTCCTGGCATGGACAACTACTCCGTGGACACTTCCTTCCAATACCGGATTGGCAGTTGGGAAAGACATTACTTATGTGGTAGTCAAAACCTTCAATCCCTATACATACCGGGAAGAAACCGTTATCCTGGCGAAGAATCTGCTTCATCTCTATTTTCCTGAAAAAAATGCAGGAAGAGAACTGGATGACTATCATGAAGGTGAAAAGAATATTCCTTTTTCCGTCGTGGCCGAATATCAGGGATCAGAACTGGAAGGAATACGTTATGAACAATTGCTTCCTTATGCGAAGCCGGAAGACGGAGACCCGTTCCGTGTTGTATTGGGTGATTTTGTAACTACTGAGGATGGTACCGGGATCGTTCATATCGCTCCCAGCTTTGGCGCCGATGACTTCAGAGTAGGAAAAGAATCCGGACTGGGCTCACTAACCCTTGTGGACAAAAAAGGAAAATTCACTCAGCAAATGGGCGAATTTGCCGGTAAGTATGTTAAACCGGAATATGATGAAAATTATGATCCGAAGACGATGGCTCCGGTTGACATCGATATCATTGTAAAGCTCAAGCACGAAAACAAAGCTTTTAAATCGGAAAAATACGAACATTCCTATCCTCATTGCTGGAGAACAGATAAACCCATTTTGTATTATCCGCTGGATTCCTGGTTTATTCGGACAACCGCTTTGAAAAAGGAAATGATCGAAAAAAACCGATCGATCAACTGGAAACCCGAAGCAACCGGAACCGGACGGTTCGGGAACTGGCTGGAAAACCTTGTCGACTGGAATCTTTCACGTTCCCGTTTCTGGGGTACTCCTCTTCCCATCTGGCGTACGAAAGACGGAAAAAAGGAAATCTGCATCGGATCTGTGGCTCAGTTAAGAGAGGAGATTGAGAAAGCTATCAGGGCGGGTGTGATGAAAACAGATCCGCTGGAAAAATATGAACCGGGAAATCTTTCGGATGCAAACTATCAGACATTTGACCTTCACCGGCCTTTTGTGGATGATATCATTTTGGTCACCGGTGACGGTGAACCGATGTACAGGGAACCCGATCTGATTGATGTATGGTTTGATTCCGGCTCTATGCCGTATGCCCAGTATCATTATCCGTTTGAAAACAACCGGAAACTTGAAGAATTTTTCCCGGCTGATTTTATTGCAGAAGGAGTGGATCAGACAAGAGGATGGTTCTATACACTACATGCCATTGCCGTTATGCTTTTCGATTCCGTAGCTTTTAAAACCTGCGTATCGAACGGGCTGGTTCTTGACAAGGACGGAAATAAAATGTCAAAACGGTTGGGAAATGCTGTTGATCCTTTTGAGACAATCCATAAATACGGGCCGGATGCTACCCGGTGGTACATGATCACCAATGCACAGCCTTGGGATAATCTTAAATTTGATGGCGAAGGAGTGTCGGAAATTCAACGAAAGTTTTTCGGAACACTTTACAATACTTACGCTTTTTTTGCTCTTTATGCCAATATCGACGGGTTTGAATATGCCGAAGAGGAAATTCCTCTTCAGGACCGTCCGGAGCTGGACCGTTGGATTCTTTCTGAACTGAATTCCCTTATCCACGATGTGGACGGGTTTTATAATGATTATGAACCGACAAAAGCCGGCAGAGCAATTGCTGGTTTTATCGATGAACATTTAAGTAACTGGTATGTTCGTCTGTCGCGGCGCAGATTCTGGAAAGGAGATTATTCTACGGATAAAATCTCTGCTTACCAGACCTTATACCGTTGCCTGGAAGTCATTGCCCGGTTATCGGCTCCCATCGCTCCGTTCTTTGCCGATCGTCTCTTTACCGACCTGAATAGCGTAACGCATAAGGAAGAAGCTGAATCCGTTCATATCACCCGGTTTCCGGAGGCCAACATGAATTTGATCAATAAGGAGCTGGAAGAAAGAATGGAAATGGCTCAGAAGATCTCTTCAATGGTTCTTTCGCTGAGAAAGAAGGTCAATATCCGGGTAAGACAGCCGTTGAACAAGATTCTTATCCCATTGACCGCAGAAGGAGAAAAGGAACATATCGAATCGGTCAGGAACCTGATTCTTTCGGAAGTGAATGTAAAAGATATCGAATATGTCACGGATACTTCTGCTATCCTGGTAAAGAGGATCAAACCGGACTTTAAGAAGCTGGGACCCCGTTACGGGAAATTGATGAAAATGCTTGCCGCGACACTGGCAGAATTTTCTCAGGAACAGATCATCCATCTTGAAAAAGAAGGGAAATACGACCTGGTTCTGGATGGCCGGAATGTAATGGTCGGAAGGGACGAGGTCGAGATCATTTCTGAAGATATCCCCGGCTGGGAAGTGGCTAATATGGGTAATCTTACGGTCGCTCTGGATATCACTATCACGGAAAAACTCAGGGAAGAAGGAATTGCAAGAGAAATTGTCAACCGGATTCAGAATCTGAGGAAGGAAAAAGACTTCGAAGTAACCGATAAGATTATCGTTCAAATTATAGGGAAAGAAGAAATTAAATTAGCTATTGAAAACAATTTCGATTATATTTGCAATGAAATATTAGCACAATCATTCACCGTTGTTCAGGAAATTAAATCCGGTGAAACGGATTTAATCGAACTGACGGATACGATTTCGACTTTAGTTTCAATCCAAAAGATTGATCAAAAGTAGACGACACGAAAAATTATTTCGGTCGTATTTTATTTTAAGGGGATGGTTGGCAGAGCAGATCAATAAATAACAAAGTCACTACTATGAAAAAAACAGGAAAAACTGAAGAGAAGAAAGGTGTGACCAGTAAAGCGAAAAAGCCGGCTGCTAAACCCAGAAAGGAAACTTCTGTAAAAGCGGAACAGGTCAAGAACCGTTATTCTGACGAAGAGCTCGAGGAATTCAAACAGATCATCCTGGAAAAGCTTGAAAAAGCACGTAATGACCTGAAACTGCTTACAGAATCCTACACTACAGGGAATGAACATGATACCAACGATACTTCTCCTACCTTTAAAGTCCTTGAAGAAGGGTACCAGGTATTCTCAAAAGAGGAAAACAGCAAATTTGCCGCCCGTCAGTCGAAATTTATAAAAGCACTCGAAAATGCTTTGATCCGTATCGAAAATAAGTCATACGGAATCTGCCGGGCAACCGGTAAATTAATTCCTAAAGACCGCTTGAGGATTGTTCCGCATGCTACCCTGAGTATTGAAGCCAAACGGCAGCAGGCGCCTCCTCCTCCAGTGATTTCCTCTCAAACTACACATTCTGGCTCTAATTACTGATGGGTTCAAAAAGATCCCTTTCGTTAACCTCCTTGCAGAAGGCTGTAATCCTGATCTTTCTGATTCTTATTGTGGATCAGGTGATAAAGATATGGGTTAAAACCACTATGTGCATCGGGGATAGTCATACTATATTCCCAAACTGGTTTTTTATCCATTTCACCGAAAATGAAGGCATGGCCTACGGAATGAAACTGGGAGGAAGTTCAGGAAAGCTTATCCTGAGCGTCTTCCGTATCATTGCGGTCATCCTCATTGGCTGGTGGTTGTACCGCCTGACAAAACAGAAAGCACATATGGGGTTGATCGTTTGTGTTGCCATGATATTTGCCGGTGCAATGGGAAATATCATCGACAGCGCTTTCTATGGCCTTATCTTCAGTGAAAGCTCCTTTATGCAGGTTGCAACCTTATTCCCCAAAGGGGGAGGATATGCAGGATTCTTATATGGGAAAGTGGTAGATATGCTTTATTTCCCGATCATTGAAACTCATTACCCACAATGGATCCCGGGATTGGGAGGACAGGAATTCATCTTTTTCAGCCCGGTATTTAATATTTCCGATTCATCCATCACAACCGGAGTAATCCTGCTGCTTATTTTCCAAAAGAAATTCTTTACGAAAAAAGAAGTTCCGGCCGGAAATACTGCAGAAGACAAATAAAAATCAGTAACTTTTATTTAACCCGGATGGAACGTCCTGGCTTCAGATGCGAGGAAGGTTTAATCCTGTTCAGTGAACAAAGCTCTTTTACGCTGACTCTGTACTTTTTCGCAATTCTCCCAAGGGTTTCTCCTTTTCTTACTTTGTGGTAAATAGCAGTTCCATCATAGATAGAAGGGAAGAAAAACTTTTTGGTAATGGGAAGGTTATTCGCGTAAAGCTTATGATTATCGAAGTCAAGAACGCGTAAAGGATCTAAAGGAACATCTTTATAACGGATCTCAAAATGCAGATGAGGTGATTTACTGCGTCCGGTTGATCCGCCATAACCGATGATGTCTCCGGAATGAACAAGCTGATTTACCTGTACCCTGAATTTAGATAAATGAGCATAATAGGTTTCAAGGCCGTTATAGTGTCTGATAATCACCAGATTACCAAAACCGCCCCGGTTATATTTGGCATATCGCACTACACCATCAAATGCAGCTGCAACAGGATCTCCTTTGGTGAGGCCGATATCAAGTCCTTTATGCGTGTTGGTAAAACCTCGGAAAAGCTTCCCGATCATGGGCATTGTAAAGTTGCGGTCTTTTGTAGTAAGCGTGAGTACCGTATCTTTAATGGAATCCCTCTTATTGGGCCCCATGTAGGAAAAAACCTGATCGTTAAGCCATTCATGAGTGAAAAGGCCTGTGGAATCATCGTCAGATGACATCATCACAGGCTCATTCTGAAGAAACTCCCAGGTAAAGTTTTTATAAAGAATTACCGGACCTTCAGAGGTCTCAATGGTATCAAGAATGGAATCGACATTCCGTTGTGGAAAGGATAAAAAACTGATCAGGCAAAAGCCCAGGGTGATGAAGAACGAACGCATCATTAGATTCAGGTCAGTAAAACATTGGTTTAAAAATGCAAATTTAAGGTAAAAATTCTTTTCAAAGCCTTAAAAAATGTGATTCATGCTTCACCTTTTCTTATCTTTGCGGAAATTTTTAGAGTTCAATGGATAAAAAGAAAATTGGGACAATAGCACAGATTATCGGAGCTGTTGTAGATGTCAGTTTCCCGGAAGATGTAAAATTGCCAAATCTGTATGATGCTCTTGAAGTAACCAACAATGATGGCAACCCGGTTATCCTGGAATGCCAGTACGATATCGGGGAAAATACGATACGAACCATTGCAATGGACAGCACGGATGGTTTACGTCGCGGAATGGAAGTCGTTGAAAAAGGTGGCGGAATTACTATGCCGGTTGGTGATGATATCCATGGAAGACTTTTCAATGTGATTGGAAAGCCGATCGACGGACTGGGTGATGTAGAAGCAAAAGACAGACACTTCATCCACAGGGATCCTCCAAGTTTTGAAAATCTTTCGACCAGCAAGGAAGTCCTTTATACCGGTATCAAGGTGATCGATCTCATTGTACCTTATTCAAAAGGCGGGAAGATCGGCTTGTTCGGTGGCGCCGGTGTCGGAAAGACTGTCATCATCATGGAGTTGATCAATAACATTGCCAAGAAATATTCAGGCTTATCCGTTTTTGCCGGTGTCGGTGAAAGAACCCGTGAAGGAAATGACCTGTTGAGGGATATGATCGAATCCGGTGTTATCCGTTATGGAAATGCCTTCGTGGAAGATATGAAAAAAGGCGGATGGGACCTCTCCAAAGTTGATCGTAACGAACTCGCGAAATCACAAGCCACTCTGGTCTTCGGACAGATGAATGAGCCTCCCGGAGCACGTGCCCGGGTTGTCCTTTCAGCACTTACCTTAGCTGAATATTTCCGCGATGGTGATGAAAAATCAGGAGGAAGGGATATCCTGCTGTTTATCGATAATATCTTCCGTTTTACCCAGGCTGGATCTGAAGTTTCCGCTTTGCTTGGACGTATGCCCTCTGCAGTAGGTTACCAACCTACTCTGGCTACTGAAATGGGACTTATGCAGGAAAGAATCACTTCCACCAAGCGAGGATCTATAACCTCTGTGCAGGCTGTATATGTTCCGGCTGATGACCTGACGGACCCTGCTCCGGCTACAACCTTTGCCCACCTGGATGCAACTACGGTTCTGAGTCGTAAGATTTCCCAACAGGGTATCTACCCCGCTGTCGATCCGCTGGATTCCACATCCCGTATTCTTTCTCCGGAGGTGGTCGGTGATGATCATTACAATACCGCTCAACGGGTTAAAAGGATTCTTCAACGGTACAAAGAACTTCAGGATATTATTGCTATCCTGGGAATGGATGAACTTTCGGATGAGGATAAGAAAATTGTAAACCGTGCCAGAAGAGTCTCCAGATTTCTGTCGCAACCTTTCCATGTAGCTGAACAGTTTACCGGAACCCCGGGTGTTTTCGTAAATGTTGAAGATACCATTAAAGGATTCAAGATGATCCTTGACGGAGAAGTGGACGAATATCCGGAATCGGCATTCAGTATGGTCGGCACCATCGAAGAAGCTATCGAAAAAGGAAAACGCCTGATGGCGGAAAGTAAATAATCTCCGAGTTCTATGAAATTAAATATCATTACTCCGGATGCAACTCTGTTTACAGCGGATAATATTCACCTGGTCCAATTGCCGGGCGTAGGAGGTTCCTTTGAAATTATGAGTAACCATGCTCCCTTGATTTCTGTACTGAAAGAAGGGAAAATTAAAGTTGTGATCAAAGGACAGGATCCTAAATTCTTCGACATTCAGGGTGGAGTGATTGAAGTACTGAATAACAAAGTGCTTATTTTAGCTGAATAATTTTCATATCCCTTGCTTTATTATAAAAAAAAAGAGCGGCCCGAAAGGTCGCTCTCTTTTTTTATAATAACATCGTATCAATAGAAATTAATTCTGTTATCCTTGATTTTCGAATTCTTTTTAATAGCTTCATAAAGAGATCCCATAACCTGATTTGAGAAATTGTTCTGAAGCTGATCCTTCAATGGACGGAGATCCACAGGAATGGCAGGAGTGATGATGTCGTCGATATTGACAACAAATGCAGCTGTTTTACCTTTCAGAGGTCCGACAAGCTGTCCTTTTTTCATTGTAAACAAGGTACCAACCACTTCGCTTTCGCGACTGATCCGGCTGGGGCTGTAACCGCTGAAAGTAATAGAAGAAGTATCCACTTTGATGTTAAACTGGGAAGCCAGTGCATTCAGATCTTTTACAGATTTCATTGCTTGTGCAAGCCGGTCTTTCATCATTTCGATTTTTTTATCGTTTCTCACACCGCCCTGAATCCTGTCCTTGATCTGTGCCAGAGGAATATATCCTTTGGGAGTGATGGCTTTAAGTTCAGCAACGGCATATTTTCCGGAGAGATCAAAAACGGAGGAGATATCACCTGTCTTTGCGTTTTTGGAAAATGCCCAGCGAACAACTTCTCTGGCACCAGGCATACCCATAAGGTTGTTGTCCATAGCTTTTACATTCTGAGCAGGATGAACTGCCAAACCTTGCTGGCCTGCCGATTTGGCAAAGGCTTCAGGAGTCTTGTTCTTACCGGAAAAAGCACTTGCTTTCAGGTAAGTATCCTGATATGTCTGGTTGCTGGGTTCAATGGCACGTTGTAAAATAGCCATTTTAACCTTTTTCACGGGTTTTGTTTTGTCGTTAAGTTTAAAGACCGCATATCCGATTCCGGTTTCCATAACCTTAACTTCATTGGGTTTCATCTTGAGACCTTCGTTGAAGAAAATGGAAACATTAGGATTTCCGTCAATGAGATCTTTCAAATCACCACCATCATCCTTAACAGAGGGATAATCGGAAAATTTTAAAGCGAATTCGCGGAACTTGTCCGGTTGTTTCTTTAATATGTTAACAATGCTGTCGGCACGGCTCTTGGCCTGTTCCTTAGTCCTTTTGATGTTTAAATTCTGTGCAATGGCTGTTCCCGTATAGGTGATCAGGATCTGAGATCCTTTCATTGTATCCGGGCGATCTTCGACTGCCAGGGATTTGGCCATGTACCAGTTCTTATTGAATTCAAACGGTGCAAACAGGGTATTGACCGGAGAGGTTGTGCCATTTGAATCAAGAATGGAAGGCAATGTCCCTTTTTTATGGAATGTGCTGTCGAATTTAGTATCCGAATTTGCATTGATGAAATTGGGCAGATCAGCTGCAACAGAAAAATCTTTATAAATCTGATCAATATCATCCTTGATCTTTTTCCGGTCAGATTCTGAAGGAACCACTTCAAAGACTACAAAATCAAGGTCTCTGGTTTCTTCTTCAGTCTGGAAATATGCCTTGTTTTCATCGTAGAATTTCTGGTAATCGGCATCGGTAATATGAACGAGATTATCGGCTACCATTTCAGGGCCGGCTGCAATCGAACGGATATGCATAGCTTCTGTCTGGCGGATATATTCTTTTTTCAGAAAGGCAGAAGGCATATAAAAAGCCTTAGCGACAAGGTTATTAAATTTAGTCTGAAGCCGGTCTTCTTTAATGGCTTTTTCAAAGCGAAGCCATTGTTCCTTGGCTTTCGGCTCCATTTTGTCCAGGTTTTTCAGGTAATTCAGTACCAGTGTCGGATCATATATTTTCGTCTTCGGATCAACAAAATACTGAAGAATAAAACGGTGAGGGTTTTTACCCTGGACCTGATCAAATAATTCTTCCGGAGAAACGACTAATCCCAGCCTGTCCAGTTCTTTTCCCATGATAATGTCTTTAACCATGGTTCCCCAAACGGATTGCCGGATATTGTAAGTTTCATCTTCAGTAATCTTTTCGTTCTGAGTATTTTCTTTCTGAAGATTGATGGCCTCGTCAACTTTAGAGTTGAATTCGGAATACGTGATATTCTCGCCGTTGACAGTTCCAATGTCGGTTGTGCTGGGAGCACGCTTGCGGCTAAGGTCGCCAATAACAAACGATGCAATAGCAATACCGACAATAGTTATAACCAGGCCTGAGTGTTTTCTGATTCTACCAATTATAGCCATTGATGGATATTTTTATAAATAGTTTGCAAAACTATGGAAAATTCCCGAAAGAACAAAGACTCAGGCAAATTCAGATAGAATCTTTGTTTACCATCATTTGTCCGGATACCTGGGTGATCTTGTATTTTGTAAAAGATTCATTCGCTTCCAGGCCTTTACCATAAAGGACTTTATCTGAAGTCGTGATCTTTACCGGGGAAAAGGTATATATTCTACGTCCGAATTCATCCCAGAAAAGCGATTCAGTATTTAATTGCTGATTCCTTAAGGAATTACGAACAATTACATTTCCTTTAGCTTCAATCAGCCTGCTGTTTTCACTGCGTTTTCCATAATTACCCGAAATCACGGTCTCGACCTTCATCGCTGAATCGTAAATATCGATATGAAAACCTTGTGGAAATTCAATGTAAGGATTTTCCCCTTCAAATCGGTTAAAAACAATACCGGTCAGACGGGCCTGGATTTTTCCTGAATCACTGAAAATCACTTCAAGATTACGGGCCGACATGGAAGGTATATTCCGGGCATTCTTTATGGGAGCAATCATTTCCTTTTTCCCGGAACATCCGGATATAAGAAAAACGGAAATGACCAGGCAGATTACCGGCAGAATATTTTTTAAATAACGGGGTATCAATAATATTTGCGTTTTACAAACCATCTTTCATTAACGGATACACTGATCCCGAATTTAAAAAAAGTTTCACGAATAAGATTAGCTTCTGTCGTTCCCCGCGAACCCAACTGGAAAGATAAGTTCAATCCTGTTTTATTTCCTTTCATAGGCAAACCACAACCAAATGTAAATGCATATTCATTCAGCTGTTTTTCGCGAAGTTGAAGATAGGTATTCTGGAAAAGAAATCCGAGACGGTAACGGACTCTTTTCAGGTAATGACTATAATCATTGATATCCGGAAGAATTTCTGCGCCGATATTCACCTCGTAACTGTTAACCAGTGAATCACTGGTTCCGAAAGATGTAAAATTCTTCCAGTTCTGCCAGTGATAATCGGCTCCGACCAGCCATTTGTCAGTCTTTTCCAGAGCAATTCCTCCACCAATGTATGTGGGAATAGAAATCTTCCCTTTATAGCCATCCAGGTGCTCAATGGTATCCAGATTGTTTTCTACTCCAGCCGACGACAGGTAGAAAGTCTGGGCTACCATATCTGTTTTGGCATGGATCATGGTACAGGGTGAATATACCAGTCCAAAGGTGAGTTTCATGTCGTTTTTCAGCATGATCTGGTATTGTGCGCCGAAGCTGAAGTAAAGATCGCTGATGGTAATATAATTGTTGGCTTTGAAATTGGCGGAATAAAGAGAATCAGGGAAAATAGATGTGGATTGACGGTCCATGCTGCCGAATAAGTAAGAAGCATTTACCCCTATATTGAAATTCTTATTGATCCGTATTCCGTTTCCCCAGAAAAAACGGTTTATACCTCCTTCTCCCGAGTAGGATCTGACAACAGTTCCCGGTTCATCCATCTTCATGGTGGTTGAAATATTGTAACCCACATCACTGTATGGAACAAGACCGAGAGTTGTTCTCCACCATTTGGTAACAGGAAACCCGAAAAGAAGATGTCCTATGGAAGCATAATCACGGGTAACCTGCTGGGTATTGGTGCTCAGCTTTACCGACATTGCGGTGATGCCTCCCTCAAATAGAAAAGTCAGAGAATCAATCGCAGTGTATGAAGCAGGATTGTTAAAGTTTATGTGATAAGGGCTGCGGAATGCGAACCCGCATTCTCCTAAAGATTGATTCCAGATATTGCTCGTCTCATTCAATTCCCCGATTCCAAATCGCGAGTAAGGAGAAGGAATATTGATTTGTGCAAAGGATGAAAAATGAGTAAATGCAACCAGGAGGACAAATAACGGAACGGCTCTATGGATTCTTTCAGACATTGAATTCGAGTATTTTTTGTAATCCGTAAATAACCAGGTTTGGATGTACAAAGATGTTAATTTTTAGTCGATTGGCAAAATAATTCATATCCCCGCCGCTAAGTATAACCTGAATAGAAGGATATACTTTCTTATAAAGAGCGCTGATCCCTTCTATTTCTGCAATGATCCCGTGAATCACCCCGGAAATCATGGAACCACGCGTATCTGTTCCGGGAACAGGAATTTGCAGGCCAGGGGTATATTCAATCAACGGCAGTTGGCTTGTAAAAGTATGCAGTGATGAAAATCGCATCTGCATTCCCGGTGAAATGCCTCCTCCTTTATATTCCCCGTTACGTGTCACAAGGTCATAAGTAATGCAGGTTCCCATGGTGATGACAAGAGCTGCACTATTGGGGAATAGGGTATGTGCAGCTACAGCCGAAGCAATACGGTCATTTCCGAGGGTATGAGGAGATTGATAATGATTTTTAACCGGAACAGGAGTGCGGGAGCTGAAACGGATATATTTCAGACGCTTTGATAAAAAAGTATCCACCGACCGGGGATATTCAATCACAGAAGAAAGAATACAGGAATCAATTTCAGGATTTTTATTTAAAATTTCCTGAAGAGTTTCCGGATCCACCTGGGGAAACAGGAGAACAGGCCTGGCTAATTCCGCAAAATTATTTTTCCTTTTCAGAACGGAATCTGAAAAAATTCCGGCTTTCAGATTTGTATTCCCCAGATCAATAACCAGTTGCATTTTTTGATTTTCGAAATTTTTTACGAAGGTAATAAATTAAGGGAGATTAAGAATTTCCGCCCTTACGCCCCCCAGGCGGGGGGCGGGCGGTTCTGCTGCGAGAAGGAAGAAATTAATGATAAAATTTAGTTTTCTTGGTAAAGAAAATTCTTAATGCTTTTAAAAAAAACGAAACGCATTCCCCTTAATATAGTGACTAAGGAAAAGTGATGCAAAAGTATAAAAATATATACAAATATAACTAATGTGCTATAAAAAATAGTAATAAGATTTATTAACTGGGGATGGAGAGAAGGAAGTTCAGAAGTGATTCTTCGTCCTCGATATGCATTTTTTTCCGGAGCCTGTACTTGGCTATGTTAATGGATTCTATCGACTTAAGGGTGATGGAGGCTATTTCTTTGGTATTTAAGTTCATCCGTATCAGTGAAGCAATCTTGAGATCGTTGTTGGTAAGGGATGGGCAAACTTTATTAAGGTTTTCGAAAAATTCAGGATGAATGTCTACAAACCGTTTTCTGAACTCTGTCCAGGAATCGGTCAGAATGAGTTTATCGATCTCCCGGATAGCGTTGTTGACTTCATCCTGCACTCCCACAGCGCTTTTTGGGAATGATGGAAGCGAATGTCTCAGGTGTTCCAGGACTTTCGAAATAGATTCATTCGTTTTGACCTGTAGTGTGGCATATGCCATAAGTTCATTTTTCTTTCTGTCCAACTCATTCTGCACGACTGTTTTTTCATGTTCAATGATCTGCATTTTCTGCTGGGCAATAAGATACTTTTGCTTCGATGCTTTATTCCGGAGAAGGAGGGTGACGACAACAAAAGATCCGGAAAGAAAAATGATGATAAAGAGGAAGATAAAGATACGGGTTCTGTTTTTTGACACTTCGGTTTTTTGTTCCAGGTACACCTTTTCTTTAAGAAGTTCAGCTGTCTGGTATTTCTGGTCAAGCTTTCTGAAATTTTCCAGATCCGTAAGATGCCGGAGACTGTCATTCAGGTATGTTGCTTTTTCAAGATGTTGTAAGGCAAGAGAAAGATCCCCACGGGATTTGTAGATTTCATAAAGAATATTATGAGCATCTGCTGCGGTTCCTATCTGGCGGGTACTATCAGCGAGAGCCAATGCATATTGAGCAGTCTCCACCGATTCCTTGAATTTACCCATGGATTTATAGATTTCGGCAATAAAAGCCAGAACGCGGCATTGTATTGTTCGCAAATCCAATGTATTACACACATTTAAGGATTTCTGGCAATAATAAAGGGCTTTGGCGGAAAGTTTTTTCTGGAAATAAAGCTTGGAGATATTTAATAAAGCAGTAGCATAAACATCGTTGATTTTCCCTGATTTCTCAAGGTTTTCAGAAGCTCTGAGAAAACAGGAAAGAGCCGAATCCGCATTATTCATCATCAGGTAAACATATCCCACATTCATTAAAAAGGATCCTGCATTATTTTTCTTACCCAGTGTGGAATACTCACGAAGGGATTTATTGTAATAAAAAAGAGCTCCCGAATGATAGCCGAGACGTTGAAAAAGGGTACCTATATTATAATAATTGTCGGCCAGATAATCGGGATTGTCGTACTTCTTATTTAGCGCCATAGCCTGATAGTACCAGTCGATGGCCTCTTCGAAGCGAAACTGATTGGCAAGACAGGTCCCGATGCTGTTAATCACATTGGCAGTTCCACGATGATCGTCGGTTTTCTTGAAATTTTCATAGCTGTAAAATAAATCCCGTAAAGAGGTGGAATAATCGCCTTGTTTTCCGGAGACTATGGCTATTTCCATCCAGGCATAAGCGATACCTTTTTTAAAATTAAGCTTTTCCGATTCTCGCAGCATGGAGCTCAGAAATGACCGGGAGCGGGAAATATCAGTCAGCCGGTATTTTTCGGCGGAATCCAGCATGGCGAAGATCCGGATTGAATCACCGGGAAGAGATGTTTTTACGGATCCATGACCGGATAACGGGAGGAAGATAAAAGTGAAGAATATAATAAGTATGTTGAGGCAAGTGCGGAACATGGGTGTATGCAGCTGATATAAATAGAGGGATTGACAAATTTAATTTCCAAAAGTACGAGATTCCGGGGAAAATACGAAGAATTTACCGCTTTAAATGTCCCCCCGGGGAGGGGGGACGAGCGGTTCTGCTACGATTTGGAAGGATACGTTAAATAGTTTTAATGGAAAAAGCGGATGGCTTCGGGAAAAACAATGAAAGAGAAGTCCTTTGATAAAAAACAGGAACCGAGCCATCCGCTGACTGAGTGTTTTTTAGAACCGGTATTAAATTTCTTTGACTCCTGATCATTTCAAAAGGCAATCTTGAACCTTATTTTTTAATGCAACGGCAAAAGTCATCATGTTATCTAAAAACGGCAAAAAAAATCGATAACAAAAGTCATACGCATTTAGAAACCGGGATTACAAAATCTTACTTATTTTATAAAATATTAATATTCAGCAAATAGGGGTTTAAGAGTTCCAGGGATGAAATTTTTGGAATATGAAAGATTCCGTTTGCGTGGAAAAAAAATATTTATACCTTTGCAATCCTTTAGAGGAATGGCGTCGTAGCTCAGATGGTAGAGCAGAGGACTGAAAATCCTTGTGTCACTGGTTCGATTCCAGTCGATGCCACAGAATAAAAACAAAGTAGCGAAATGGTGAAAACTGTTTCGCTATTTTGCTTTTTTGCCT
>JAUZOW010000028.1 GCA_030706225.1 Bacteroidota bacterium | reverse complement strand
GGATTTATCCTTGCCTTCCATATATTTATTAAAGGAAGATTTTTCCGATTCGCTTTCAAACGAAACCTGTGTTTTCAGCAGGGTACGATAGCGCTTCTTGGCAATAGCCGGTAACAGGACATATTGCCGGAGATCTTCAGGCATTTTAAGTTCGTTCTGTTTCTGAGGTTCCCTGCGGATTACACCTGCTCTGGAGTGAGCCATACGGGTAGTGATCCGGAATAATACCGGAGTAAGATATTTTTCAGAATATTCATATCCATAACGGACCATGTCGTATGCTTCCTGCTGATTGGAAGGCTCCAGGATGGGGATCAGTGAAAATTTCCCGAAAAACCTGGAATCCTGTTCATTCTGTGAAGAATGCATGGACGGGTCATCTGCCGCAACTACAATCATGCCTCCATTGGCTCCCGTAATTGCTGAATTGACAAAGGGATCCGCTGCCACGTTCAGCCCTACATGCTTCATACAAACCATAGCTCTTTTTCCGGCATATGACATCCCCAATGCCGCTTCCATAGCGGTCTTTTCATTAGCGGCCCAAGTCGCAAAAACCTTATTCTTCGCTGCTTGTTCCGAACTTTGTACATATTCAGTGATTTCAGTGGAAGGAGTGCCCGGATATGCATAAATACCCGAAAGGCCGGAATCCAGCGCTCCCTGGGCAATAGCTTCATCACCCAACAATAATAATTTCTGCATAAAAGAAACTAAGTTATATCATTTGAATTTGAGCAAAAATAAGAATATTTTTATATACAGATCTCTTTTTTTCCAACAGAATATCTACATTTGTCCAATAAAATACACATTTACCGCTCATCTCATGTGCATATGAAACGCCAATCCCTTATCTGTTCTCTGGTACTTTTTTTTCTACTGACAACAGCTCCCTTTCTTCCGGTTTATTCTCAAACCGGTACTATCCGTGGTTTTGTGTACGAAAAAGAAACCGGTGAGCCGGTTATCTTCACAAATGTTTATCTGTATAAAACCTCCTATGGCGCAGCTACAGATATCAACGGGTACTTTGCTATTACCCGGATTCCTCCGGGTAATTACACGCTGATGGTCACCTTTATGGGATTTGATACTCTTCAAATGCCCGTTACTATTAAAGCCAATGACCTGATATCCAAAAAACTTTACCTTAATAAATCTTCTTTTACCTTGGGAGAAATTAGCGTTTCTGCATCCCGCCAGGAAAAAAAGACAGAGACCCAGACTTCTATCATAAAAATCACCCCAAAGGAAATCATCCAGATCCCAACGATTGGCGGTCAACCCGATCTTGCCCAGTATTTACAGGTTTTACCCGGCGTTATCTTTACCGGTGACCAGGGCGGTCAGCTCTATATCCGTGGCGGATCACCCATTCAAAATAAAGTCCTGCTGGATGGAATGACCATTTATAACCCGTTCCATTCCATTGGGTTATTCTCTGTATTTGATGTAGATATCCTTAAAAATGTCGATGTATATACCGGAGGATTCAATGCCGAATATGGCGGACGAATCTCTTCCGTTATGGATATTACGACACGCGACGGCAATAAAAAGAGGTTCAGCGGCAAGGTCGATATTTCTACGTTCGGAGCCAAGGCCTTGCTGGAAGGACCCATTGTCAGACAAAAAGATGATGATCAGGTATCTTCCTCCTTTATCCTTTCTGTCAAGAATTCTTACCTGAAAGAATCCTCAAAGATCTTTTACAATTATATCGATAAAAACGGGTTACCTTATAATTACCTTGATTGTTACGGGAAAGCGTCCATTAATTCTCCCAATGGCAGCAAAATCAATTTTTACGGATTTGATTTCACAGACAAGGTACAATATAAGGTCCTTCAGGATTTTAACTGGAATTCCGCCGGAGGAGGCGCCAATTTTGTCGTGATCCCCGGGAAATCCCCCGTGTTAATTGAAGGTAACTTTGCCTATTCGAATTACAGTGTCTCTCTTGATGAAGAAAATCGCTCTCCGCGGACAAGCTCAATCGGAGGATTCAATTCAGGGCTGAATATTACCTATTTCTTCGGAAAAAATTCCCTGAAATTTGGATTGGAAATGAGTGGATTCCATACTGCCTTTGATTTTTACAACACCGTTAACCGCGCCATTGATTATTCACAGAATACAACAGAACTCAACGGATTCTTAAAGTATAAATGGATCTATAAAAAGTTCATCTTTGAACCCGGTTTCCGTATGCAATTTTATGCGTCTCTTGCAGAATTCTCTCCGGAACCCCGGTTGGCTATCAAATACAATGTAACGGATAAATTCCGCATGAAAATGGCTGCGGGTATCTATACTCAAAACCTTATCAGCACCAGTTACGACATCGATGTGGTCAATCTGTTCTATGGCTTCCTTTCCGGACCTGATAACCTGCCCTCCACATTCCTTGGGAAAGGTGTCAATTCCAGACTTCAGAGGTCCGACCAGGTTGTCCTTGGATTTGAAGCCGATGTAATTAAAAATGTTACTCTTAATATTGAAGGATATTATAAATATTACCCTCAACTTACAAACCTTAACCGCAATAAGCTGTATGACGATACTCCTGAAAATGCCTCCCTGCCGGAATATTATGTAAAAGATTTCATTATTGAAAGAGGAGATGCTGAAGGAGTAGATGCATCATTAAAATATTCATTGCAGAATTTCAATTTCTGGGTGACCTATTCTCTTTGCTATATTCATCGTCAGGATGAGCTTTCCTCTTATGTACCGCCTTACGACCGCAGGCACAATATCAACCTGACTGCTGCCTATACTTTTGGTAAAAACCGTTCATGGGAACTGGATGCCAGGTATAATTACGGCTCCGGATTCCCCTTCACTCAAACACAGGGTTTTTATGAATTGCTGAATCTTTCAAACTTCGGAGGAAATTACGTTACACAAAACGGTTCCCTGGGTATATTGTATGGCAATTTTGACGAAGGTCGTCTCCCCTATTACAGCCGTCTCGACTTTAACATGAAAAAACACTTTTTCCTGGGAAGGTATTCAAAGATCGATCTGAACCTGAGCGTCACGAATGTTCTGGATCAGCAGAATATTTTTTATTTCGACCGTATTACCTATTCCAGGATTGATCAGACCCCTATCATGCCAAGCTTTGGCGTTAGTTTCAGCTTTTAATAAAGCAATAAAAGAAATGGATGAACTGAAAACAATCCTGTCCTGTATTGATTTGACTTCACTTGATGGAGCGGATAACAATTCAAAGATTATCAGTTTCTGCAGAGAGGCAAAATCATTTGGTGAAAAAGGATTTCCGTTGCCGGCAACCGTTTGTGTTTACCCGGTTTTTGCACGGATAGCCAGACAGGAGCTTTCCGGTTCCGGCATCGGGGTTGCTTCCGTTGCCGGTGCGTTCCCTTCCGGGCAATCTCCATTAAAGATACGGGTTGACGAAGTACGCTTTGCTTTGGAAGAAGGTGCTCAGGAGATCGACATGGTTATTTCACGGGGGAAATTTCTTGAAGGTAATGAACAGGCTGTTTATGATGAAATCGCTGCTGTGCGTGCACTTCCCGGGGAATTTTTGCTTAAAGTGATTTTGGAAACAGGTGAATTGAAAACCCCTGAAAATATAAGACGTGCGGCTGAAATTGCTATTGTCGCCGGAGCGGATTTCATCAAGACATCTACGGGGAAGATCTCTCAGGGGGCAACCCCGGAGGCTGTTTCCGTCATGCTGGATGTCATTCGTCATCATTTTCATAAAACCGGGAAACTGATCGGGATCAAGCCTTCAGGAGGTATCTCTGAACCCCGGCAGGCTCTATCTTATTACAGACAGGTTGAGCAGATTGCAGGAAAAGAATGGCTCAATAAAAAGTATTTCCGTATAGGAGCCAGTCGCCTGGCTAATGCCCTTGTCCATGAAATTTCTTCGCGTTCATAGATTCATCCTTTTTCTTTTGTAACTTAGCACTTAATTAATCTGTTTTCTATGAAATCAGCAACTATGATCCTTGAGAGGAAGGATTTCCTGATCAATAGCATTCTGGACTCTTTTGCATTGGCATTTATTTATTTTGCACCTTCTCTGGCCCATCTTCTGAGTTTTCCGGTTTACCTTATCGAACCCATGAGACTGATGCTGGTTCTTTCACTGGTTCATTCCGGCCGTACCAATTCCTATATCCTGGCTCTTACCCTGCCATTTTTCTCTTTTCTGGTTTCGGGACATCCTATGTTCGGAAAAATGCTGATCATTACGGTTGAAATGGTTTGCAACGTGTTTCTCTTTTATCTCCTGACAGGAAAAATAAAGAGGATATTTCCCGCCATGCTGATTTCTATCGTGTGTAGCAAATTCTTATGCTATCTGCTTTACCTGTTATTCTTCTCCATGGTATTCGTCCGTTCCGAGGCAGAAACCTCATTCCTGCTGGTTCAGGTGGCTACGACTCTGGTTTTTAGTTTATATGCAGGATTTATTTTTAAAAAGAAGAATTTTCATCTGTCTTGATTCATGAATAATATAATGAGCTTAAAAAGAAATTTTCTTTTCGGTGTTATTTTGTTGATTCTTATCCTTCCTGGCTGTAAAGCCGACGACACAGATGCAACAGAGCCTTCCAATTCCCGGGATCAATTCCTGGGTACCTGGACTGTTACGGAAAGCGTAAAAACCCAGGCCTATATAGTCAACATTACTGCTGAAAGCAACTCCACTACCGGCGTTTATATTTCAAATTTCGGAAATGCAGGCTTGGCGAACAAAGCCCATGCTGTTATTTCCGGGAACTCGATCGTTCTTTCACCAACCGACCAAATGATGGAAAATGAATGGATTGTGAATGGAAACGGGGTTTATTCGGGAACAAAAATCAACTGGTCCTATACGATCAACGACGGAGCGGATTTCTTTAAAATCACTGCTATTTATTCAAAATAAACCGGCAGATGACCGGATCAGGGTTTCAGGGAATTTTTCCGGCTTTCTATTTCTTTGACAACATTTTCGTACATTTTTACGAATTCGTCACCATCATACCTGTAATAATCCAGGTTAAGCCGGAATCTTTTTGCTGAAACACCATATTTACTGAACAATCCATTATAGGAAGAAACGATTTCCTTCCGGATATTGGGATTTCTGTTCTGCATTACCTGCAGGGCGGCTTCCTGAATATGGATATCCGCCAAAAGATGCACCATTGTTTCTTTATCAATAATGGAATCCCTGGCAAGACCTGCAGGTAAGGCATGTCTGTGAGCATGAAAGCAGGAAGTAGTGAAAAGAAGAAAAATGAAAATCCCGAGGATCCTCTTAAAGGTCATTTTGCTTTCTTTTTATAATCTTTGTTTAACGCATCAATGACTTCATGAGTGATATCGAGTGTATCGTTTGCCAACAGAATTTCACCAGCGGTCTTGTATCCCAGGATATAATCATAATGGAAGTTACGGTTATATCTTTTCAGAAAATTAGTAACTGTATCCAGAAGACGGTTATTCATTTCCAGTTCTTTATCGGCAACCTGCTGTGTATATTTTTCCTTCTTCTCCACTAAAAGTTGTTGTTTTTCCATGAGTCCCTGATAGACCACTTTGGCGCGTTCTTCTGATATCGTATTGGAATTCACCTGTTTCTGGAAATCAGCAGCTTCTTTTTCAAAAGCATTTTGCTCGGATGTAATCTCAGCCTGCATCTTTTTTCCGGTTGCTTCCAGATCGTTTTTAAGATTCCCTACGAATTCATATTTCTCATTGAGAGTATCAATATTCACAAAAACGACCTTTATGGTTCCTTTAGCTGCGATCCGCGCGGGCATGGCCGGTTTGGACGGTTTTCCGGAAGTAAAGAAAAGGACATACAGAACAATCAACCCAATGAGAAGAATCAGGTTGGTTATATTCTGAAATGTAAACCATGATTTACATGTACGGGAAGGAGTATCGTTTTGTTCCTGAGCATGTTCCGTCATCCCGGTTTCCTTTGGAATATCCGGATTAGAGAGATTCTCTTCTTGCATGAATGGTGATTATTAGTTTCCTATTTCTGACATGAATTTAATCCGCATCAAACGGATTTCTTCTTCTGTATATTCATCTTCACCGAGGTTTTTCAGGGCTTCTTCAACAGAATCTGATTCGGCTTCGCGAAAATACTCGAAAATTTCCTCCTGATGGTAGGTATCCACGAATTCATCAATATAATAATTGATATCTATCTTGGTTCCGGAAGCAACGATACTTTCGATTTCGGAAAGTAGTTCATCAAAAGTGAGGGTTTTAGCATTTGCAATATCTTCCAGTGAGATTTTCCGGTCAATATTCTGGATAATGTACACTTTGAGGCCGGATTTATTGATCACCGACTTGACCACCATATCCATAGGGCGGATGATCTCATTTTCCTCGACATAATCTTTGATAAGATCCAGGAATGGTTTACCATATTTAATAGCCTTGCCTGATCCGACACCTGTGATTTGTTTCAGTTCTTCAACAGTAATAGGATACTGGATAGCCATATCTTCGAGGGAAGGATCCTGGAAAATAACAAAGGGAGGAAGTTTTTCTTTCCGGGAAATTTCTTTCCGGAGATCTTTCAGCAATGAGAAAAGAGTTTTATCGGCAGTACTGGTCTTCGACCCCATGGCTGCAAAAAATTCATCTTCCTCGATGTTTTCAAAATCATGGTCATCCACCAACATGATAGAGAAGGGCATTTTCATAAATTTTTGCCCTTCAGGACTGATTTTCAGCAGACCATAATTTTCAATATCCTTATAAAGCAGACGTTCGATCAGAGTTTGACGGATCACCGCATTCCAGAACTTTTCATCTTTTTCAGATCCCATTCCAAAGGTAGGAAGCTTATTGTGCTTATAGTTCTTGATTGTTGCAGTGCTTTTCCCCAGGATGATATTTACGATGTGCTTTTGCTTGAATTGTTGTTTTACCTCCATCACCGTATCAAGTACGATCTTGACATATTGTTTTCCTTCGAACCGTTTTTTGGGATGGAGACAATTATCGCAATTCTGACAATTATCTTCGTGGGAAATTTCTCCGAAATAATGAAGGAGCTGTTTACGCCGGCAAACAGAAGATTCGGCATACGCAACAGTTTCCAGGAGGAGCTGTTTAGCGATTTCCTGTTCGGCAACGGGTTTGCCTTTCATGAATTTTTCGAGTTTCTGGATATCATCATAGCTGTAGAAAGCAATGCAGTTTCCTTCACCATCGTCACGTCCGGCACGTCCGGTTTCCTGGTAATACCCTTCGAGGCTCTTAGGTATATCATGATGGATGACATAGCGGACATCGGGTTTATCGATTCCCATTCCGAAAGCGATGGTTGCGACAATGACATCCACTTCTTCCATAAGGAACTTATCCTGGTTTTGTCGTCGTGTGGACGCATCCAATCCGGCATGGTAAGGCAAGGCCTTTATACCGTTAACAACCAGGAATTCAGCCATTTCCTCAACTTTTTTACGGCTCAGGCAATAAACAATCCCAGATTTTCCCGCATTGCCCTTTATATATTTAACAATGTCTTTCATCACATTCTTTGTTTTCGGCCTGACTTCATAATAAAGATTAGGCCGGTTGAATGAGGATTTAAAGACATTGGCATCCGTCATCAGAAGGTTTTTCTGGATATCCTGCTGAACCTTGGGTGTAGCGGTAGCTGTCAGCGCAATCACTGCAACTTTCTGCCCGATGGCATCGATGATGGGTCGCAAACGGCGGTATTCCGGACGGAAATCATGTCCCCATTCCGAAATACAGTGTGCTTCATCAATAGCATAAAAAGATATCCTGATGGATTTTAAAAACTCTATGTTCTCTTCCTTGGTTATGGTTTCAGGGGCAACATATAAAAGTTTAGTTTTCTCGTCAACAATATCCTGTTTGACATCCGCTATTTCCTGTTTACTCAGAGAAGAATTCATGAAGTGGGCTACATCGGATTTCGTACCGAAACTCCGGATAGAATCCACCTGGTTCTTCATTAAAGCAATGAGTGGAGAAATAATGATGGCAGTTCCTGGTTTTATTAGTGCAGGTAGTTGGTAACAAAGGGATTTACCACCACCTGTCGGCATAATCACAAAAGTATCTTTATCTGCAAGTATACTGCGGATGATTGCTTCCTGATTTCCTTTAAAACTGTCAAAGCCAAATACATTTTTTAGTTCTTCTTGTAGTTTGAAATCGTCCTTTCTGGCCGCCATTTTTTAGTAGGGTTAAAATTCGTACTTTTGTTCACTTTTATAATTTTCATTTTTTTATCCCCTCTTATACAAATATACTATAAAACGCAGAGTGATTAACAATATTTTCTTAAAAAAATTGTCAGTTGAAAAGTAATATTGAATTAAAAAAGATCGCTGAGGCTACAATTCATGAGGAATCTGAAGCAATTACCTCTCTTGCCGACCGTATTGATGACAACTTTGTAGAATGTGTTAACCTTATTCTTCAGTCAAAAGGTCGGGTGATCATTACCGGCATTGGGAAAAGCGCCATCATCGGGTCAAAAATTGTTGCCACATTTAATTCCACGGGAACTCCTTCTATTTTTCTTCATGCTGCCGATGCCATTCATGGAGATCTTGGAATTATCCAGAAAGAAGATCTTATTATCTGCATTTCAAAAAGCGGAGAAACTCCTGAAATCAAAGTTCTGGTGCCCCTGCTGAAGCTCCAGGGAAGTTCTCTGATCGCAATTGTTGGAAATACAAAATCTTATCTTGCCCGGCAGGCTGACATCATTCTGGATACAACTGTAGAAAAAGAAGCCAGTCCCAACAACCTGGCACCTACTTCCAGCACTACCGCACAGATGGTCATGGGCGACGCACTGGCGGTCTGTCTTATGGAAGCCCGTGGATTCACAACACATGATTTTGCCAGATTTCATCCAGGTGGAGCCCTCGGGAAAAAAATGTATCTGAAAGTGTCTGATCTTTATAAAAACAATCAGGCTCCTCAGGTCCAGATCAATGACGATATCCGAAAAGTGATTGTCGAAATATCTTCAAAACGGCTTGGAGCCACTGCTGTTCTTGATAAAGATGAACTTAAAGGTATCATTACCGATGGAGATTTACGTAGAATGCTTGAGAAAAACCAGAACGTTGGCGAACTGGTTGCAGGAAATATTATGAGTATCAATCCAAAAATTATTGACTCTGATACACTGGCCGTTAAGGCTCTTGAAATGATGAGAAAGAATAATATTACCCAATTGCTCGTTACTGATAAGGGGAAATATTCAGGAGTCATCCACCTGCATGATATTCTACGTGAAGGGATCATCTGAAAAATATAGCAACAACCGTAAGAAACCGGAGAGCATAATCTTTTGCCTCCTTTTATCCGGTTTCTTCCTTCTGCACCCTGGTCTGATGTACGGACAACTGACCAAAATCATGGGTAAAGTCATCGATTTCCAAACCAAAGAACCCATCCCCTTTGTCAACATCACTATTAAAGGAACACTTAGCGGAACCCTGACTGACTTTGACGGGAAATATGCACTGGAACTTAAAAATGCCGGCGACTCCATTAAAGCTTCACTGCTTGGTTATCATGCAGAAAGCCGGAAAATTTTGAAAAACCAGTTCCAGACCATCAATTTTGAACTTAAAGAAGAAAACCTGAATCTTCCTGAACTGGTCATCCATTATAAAGGTAACCCGGCTGAAGTCATCCTTGCCAAGATCATCAATAACCGGGAGAAAAACAGCCTGAAATCATTTGATACATATCAATATCAGGCATATACAAAAATAGAGGTCGATGCCAATAACATTACTGAAAAGCTTAAGGAAAAGAAAATTTTCAAGCCTTTTGATTTCATTTTCAGCTATATAGACACATCCACAATCAACGGAAAGTCCTATCTGCCCGTCTTTCTTACAGAAAGTGTATCGGATATTTATTTCAGGAAGAACCCAAAGACCAGGAAAGAAATTATTAAAGCATACAAGATCTCAGGGCTTGAAAACGAAAGTGTCTCCCATTTCCTGGGAAACCTGACCCAGCAAGTGGATATTTACAAAGATTATATACCCATTTTTGATAAGAACTTTGTCAGTCCTATTGCATCTATTGGCATTGGCTATTACAAATATTATCTGGTCGACAGTGCTTTCATGAAAAACAAGTGGTGTTACCATATTATGTTCAAACCACGCCGGAAACAAGAACTGACGTTCAGTGGAAATTTATGGGTGAATGATACCTCCTTTGCCATTACAAAGATCGAGGCCCGGATAGCTCCCGATGCTAATATCAATTTCATCAATGATCTGGCCATCGAGCAGGAATTTCAATGGATGGATAATAAATTCTGGATGAAGACAAGGGATTATATCATCGCCGATTTCAACATACTGGAAAAATCGAAAAAGGTTCTCGGCTTTTTCGGTCATAAGACAACTGTTTACAGTGATTTTCATTTTGATGTCCCTGAGAACAAGCAATTCACTTCACAGCCTACTGAAATATTCACCAAAAAAGACGCCGGATTAAAAGCTGATGAATACTGGCAGGCGAACCGGCCGGAACAGCTTTCCAAGACAGAAAAAGGAATTTATAAGATGGTAGATTCCATTCAAAAGATTCCTATTTATAAAACATATGTTGACGTCGTATACGGCATTGTCATGGGTTATCTGACATGGGGGAAACTCGAGCTGGGCCCGTATTTTAAATTGTTTAGTTTCAACGAGCTGGAAGGGGCCCGTTTCCGTCTGGGAGGAAGAACCGGTAATAATTTCAGCAAAAAATTACAGCTGGAAGGATATCTTGCTTATGGAACCAAAGATCAACGGTTTAAATACAGCGGGGATGTTATATATATGCTATCGAAAAATCCCCGCCGGGATCTTACCGGATTTTATAAATATGATGTGGAACAGCTTGGGATGAGTCCCAACGCCTTTTCATCAGATAATATCCTGACTTCATTGTTTCACCGTGGGCCTAATAATAAGCTGACCATGGTTAGGGAATATAAGCTGGGATACGAACATGAATGGTACAACGGATTAATCAATACCATTTACCTGAATCACCGTGAGGTATTTCCGCTGGGATCTACGGAGTTTACCTTATTTCCCGATAAGAAAGACACGAGCCGGCTTTCTTCGATTTTTACATCTGAGATCAGGTTTGATACGAGATTTTCATTTAAGGAGCGGTTTATCAGCGGGGAATTTTACCGTTACACCCTGAGTTCCTCCTACCCGATCATCCTTCTCAGTTATTCTTATGGGATGCCAAAGATTTTTAAAAGCGATTTTGAATATCATAAGCTGACCGTTAACATTGAGCAATGGTTCAATTTTTCGACCATCGGATGGTCAAAATATATTATTGAAAGCGGGAAGATCTGGGGGAAAGTGCCATATCCACTCCTTTACATCCATGATGGTAACCAGACTTTTCTTTTCGATGAATATGCTTCCAATCTGATGAATTATTATGAATTTGCAAGTGATGCCTGGTTAAGTGTGTTTTATACGCATCATTTTGATGGCTTTTTCTTCAATAAAATCCCTTTGTTTCGAAAATTAAAATGGAGAGAAGTAGTATACGGAAGAGGAATCATTGGCACATTGAGTTCACAAAACGCTGATTATTCAAAGTTTCCGGATCATCTGAGGTCATTTGAACAAAAGCCATATTGGGAAGCCGGAGCTGCAGTTGAGAATATCTTCCGTTTCATCCGGGTGGATGCGATTTGGAGACTGTCGCATCTGCATGATGCTCAAAATCCGAATGTTATACCGTTTGGAATATTTCTTTCCCTTAATTTCACTTTCTGACATCAGATAATTCTATTACTTTTGGGTTTTCTTTATCATTTTCCATGATACTCCGTACTGAAAAGATCATCAAGAAATACCGCAAGCGGATTGTTGTTAACGAAGTCTCCATTGAAGTCAACCAGGGAGAAATTGTTGGCTTGCTAGGTCCGAATGGCGCCGGGAAGACGACATCATTTTACATTATCGTCGGGCTTATCAAAGCGCTTTCCGGAAAAGTTTTTCTGGATGATACAGATATCACCGACGAGCCCATGTACCGGCGTGCCCAACGGGGCATCGGTTATCTTGCCCAGGAAGCATCGGTTTTCCGGAAGCTAAGCGTGGAAGATAACATCAGGTCAATCCTTGAATTCACTTCTCTTACAAAAGATCAGCAAAAAGAACGTCTTGAAGGGCTGCTGAATGAATTCGGCCTTCAACATGTCAGAAAAAGCCTTGGCATTACGCTCTCAGGGGGAGAAAGGCGTCGTACGGAAATTGCCCGTTGCCTTGCCGTGGATCCCAAGTTCATTCTGCTGGATGAACCTTTTGCAGGAATTGATCCCATCGCGGTTGAAGACATCCAGAATATCGTCAAGAAATTAAAGAATAAAAATATAGGTGTTTTGATCACGGATCATAATGTTCATGAAACTCTTTCCATCACCGACCGGTCATACCTTCTTTTTGAAGGCTCAATCCTGAAAGCCGGAACATCTATTGAACTTGCAGAAGACTCCTATGTCCGTAAGGTTTATCTGGGACAAAATTTTGAGTTAAGGTAATCTCTTCCCTTCTTTTTTATCAGATCTGTTTTTGGAATATCAACGACAGGAAAAGATACATGATAATGGCTAATGGGATGGCGCTTATAGAAAACAGCAAGACCAGAACAAGCGTCAGTATCAGAAAAATGTAGCGGGTCTGGTTTGTTTTCCAGTCGACCGTTTTGAATTTCATGGAAAAGAGACGGAAATCAGATACCAACATATAGGAGAAGAAGACCACAAGCACTGCCAGCACTTTGGGATTTGAAAGGAATAAGATCAGGAAATCAAGCCGGATCAGGGTAAAAATACGGTCCTGTAAAAATACCACCAGAGGAATGGAAGCAAAAAAGATTGCTATAGCTGGCGTCGGCATTCCGATAAAACAGGTCTCCTGACGGATATCAATATTAAAACGGGCCAGTCGCAAAGCAGAACAAATTGGGATCAGCAGGGCAAAATAGGGAATAACCTGCCATTGGCCAGCCATACCGGTTCCCTGGGCAAAATGAACGGATAATATCCGGAACATAAGTATTCCCGGTGCCACTCCAAAAGATACCATATCAGATAATGAATCCAGTTGCTTCCCGAATTCCGAACGGGCATCCAGCAAGCGGGCAGCCATTCCGTCGAAAAAATCGAAAACTGAAGCAAGGAAAATAAAAAGAGAAGCATATACAAAACTGTTTTCCAGTATCAATGATACTGAAACAAGACCACAGGTAAGATTTAGGGTCGTGATGGCGTTCGGGATGTATTGACGGATTTTCATTCTCAGGAATTCATACCGTAAAAGTAACAAAAACCAGAGATTTTAAAGATTTTCTAAATTTGCCCGCATTAAATATAAATTCATTCAACTCATCTGCTATGAAAAAAAATCATTACTCGTTCATTTTTGCATCACTCTTCCTGGTTCTCTTAGCAGGAACTGCAAGTGCTCAGTTAAATGTTTCCGGTGAATTCAGGACACGCGGTGAATTCCGCGACGGATATCAGTCGCTCAGAGACGATTCCAAAACACCTTATGGAGATATCCTGGGACGGACACGTATTCTCCTGGATTATAAAAATGATCATTTTACGACCCGTTTTTCTCTTCAGCAGGCCTATGTTTATGGTCAGAACAACTTCTCTTCCGACACAATCTCAAAAAACACCATCAATGTTTATGAAGCATGGTTCAAATATAATTTTAACAAAAATTTTGGTGTAAAACTCGGACGAATTGAACTAAGTTATGATGATAACCGGTTCATCGGTACTTCCAACTGGTCGATGTGGGGGGCTACCCACGACCTGATTATGGCACAATGGCAATGCCCGAATGGAAATTATTCCGGGGATCTCGGAATTGCCGTGAATAACATGGCACCTGCCGGAGCTTACTTATCCTCCTACAATCTGAAGAATAATTATAAATATATGGGATATCTTTACGAAAACAGGAGCTTTCTTAATAATAAGCTTAGGTTTTCTTTCCTGGGATTAGTGGATGCTTTCCAGAAAAACCCGGCAACTGTTCCCAATAATGTGACGGCAACCGATACACTCAGTGTCTGGGATCAATTTGGCAATATAATCGGAACAACTGTAGTAAGTCACACATCCAAATCGACAAAAACCATTGAATATCCCGAAATTCTGTATGTCCGCGGAACAGGAGTACTTGATGGCTGGTTGACATTAAAAAAGTTCTCAGCATTCGGATCGTTTGCATATCAGGGAGGCCATTACAGAGACGGCAGGAAACTTCAGTCATACTTTTATTCTGCATGGGCTTCATATCAGATTGCAAAGCCTCTCAGACTCCTTGTTGGTTATGATCATCTCAGCGGAAACAATTATTCCGATACCACAGAATTGAAAAAAACTGTAAAAGGATTTTCCACGCTTTACGGCACTAATCATCAGTTTTACGGGTACATGGATCTGTTCAGCAACGTTGTGCGAGATAACCTCAGTTATGGATTGAATGATCTTTATGCCAGATGTACGGTGAATTTCTGTGAAAACATGTCTTTGGAAACCACTTGGCGCTGGTTCTCACTTCCTTATGGATATTTGAAGAAATCTGCCAGCAACGGATCCCTTGCATACCAGAGTGTAGATAAGAATCTGGGACATGAAATCGACATTATGTATACATATAAACCTTATGCAAACCTGGAATTCAGCGCTGCATATTGTTTTTTCCTTCAGACAAATACAATGGATCTCATGAGCAATCTGAAAGCCGGATCCAGTGAATTTGCCAATTACGCATATGTCATGCTTGTTTATAAACCCAATTTCTTCAATAGCGAAAAGAAATAATTTGTAATTTCACGCTTCATTTTCCGGAAACCACAGGCAGATCCTGAATCTACCTGTGGTTTCTTGTAAAATCAATGGAACAGCTGAAAGCAGACATACGCGACTACAATTATGATCTCCCGGAAGATCGAATTGCCCAGCATCCTCTTGAAAAGAGAGATGCATCGAGGTTGTTGATCATGAATGACGGGGTGATCAGTGAAGATATTTTTTCTTCATTGGGATCTTACATTCCCAAAAACAGCCTGCTGGTATTCAATGATACTAAAGTCATCCGGGCGAGGTTGATTTTCAGCAAAAGCACGGGAGCTACCATTGAGATCCTTTGCCTTGAGCCGATACAGCCTGCCGATATTGAAAGCGCTTTTCATCAGACGGGGTCTTCTACCTGGAATTGCCTTATAGGGAATGTAAAGCGGTGGAAATCCGGAAAGCTTCTGAAAGAAATTCCCGGTAGAAATTCAAATCTGGAACTTTTTGCAGAAAAGAAAGAAGACCTGGGAAACGGATGTTTTTCTGTAGAATTCACCTGGAATCCATCGGATCTGACTTTTTCTGAAATTCTCTCTCAAAATGGGATGGTTCCTCTTCCTCCCTATATTCACCGGGCGCCGGAAGAAGCCGATAACCGGGATTATCAGACGGTATATGCAAAATATGAAGGATCGGTTGCTGCGCCGACAGCAGGCCTTCATTTTACGGATTCCATGATCGGAGAGATTTCCCAACAGGGAATCCGTTTTGAGAATGTCACGCTTCATGTTGGATTAGGAACCTTTCGTCCTGTCAGTTCTCCAGATGTTTCTCGACATGTCATGCATGAAGAAAAGATCGTTATCAAACGGTCGGCTCTGCATACTTTTATTGAAAATGCAGGCAAACCGCTGATCGCAGTCGGCACAACATCCGTCAGAACATTAGAAAGCCTGTATTGGCTTGGAGTCAGACAATTAACTCAGCCCGGGAATGATAAAACCGAGCTGGGGCAATGGGAGGTTTATGAACCCGGCGCCGATCCGGGAATACCGGCTGCCGAAGCATTAAAGGCTCTTGAGAATAGCTGGATTGACAAAGGTATAGATATTTTTACCGGAAGTACACGACTGATGATTGTTCCGGGTTACCGTTACCGGCTGGTTACCGGATTAGTAACCAATTTTCACTTACCTCAGAGCACTCTTCTTTTGCTGGTTTCAGCTTTTACAGGAGAAGACTGGAAGAAAGCATACCGGTATGCACTCAACAACGGCTTCCGCTTTTTAAGCTACGGTGATGCCTGTCTGTTTTTCCCATCTGAAGTCAGATAAACCCTTTTTTACCTATCTTTGTAATATACATTTAAAACAATATTCATGCATTCTACGATCGGCATTGTTTTATTGGGATTTTTAGGAGGTCTTGGAACTCCTGAAATCATTCTTATTGCTATAGTTGTCCTCATTCTTTTTGGAGGGAAAAAAATTCCCGAGTTGATGAAAGGCCTCGGTAAAGGGGTAAAGAATTTCAAAGATGGTGTCAAGGGGTTAGAGGACGACATCAATCAACCGGACAAGAAAGAACCAGACAAGAAAGAACCGGAAAAGGAACAAAATCCGGAAGGGTGATTGCCTTTGACGAGGCAGGAAACCTGACGTCATCATTTAAAGGAATTCTGTCCAGATACCTGCTCGTATAAGGTGTATTCCATGAAAAAAAAAGATGACAAGGAAATGACCTTCTGGGACCACCTCGATGAACTCCGCGGGGTGATCATTCATAGTTTTGTTGCATTTGCCGTTTGCATGATCCTGGCATTTTATTTCAAGAAGATACTTTTCGACCACATAATTCTGGCGCCGAAAGAGCCTGATTTTATAACTTACCGGGTTATTTGCAAAATCGGGAAAATGCTTTCCATGCCTTCGTTCTGTCCGGATGTTTCTACTTTTCATCTTATCAATATCAATCTGGCCGGGCAATTCATGTCGCATATTACCATTTCCGCCGTTGCAGGCCTGATCATTGCATCGCCTTATATCATCTGGAAATTCTGGAGGTTTGTCAAGCCGGGATTGACGGAAAAAGAAAGGAAGAGTACACGTGGGGCAGCCATGGTAATCACCTTGCTTTTCCTTACCGGAATCCTGTTCAGTTATTTTGTCGTTGTTCCACTGATGGTTAATTTCCTGGGCGGTTACCAGGTCAGCGAAATGGTTTCGAACCAGATCGCGTTAACCTCTTATACCGGGATTGTGACTTCGATGACGCTGATCATGGGATTGATCTTCGAATTCCCGGTAGTTGTACTTTTCCTGACAAAGATCGGGATTCTCTCCCCGAAAAAACTACGTAAATTCAGGAAACATACCATCGTGATCATCCTGATCGTTGCCGGGATTATAACCCCCAGCCCGGATGTTGTCAGCCAGTTGATCGTAGCCTTTCCGCTTTATGCATTGTATGAAATCTCCCTGGTAATTTCTTCAAGGATTTATGCACAGCAGATCCTGGAAGCAGAGAAAGAAGAAGAAGAAGAGCAAGAGGAAGAAGCCACCCGTCAGCCGGCAGGGTAATTTTTAACCGGTTTGTAACCTTGACTGTATTGTCTCGTCTAAATCAAATACAAATCAAAAATCACATATGGAACCAAAAAGATTATTCAGAAGCAACACGAATAAAGTTATCGGAGGCGTCTGCGGAGGCCTTGCCGAGTACTTTGACATGGATCCCACTCTGGTACGCATTATTTTTGTAATTCTGGCCGTATGTGCCGGAGGAGGCGTTCTGATTTATCTGATCCTGTGGCTTGTCACTCCTGAAAAACCGTTTAATTTTTCACAAAATCCAAATCCAAACCCTATGGAAAATCAGCAGAATTACAGTGAGCCCAACCATTCCCAGGAACACCAGCAATCCGGGCAACCGGAAAAGCCGGTTCATCATCATGATTCCCATTATCGTGGTAATCTCATCGGAGGACTTGTTCTGATCACATTAGGCGTTATATTCCTGGCGGACGAATTCCTTCCACATATTAGTTTTAGCGATTTGTGGCCAATAATTCTGGTTGTGATAGGTATTGGCCTTTTAATCAACAGTGTATCCGGCCGGAAAGGTAAAAATTAAAATATGCAGATTATGAAATACAAAAATTTTTTCTGGGCGATTGTATTGATTGCAGTCGGCATTTTGTTTTTACTGAACAATCTGGGTGTCATAAGTTTTTCATGGTACAGTTTCTGGCATTTGTGGCCTGTATTGCTTATTCTTTGGGGAATTGCCATATTACCTGTCAGGGATCTCATAAAATATATTTTGCTTTCCGTGGTAGTCTTGTTTATGTTTTTATCGATAAACAGGTTTCCGAGCGAGGCTCCATGGTATTTTCATTTTAACGGCCCTCACGACTGGAGCTGGCGGTTCGGCGATAAAGACGAGGAAAGAGAAGCTTCCCCAAACATCAAAGAGCAAAGTTTTACGGTTCCATTCGATTCAACGGTGCACAGGAGTATCCTTCATCTGGATGCCGCCGCAGGCAATTTTGACATCGACAGTTCCTCTGCGGATCTTCTTTCTTTTATGAAATCCGGAGATATTGGAAATTATGAGCTGACTACCGATAATATGAAAGGTGTACGGAATATCACGATCCGGCTCCGGGAAGCGCACAGTGGTCCAAGCCATAAAAATCAGGTTAACATCCGGTTGAATCCGGTTCCTTCCTGGAATCTGGATTTCGATATTGGTGCAGCGGATGTGAATCTGGATCTTGCCCGTTACCACATCGATACAGCATCTTTTGATGCTGGCGCATCATCCATCAATGTACGGTTGGGTGATCTGAATCCCATGAGTATTATAACTTTTAATGCAGGAGCATCATCGGTTACCCTTAAAGTGCCGAAAGCTGTGGGATGTGAGGTAAAATCCGAATCATTCCTTATCAGCCGTGATCTTCCCGGTTTCAGAAAAAAAGGAGGAGTATACCAAACGGACAACTATAATTCAAGCAAGAAAAAGATCAGAATTAATCTTAAATCAGCGGTATCCTCAATCAATATTGAGCGTTACTGATCTTTTTGAAGAAATTGTCTGACCTGCTCATAAAATTCCCCGGGCACATCGGCATGAACCCAATGAGAAGCATTATTCAGGGTTTGTACGGTTGCCCGGGGAAATTTTTGTGTTATACCAGGGACATCGTCATTCCGGATATAATCGCTGAGTTCTCCCCTAATAAATAAAGCAGGGCCATTAAAAAAACCTTTACATTCTATTCCATCCGAGATGCAGCTCAGGTTGTCGTGAATGGAATGCACATCCAATCGCCAATCCAATGTAGTTTTATCCCGCCGGTACACATTTTTCAGAATGAGTTGACTTAACCGAGGTTCATGAATGGTTTTTTCAAGCTGGCATTTCACATCCTTCCGGGTCACGGTTTTCTCAAAATCAACTTCCAGCATGGCATTCAGTAGGTCTTCAAGTTCCCGGTTTTCCGGATATTTTTTAGGGGAGATATCTACGACGACCAATTTTTCAATAAAGCCGGGGTTCTCCAAAGCAAGCATCATTGCGGTTTTGCCGCCCATGGAATGGCCGATCAGGCAACAATGCTGCAATTTCAGGTCATTTATAAGCTCAAGAATATCTTCCGTAAGCGTTTTATATGTAAAAAAACGGCTATGCGGCGAATGACCATGATTTCTCAAATCGGGTACGATCACATCGAAATCAGAAGCCAATTTCCGGGCAAACGGAATCCAGTAGTCGGAATTGCCTAAAAGACCATGTAGTATGATCACTGGAAAGCCTTGTCCATAGCGGCGAAGGAAAAGTTTCATTTACAATGATTAAAATATGTTTATTAACACCATTTTGTTAATAAATAGTGTATCTTTGCGGCCAAATTTAAAGAAAAAATTAAGGTATTTGCACTGCGAAAATTTAATAATAAAGTATTCATTAAAACGTTAAACGCTATTAATATAAAAACCGGAATCCATGCATCGCAGAAGCTCGCAAAGAACCAAAATGAACAGCAGGGGTTTCAGGTTTTTTAAAATGCAACAAAAACAATGGAAAGACTTCAGAATGAGAAAGTGGTTATAAGCCACGTGGAGGGCTCCGAAGAAGAAGAGCCTCCAAGTCAGTCATTCCTCAGTGAAGAAGCGTTAATTAACTCCTACCTCCAAACCCGAGCCGAGCGAGATAAATCAAGTCTGAGCCCGCGTTCTCAAGAATTCCTTCGTCAGTATTTTCCCGAAGCCACCGAAAAGGATTGGCTGAACTGGCATTGGCAGTTGAAGAACAGCGTGCAGACAATTGATGATCTTTCACGTTTCATCAATCTGTCAGACAATGAAATCCGCCCGACTTCAGGTATCACCAATTCATTGCCGGTAAGAATAACGCCGTATTACCTGAGTTTGATTGACAAAAACAATGCTGATCAGGCAATACGGAAGACAATGGTTCCGGTATTTGATGAATTTATCGTATCTGAAGGAGAAGCTTCAGATCCATTATCAGAAGAGCATGACAGCCCCGTTCCCAATTTGGTTCACCGTTATCCTGACCGTGTCTTGTTTCTGGCCACCGGCTATTGTTCAGCCTATTGCCGCTATTGCACCCGGTCGCATATGGTAGCCAAGGATAAATGCCATCTTGGTATCAAAGCATGGGAACCCGCACTGAAATATATCGAACAGCATACGGAAGTCCGGGATGTTTTAATTTCCGGAGGCGATCCGTTAACAATGCCGGATATCCACATCGAATATCTGCTGACGCGCCTCCGTGCCATTTCACATGTCGAAATTATCCGTATCGGGACTAAAGTGCCGGTGGTTCTTCCAATGAGGATTACAAAAGCACTTGTAAATATCCTTAAAAAGTATCACCCGCTCTTTATCAGCATCCACGCAACACATCCCGACGAACTGACTCTTGAAATGAAGGAGGCCTGTGAAAGGCTTGCCAATGCAGGTATCCCTCTGGGTAGCCAGACCGTGCTTCTGAAAGACCTCAATGACAGCATTCCTGTCATGAAAAAATTAATGCAGGGATTGCTTAAATTCCGCGTTCGTCCTTACTATCTCTACCAGTGTGATCCTATTTTAGGATCAGCCCATTTTCGGACACCGGTTGAAAAGGGTATTGAAATAATCCAGGGATTGAGGGGCTTTACCAGCGGATATGCGGTTCCTCATTACGTCATCGATGCACCTGGAGGAGGTGGAAAAATTCCTTTACTCCCCGATTATTTCGAAGGACGTGAAAATAATTATGTATTGCTACGCAATTATGAAGGCAAGCATTTTAAATATCCTGATTTTTCTCATTAGCTTATGAACATTGGCCTGACGTACGACCTCCGGTCAGATTATCTGAAAGAAGGCTTTTCAGAAGAAGAAACTGCAGAATTTGACCGGGAAAGTACCATTGAGGCTATTGAAAAGACCCTAAGGGAACTGGGTCATAAAACAGATCGCATCGGCCACGCCAGGGCGCTGGTAAAACGCCTCGCCCGGGGTGACCGTTGGGATCTTGTTTTTAACATATGCGAAGGCATGTACGGTATTGGGCGTGAAGCTCTCGTCCCGGCTTTGCTGGAAGCTTATCAAATCCCTTACACCTTTTCAGATTCCATGGTACTTGCCCTGACCTTGCATAAAGGTATGGCGAAAAGAGTGATCCGCGATTGCGGAATCCCAACCCCTGACTTTGCCCTGGTAACTACAGAAAGTGATATCAGGAAAATCAATATCCCCTATCCCCTTTTTGTAAAGCCTGTCGCAGAAGGAACCGGGAAAGGTATTGATGCCCGTTCAAAAATCAACAACCCACAGGAACTGGAAGAAGTTTGCAAAACACTGCTTCCACGTTTTTCTCTGGGATTAATCGTTGAGTCTTTCCTCCCCGGGAGAGAATTTACAGTGGGTATCACTGGAACCGGTGAAAAGGCGGAATCAATCGGTGTTATGGAAGTTATTCTGAATCAAAAAGCAGAAGGTGATTCCTATACATACACAAATAAGGAACAATGTGAAAAATTTGTGTCGTATGAAATATCTTCCGGCGAAATCGCCGAAAAATGCTCAAAGGTTGCGCTGGATTCGTGGCGCTGCCTGAACTGCCGGGATGCAGGCAGAGTGGATATCCGTCTTGACCCGACAGGACAACCTCATTTCCTTGAAGTGAATCCCCTCGCAGGCCTTCACCCGGAACATTCCGACCTGCCTATTATCTGTAACCTGCAACATATCCCCTATACAGAACTTATGTCCAGAATCATAGAATCAGCGAAAACGCGAATCTGCCATGAAAAATAATAAGGTCGTTCTTCTCTATAACAAAATGTCGGATAATCCGGGAGATGATGAACTGGATGTAATCCGGCAAATGAACTTTATAGGTAAGGCTCTTAAAACCATGGACTATACTTCGTACCAGGTTCCTTTTTCCACCGATCTTGATTCGGTCATGAAAGAACTGAAATCCATCGACCCTCTGGTGGCTTTTAATCTGGTGGAAATGGTGGACGGAACAGGTGGATTGCTTTACCTTGGACCTGCCATTCTGCGCCACCTGCACATTCCTTATACAGGCGTACCACTGGAACCCATGTTCCTTACAACCAGCAAAGTCCTTACAAAGCAACAGCTTTCCCTGATGGGAATCCCTTCATGTGCATGGTATACCGTCGATCAGGCCAGCAACCTTGATCCCAAAGGAACATACATTGTCAAACCCATCTGGGAGGACGGATCCCTTGGCCTCGATGAACATTGCATATTCAAAGGCAATGACAGAGCCAGCCTGGCAAAAATAAAGAAAATGGATCCGAATGGATTTTTTATTGAAGAATTTATTGACGGCCGTGAATTCAACCTATCGATCTTAGGAGGAAAGCAAGGGCCACAGGTCATGCCACCTGCCGAAATACTCTTCAAGGATTACCCGGAAGGAAAACCGCGTATCGTCGGATATAATGCAAAATGGACCGAAAATTCCTTTGAATACAACCATACCCCGCGTACATTCCGCTTTAAAAAAGAAGACGCTCCTCTTCTCGAAGAATTGAAAAAGATTGCACTTCAATGCTGGCAATCTTTCGGATTGAAAGGATATGTCAGAGTGGACTTCAGGGTCGATCGAAATAAAAAACCTCATGTCCTCGAGATCAATGGGAACCCTTGCATTGCTCCGGAAAGTGGTTATGTTGCCGCTACCAAGCAGGCAGGTCTGAAATTTCAGGAAGTGATTCAGCGGATTATTGAAGATGCCTTGAATTAATTGTCACATCATATATTCAATTTTTTCATATGAATACTAACAACATAATTTTCCGTTCGGAAGTTTTGCCGGAAG
>JAUZOW010000027.1 GCA_030706225.1 Bacteroidota bacterium | reverse complement strand
ACAGTATCGTATTCTTCATCCGTATCGGGCCTTTTCAGGGTAACCTTCTGCGGGGTCTGCAATTTATCCATCAATTCCTTATATGTAATATTATAAAGGAACTGATCAGATGTCGGGGAATATGCCGTAATCGTACCTTCTTTCATTGCATCCAGAAGAAGCTGTACAAAACTTTTCCAACCATTCTGCGGTTGAACAGGATAATAAAAAGGCTGGTTAAATTTTTCACGCAAATCAATCGTTCTCCAGATTCTGCGGGACCATACCACATCAGCTTCCCGGATGGGGGCATAGGGAATGGGGTCCATCTGGACGATGGCCGATTTATCATAGATTCCATCACGTGGGGGAGCTTCCAAAACCTGAGCATGGGAACTCAATCTTGCACCCAAGATGAAAATGAATACGAAGGACAGGAAAATCGCTTTTTTCATATTACCTCCTGAATACTATGATGAATTAGTTAATTTTTAATAAAATAGGCGCAATGGAACGGTCGCCATCGGGTCCCTTGACATTGATATCTTCAAACCAGACTCGTTTATTTTTCTTTGCATTCTGGATCACTTTCACAATCTCAGGTGTAAGACGTCCGCCCTGTACTCGTGTGGTAACAATATCTCCGGCCACATCAGTCACAAAAGTAAATGAAGTTACCTGGTACTTGAGGTCAAAATCAAATTCAACCGGCATTTCAGCCATAAGGAACGGGCTTGCCAGAATCAGGCTCTTGGAGATATTACCTTCGCTTTTTCCAGCCACTTTAGCAATCGGGTCCGGAACACGTTTCAAACGGAAAGTCATATTTCCCATTTGCTTGGATTTACCAGAAAATACCGCACTAACATTGATAACCGCATCTTTTGATGTTTTGGGAAGATCGGAAACGATCCAGCTTTTGCCTTCCTGATGAATTCTTCCGACAGAAATCGTAGGAACTACTCTTTCAGGACCACCGGGAACAGAAATATCAACAGGATTATCAACCCCGATATAAAAGACATTCATCTTGGTCGGAGAAATGGTAAGGCCAGGTTTGGCAACAATAAATTCATCCTTGAAGTGGAAAGTCATTGTATCACCCAACGGGCTAACGACCCGGATGATTCCGGCAAATTTCTTCAAGCCTTCGCTTGATCCCGGAAGTTTCAGAGTAACAACGCCACTTGTACCTTCAAGCGGAGTAGCATTTCTGAAATTACCCGGAAGAAGTGTATCCGCACCAAGCACATAACGTACATCCGGATTTTGCTTGGTATCGTAAGCAGCTACCAGAATTTCAGCCTGATATTCATCCCCAAGAAAAACATAGCTGCTTTTAGGGATAACCTTAGCACGGATTTCATCAAATTTCCAGTCTTCCGCAGTTACGGAAGTAAAAAGGTTATTCACCACATCAAATTCCGCATTATAAACTTCAGCTTTCATTTTGTTCAGAATGGTTACATCAGCGGTCATGATGGTATGATAGAAATTGTGCATTTCCCAATTTTGCTTATTACCGTCAGCATCATAAAACGGGCCTTTTGTATCAAAACCGATTTTAATAACGCCACGGTATTTCGGGTCAACCAGATCCAGCATTTTTGCTCTGTAATCTTCAATACGCAATCTCAGTCTTTTTGATTCACCGGCAGAGCCATCGTGTGAACTTCCTATAAAGAAATTGGTCGGGCGATCGAAATTATCTTTCTTTTTAGCATTTCTGAGTATAAGATCTTTAGCTTCTTTCATTGTCTTCAGGTCTTCCGTCTTCATGATGACAACATACTTTATGCTGTCGATGTAGTTGATAAGTCCTTCAGATAATTGTTGAGCTTTTTGAGCTTTTTCCCAGAAAGGGCCAACTTTATTAGGGTTGAGTTGATATTGAATTCTAAATTTAGCTATGCTATTATCTAATTTTTTAGAAAAATTTTCATTGGTGGTTTCCATGCTTTCGTTAACAATAAGGAAAGCATCGAGAATCTGTTTTGAAACATTTAATGCCAGCATCGCCGTAAGCACAAGATACATCATTGCGATCATCTTTTGCCTCGGGGTCTCTTTATATCCAGCCATTTACAATAAAGTTATTAATAGGGTTATCTGATCAGTTATGTTATAAATTAACGTATCGAGACATTCATTGCTGAAAGCATATTCCCGTATACTTTATTTAATGCTGCAATATTTTTAGCCAATGAATCTACTTCATTCTTAAATTGGGTTGTCCGCTGAGCTGAATCGTTCAGGTTGGAAAGTAAATTCTTCATGGAATCCTGCAGTTTGGAATGAATTTCTGTCTGTTGTGACGAGCCAGAGATCTGCTGTTCGATAATTTTATTAATAGCGGAAAGGTTTTCTTTATATTTATTGGTACTTGCCGAAGATTCCTGAAGGCTTGCCAGAAGTTTCGACATGGATTCATTCACTTTATTTGTCGAAGCCATTTCCTGTTTTGAATTCTGGAGATGCAGTTCATACAATGCATTCAGAGCAGACAGGTTAGCGGATACTTTCTGAAGTTGTTTGTTGAAATTATCGCTTTCGGCGGAAGAATGCGTCAGCGTCTGTGATGTTTTTGAAAGTAATTCTGCTGAATGGTTATATGTTTCAACAAATTTATTAGCAGAATCAGTAGCATTACTCAGACTCTGAGAAAATTCCTTATTTAATGTAAGTTCTTCTTTAATAGACTGAGAGGCTTGTGAATATGCATCTGAAAGAGCAGCAACATTTTTCGATACAGAGGAAAGATGTTTGGAATGTTCTGAGGAAGCGGCAACGTTTTCTTCAAGAACATGAGTTGATTTTTTATATTGTTCATTCAATGCTGATGCAGACTGTGTTGCATTTTTCATAGTACTTACGTACTGGTCGTTGGCAAGAGCTGCTTCACTGACATCCGAAAGTCTGGAAGTGGTTTCAGAAAGATTCTTTAAACCTTGTCCAAGGCTTTCGATAAGTTCCGGACCAACTTTTGCTTCTGTCAGCATTTGGTCAAGTTCTCTTGAAACGCTATCGCCACCTCCCATTACACCAACATGCATTCCAGGCATTCCTTCTTCTCCATTACCTCCATGATAGATACCGGCCAACTGAGGATAAACAAGACTCCAGTCCGGTTCCACGTGAGGTGGCTCAAAAGCTGAGAAGAAGAAGATGATGGATTCAGTACACATCCCAAGAATCAGCATATAATCGGCACCAACATAGTGATTGATTTTAAAAAGAGCGCCCAAGATGACGAGGGATGCACCCCAACCATAAAGTTTTGCCATAAAGTTGCGGTACCCATTCGTCCTGACAAATGCTTTTAAACTCATAATCTGAAAAATTAGGATTGAATGATTTTATTTGTTTGATTACTAATTTATTGAATTATCTTTTGATGAACATCAATTATATACGTGAGATGCCCTGGCAGGATTATCATCTTTCTGGCGTCCGAGGTATGGTTGTACGCAGCGGAATCCGACATAGCATTTACATGAATCCTGATATTCATAAGAACGGGCATAAACTCTCAGATAGTAAGCGACATCTTTCCATGAACCTCCGCGGACGACTTTACGTTTCATTGCGGGAGGATCAGTATCTTTTGCATTATACCGGTAATCCGGGTTCAGATCCCATGTGAAATTATAGGAGGATGGATTAAAAGCAGAAGCAGTCCATTCGGCTACGTTTCCGGACATATCATACAAACCGAAATCATTTGCCGGATAATGAGCGACCACTACAGTCGTTGCGCCACCATCATCAATATAGTTACCACGGAGTGGTTTGAAATTGGCGAGAAAACATCCCTTGTCGTTTCTTGTATAAGGACCGCCCCAGGGATACGGGTTGCCATCATAGCCACCCCGTGCTGCCCATTCCCATTCGGCTTCGGTCGGGAGGCGGAAGTCACTTATATTGGCTTCACCTTTTTTACCGTAAAGGCTGCTGTTTTTCAACTGGGTTCTCCACACGCAGAAAGCATTAGCCTGTTTCCAGTTCACGCCAACAACAGGATAATTGTCGTAGGCAGGATGCCAAAAATACTTTTCAGTCATAGGATCATTGAAGGAATAAACATAATCATGGATCCAGCAGAGGGTATCCGGATAAACATTGATTACTTCCTTCCGCACATAAACCGAACGGTCTTTCAAACCCTGAGGACGGTTCATCAATCCGGCATCTTTTATATCTGCCTGAGTGGTGAAATCCTTCCGTGCAGCAGCTTTCAGGTCGACATAATAATATTCGAAATAAAGCTTGCGGGTGTCGATTTCCTTTCTCCGAAAATATCTTTCACTTTCTGGAAGGAACATCTGTGCAAGAGCATCCTGCACATCTTTGTTTTCCGAATTCCAATCCAACTTGGTATTCCAGTTCAGGAAAGGCGGGTCAAAGGTTTCACCCGTTTTCTTGTTTTCCGTGATCAGGAAAGCTTCATTGGTTTCTCCCAGTAAGCGACGAGCGATGGAATCACGCACCCAGTATACAAACTGCCGGTATTCATTATTTGTGATTTCCGTCTGGTCCATATAAAATGCGGCAACAGTCACCGTTTTGGGAGTATTCAATTGAGCATAGGGAACATCTTCGTCCCCCACACCCATTGTATAACTTCCCATTGGAATATATACCATCCCATATGGATCCGGAGAGTAATATCTTTTTCGGTTTTTTACTCCAGTAAGCTCACCGGTACCCGAGTTTGTGCAACTTCCCAGGAAGACGAGCAGAGCAAAATAAATGAGTACTCTTTTCATTTTCTAGCCGATTAATTGATGAAAAATAACGCTACTAATTGGAGTTTAGTATTTTTTTTGGCGTGCTTTTTCAATAAAGCGACAAATATAAACAATTTTTATTTTCTATAAGAAGCGAGTGTTTTTATAACTCCTCCTGAACTTATCCGTTTTGATTTTAAAGCAGTAATTAAGCATTACTTCCACACTTCCATTATTATACCGTGAAAGAGCGGATGTACTGATATCGTAAGAAAGGCCGATTCGCAATCCTTTGACATTAAAGCCTCCGAGAAGAGAAACAGCATCCTGCAAACGGTACCCGATTCCTCCCCATACTTTTTTATTATACATCAGCAATGCATCCAAATCCAGCTGGTAAGCAGCCATGTCGGTCTGAAAGAACATCGAAGGCAGAATTTCGTACATCGGATATCCCGGAATAGTATAATCATAGCCACCTGTCAGATAATATTCCCTTTTCAGATGATAATAAATTTTATGTTCCTGAGTTTGAAGCACTTCATCGGTCGAGATTCCTGCATAAAATTTATCAGGAACCCGGTAATAGGCGCCCAATCCGAAGTCCACAACCAGGTCACTTTTTTCGCTTTTATCTGTCAGCAGAGGGTCATCTTCTTCAATGGGCTTGAATTTTGAAAAATCCAGGCGGGTATTGTTCATATCCAGATTAATCCCTGCTGAAAAATCACCCGGCCCCAGATCCATATGGTATGCATAATCCAGTTTAACCACAATAGTGCGGAAAAAACCCAGCTTGTCCTGAGATATGGATAATCCAGCCCCACCATGAAGGAACTTTACCGGTACATCCACTGTAGCCCAGAACGTTTGGGGAGCAACCTGGTTCCCCTCTGCATCCTTAAAGCCAATCCATTGCTGCCGCATAAATCCCGTAGCGTTGATTCCTTCACCGCTTCCTGCATAGGCCGGATTGATTTCCATATTCTGGAACATATACTGAGTTATTAATGAACTCTGCTGAGCATTGCCCGGGAGAATCCAGAGAATAATCCCTGACATGCAGAGTGCAATCAGCCGAAATACCTTACTGATAGTTTGTTTTTTCAATCGGACTGTATATATTCCGGTTAATGAGGAATTCAAAAAAGCCCCTAAAAGTACAACTATTTTTTTTAATTTGACGGTCTTTCTTTTAAACTCATCATTTATTTACCGGTTCTTACAGTACTTTTTTAAAACTTATCACTCTGTTTATACCCTGTTTTTACAGAAAAGTTACAGAAAAGACATCTTTCCCCTTATTTTCTTTCGGGCTATCTTTGCAAAAAAAACACATTAAAAACTTATATTATGCCGTTTTTCTTATTGAAAGAGAAACCTTTTACAAAAAAATGGTTTCTAAGCTACAGCCTGATCGTCATTGGATCTTTTATTCTCGCCACAGGATTTGTTTTTTTCATCACTCCTTATAAAATTGTTCCGGGCGGCGTATATGGGATCTCAATCGTTCTGCATTATATTTTTAATACCCCTGTCGGTGCAGTAGCTCTTTCCTTTGATATTCCACTGACCATTATTGGAATCAAAGTTCTCGGTCCCAGGTTTGGCGTAAAAACGGTAGTTGGATTTTCCCTTACTGCCATATTTACCGACTTGCTGACATATTTGTGGGGATTTGAGCCTCTGGTAAAGGGCGATGCACTGCTCTCCTCCATCTTCGGAGGCGTACTCATCGGATTCGGGCTGGGACTTATTTTCCGCTCGAAAGCTACTTCTGGTGGATCTGATATCATTGCCATGATTCTGCATAAATATACCAAGCTTAATCTTGGAATGCTGATGATCTATGTGGATTCCACAATCGTTATGCTGGGTCTGGTCATATTCCGGGACTGGAAAATTCCTCTATATTCCTGGATCGTAATTTACATTACAGGAAAAGTAATCGATGTAGTAATGAACGGGGTAAACTACGATAAAAGCCTTTTTATCATTTCCGATAAACATGAGGAAATCCGCGACAAGATTATCAATAATCTGAAGCGTGGCGGCACTTACATTGACGGAAAAGGAATGTACAACATGCAAGACCGCAGGATCATCTTTACCGTCGTCAGCCGCCGGGAACTTGCACTTCTTGAAGAATATGTCCAGCAGATCGACCCGAAAGCATTTCTGACCGTTCTGGATGCGACAGAAATCCTTGGCGAAGGATTCAAGTCACTAAAGGAAAAAGTCAACAATTAGTGAAATAACTTCAGAATATCATTCAGATTAGCAAAGATCAACAGCCCGATCAGAAAGATCATTCCTCCAATCTGAGCGTATTCCAGAAATTTATCTCCAGGTTTCCTGCGGAAAATGATCTCATAAAGAACGAACATGACATGCCCGCCGTCCAGTCCGGGAATCGGTAAGATATTCAGGATGGCCAGCATGATCGACAGGAAGGCTGTCAATGACCAGAATGAAATCCAATCCCAGGTGCCGGGGAATATATTCCCGATCGCGATAAAACCTCCCACCGATTCATACGCTTTTTCCTGGGAAAATATCAGCTTAATGGACTTAAGATAATTTCCCGCGCCAATAAATGCCTTAGCACAACCGGCAGGTATAGCGGTCAATGCATTATATTTCTTTTCTTTTAAGTTGAAATAATTAGAAAGATCCTTGGGATATACCCCGATACGGCCTTCTGCAGAAACAGCAGTAAGCAAAATCAGTGTATCCTTTCCGCGAATGATCTTCAGGTTGACCTTCTGGTTTTTAAATTTTGAGATCGCCATGCGGAATTCATCAAAGTACGGGACCAGTGAATCATTTACCCCGATGATCCGGTCGTTGACTTTCATCCCTGCCTTTTCAGCAGTTGAACCAGGGGAAAATTTTGCAGCCTCAAACGGAAAACGAGGAATGATAAGCTCTCCTGATTTTGTCTTGATCAACTTACTGATAATCCCTTTGGGAATGGCAATGCTGGTGTCCCTGCCATCCCGGTTTATCTGGATGGTTTTGGCTTCATCAAGAATAATGGTCTTGGGAATGGCAGAAAAGTCTTCGACATATTTATTATCGATAGAAAGAATTTTATCCCCGTTACGCAATCCCATCTGATACCCCATGGAATCCACTGCAATTCCATATTTAACTTCATTCGACGGAAGATATCTTTCACCTAAATTCAGAAGAAGCCCAATATATATAACTATAGCGAGAATCAGGTTTACTGTAACCCCGGCAATCATAACTATCAAGCGTTGCCAGGCAGGTTTCGACCTGAATTCCCAGGGTTTCGGAGGTTGCTTCATCTGCTCAACATCCATAGATTCATCAATCATACCGGCAATTTTCACATAGCCACCCAACGGCAGCCATCCCACACCATATTCGGTATCTTTGATTTTGAATTTAAAAAGAGAAAACCATGGGTCGAAAAACAGATAAAATTTTTCAACCTTGATTTTGAAAATCTTTGCTGCAATGAAATGACCAAATTCGTGAAAGATCACGAGGATGGAAAGGCTTAACAGCAACTGAACGATCTTTATGAATATAACCATGACCTATTTATTACGTTGGCTGATGTTAAATATTATTATGCAGATGAAGAATTTCAACTGCTTTTTTACACGTTTCTTTATTTGTTTGAATATAATCTTCCAGTGAAGGTTCTTTTATAAAAGGAATTGTATTCAGGCATTCCTCAATAAGTACAGGCATACCCAGGAAAGAAATACGGTCTTCAAGAAATGCCTTGACAGCTATTTCATTGGCGGCATTCAGAACACAGGGCATGTTACCTCCCTTTGCCAGAGCTTCATATGCCAACCCCAGGTTCCGGAAGAGCTTTTTATCAGGAGATTCGAAAGTAAACTCTTTTATTTCACTAAAATTCAACCTGTTAAAATCAGAAGACAAACGACCGGGATAACCCAGCGCATACAGGATCGGAAGACGCATATCGGGAACTCCAAGTTGTGCTTTCACAGATCCATCAACAAACTGGACCATCGAATGAATAATCGACTGAGGGTGTATCACTACTTCGATTCTTTCGGATGGAACATTAAAAAGCCAGCGTGCTTCGATAACTTCCAGTCCTTTATTCATAAGGGATGCCGAATCTATGGTGACTTTTTTCCCCATTTTCCAGTTGGGATGTTTCAGGGCTTCCTCTTTCTTAATATGGGAAAGGAATTGCATGTCTTTTCCCCGGAAAGGACCTCCCGAAGCGGTCAGGATAATCTTTTCCACGCTTTTATTCTGTTCGCCGGCAAGGCACTGAAAAATGGCAGAATGCTCGGAATCCACCGGAAGGATCATAACCCGGTTTTTCCGGGCTTCTTTCATGATGAGGTCACCGCCTACTACCAACGATTCCTTATTGGCAAGCGCGATGTCCTTCCCTGCCCGGATCGCATTCAGAGTCGGCCGGAGCCCTGCAAAACCTACAAGTGAATTCAGTACAAGGTCGATGCTTTCCATTTCAACTATCTGTGAGATGGACTCCACCCCGGCAAAAACTTTTACCGGATAAGATTTCAATGCATCAGCCACCTTCAGATAATGTTCTTCCTTGCCTACCACTATGGCATTCGGCTTGAATTCTATCGCTTGTCGTATAAGAAGATCTGTAGAAGTACATGCCGTCAGGACTTCCACTTCGAATAATTCAGGATTCTTCCGGATCACATCCAGAGCCTGTGTTCCGATCGAACCCGTAGAGCCAATGACAGCTATATGTTTTTTCAATACAAAAGTCCTGGTTAAAATGAAATGTAATTTTTCGGATCAACCGGGGATCCGTTATACCATATCTCCAGATGAAGGTGAGATCCTGTAGTCAGCTCGCCTGTTTGCCCGATAATCGCAATAGCCTCCCCGGCACGGACAATATCTCCGGCTTTTTTCAATAAAGCCGAATTGTGCTTGTAAACCGAAAGAATATTTTCAGAATGCTGAATCACAATTGTATAGCCTGTCTCCACAGAATAAGTACTCAGAATCACTGTTCCATCAAGAATGGCTTTTATAGCTTCATTCCTGGCGGCTACAATATCAACTCCATAATGTTGAATGGCAGGATTGTACCCATTGGTCACAACTCCTTTCAAGGGGCAGAATAAAAGTACATTTCCGAGAGATGATCTTCCTGTAATGGATCCCTGCTTCCCTTCTTTGTGTCTCAGGCTATATTTTTCCTGGTTCTCCACTTCAATACGCAAAAGTGAATCTTCAGGCGATTTTTTCAAATGAATCGCATTGTATTTTTTACTGGAAGTATCTACCGGAACAGCTTTTTCACCGGGCAGGTCGGCACCATTGATCACATTCTTGATATTCTGGATATACTGATCCTTTTTCTGCAAATCCCTTTCAATGGAATCCGTCCGGATCTGAAGTTCATAAAGCCTTTTCTGCAAGCCAACACTGGCATATCCGGGAATGTATTCCCTCAGAGGAGTGAAAGCGATCAGTATGGTAGTCAGAAAAATAAGTACGATCACAATGGTTCCCAGAGCTACAAAAAGATTCATTGGAGTAAGCCGGAATCTCACCGCTTCCTCCAGGGTTTCATCATTCATGAAAACCAGGCGGTACTTATTCCGCATACCGGAATACCACTTCTTTTTCTTTTCTTTACCTTCCTGGGCCATCTTTTTTTTCAAGGTGCAAAGTTCGGAAAAAATCGGAATTTCAGGGCTATATCAAAAATTTAAAATATTTTTGTAAAAAATCAGTTATTCGGTTAATCAAAATCCATTGACTTGAGCGGAAAAAGGACATATATACTTCCACTGATCAGTATTTTATTGGTTTTTTTGGTGGGGCTCTCTGCCTGTTCCACGAAGAAAAATACGTTATCCCGGCGTGTTTATCATAATCTGACTGCTCATTACAATGTTTACTGGAATGGGATGGATAACCTGCGGACTGCTGTCAGGGAATACGACGCTAATGTCAAAGATAACTATTCGATGGTTCTTCCGGTTTATAATTTTGGAGATAAATCCAGTTCGGGAAAAATGGGACAATATGCTGATGTCTCAATTAAAAAAGCGACCAAGACGATCCAGAAACATTCCATGATTTTTAACAGGAGGGAATATGTCAGGTGGATCAAGCACGCTTATATGCTTATCGGTAAAGGGTATTTTTATAAAATGGACTACCCGATGGCCAGGCGGACCTTTGAATTTGTAATTAAAACCTATAATACCAGCGATCTCAAGTACGAAGCTATGATCTGGCTTGCTCTTTCAAACATGGAGATCAACGATTTCACCCGGGCCGAGCCGATGCTGAACATGGTGCAGAATAAGATCCGGCAGGGGGAAGCGCCTCAGAAATATGAAGGAATGCTCGATCAGACATATGCTAATTTTTTCCTCCTCCAGAAAAATTATCAGCCGGCTCTGGAATATCTGAACCTGGCTATGGATCAAAATCCCAACCGCCGGATGAAAACACGGCTTATGTTCATTAAGGCCCAGATACATCAAAAAAACGGGGAAAATGAACTGGCCAGCCGGTTGTATAAGCAGGTAATCAGCAGAAATCCTGCATTTGAAATGGAATTCAATGCTAAAATTAACCTGGCGGAATGTTTCGTAGCTACCTCCGGAGATAAGGATTATATCATCTCGAAACTGAAAAAAATGATCCGGGATGATAAAAATAAAGATTATCTCGACCAGGTTTATTTTGCCCTGGCCAATGTATATATTAAAGAAAAGGACACCATTTCCGGCGTAATGTATCTCCAGAAATCCGTTGCCGCCAGCAGACTCAATAATTATCAGAAAGCAGTCTCTTCACTGACTCTTGCAGATATCTATTTTATCCGGAAAGATTATCCGAATGCACAATCGTATTACGACAGTACTATGCAATTCCTTCCCAAGGAATATCCGGATTACAAAGCAATCAAGAACAGAACGGCAACACTGACCGACCTTGTAACCAACCTTCAGATCATTGAAAAGGAAGACAGTCTTCAACGGCTTGCCAAAATGCCTGAAAATCAGCGAAACCAAATCATCGACAAAATCATTACCAAGCTGAGTGAAGAGGAAATGAAGAAGCAACAGGAAGAAGCAGAAAGACAAGAAAATCTGACTCTCTTCAACGATACACGTAATTCAACCGGAACCGGAACCGGATCCGGCTCATCTGTTGGATCCTGGTATTTTTACAACCCTTCTGCCCTTTCCAGCGGTTATTCAACTTTTCAAAAAAAATACGGCCGCAGAAAGCAGGAAGATCTCTGGTTCCTTTCCGATAAGGTCCTGACAACTTTTGGAACCGAAACACCATCCGATACAACTGCAACTTCTTCGGATACCACGACAGGAGGATCTAAAAAAGCCTCTGCTAAAGTTCAAAATCCTCATGACCGGCAATATTACATTCAGAATCTTCCGACAACTCCTAAGCAAATAGAAGACGGGAATAATAAAATGATCAAGTCTTACTATAATCTTGGTTTTATTTATATTGAAGGGCTTAATGATTATCCTCATTCCATCTATTCATTTGAAACTCTTCTGGATCGCTTCCCGAACAATAAATTCAGAGCTCCTTCCTGCTATGAGCTCCAGAAACTTTATAAAGATCTTGATAATCAGCCAAAAAGCGATTATTACCGAAACATCCTTTTAAACGAATTCCCGGAAAGCGATTTCGCCAGGCTTATGATCAACCCCGATTATTACAAGAATTCAAAAAGCCAGAAAAAAGATGCCGACAAGCTATACAGCGATACTTATGAAGCTTTTACTCATGAACAATATTATATTGTCCTGAATAATTGTGAGCAGGCACAGCTGAAATACCCTAAGGATTCCATTCTTGCTCCACGATTTGCGTATCTTAAAGCCTTATCCACCGGGAAAATTGAAGTAGTGGATTCCATGGTTGTAGCATTGCAGAACCTTATCATGAAATACCCGAAAAGTGAAGTCCGCCCACTGGCTCAGAACATCCTGACTTACCTTGGAACCCAACGGAATTCCCAGGGACAAAGGATCGGGAAAGGGACAGATACGATTCCCGAAGAAACCGGGCCGGTACTTTATACCTTTACCCCCAATTCTGTTCATTTTTATGTATTGATCATCAATAATGACAAGACCGATGTTAATGCATTGAAAATCAAAATTTCAGACTTCAACAACAAGTTCTTTGATCTCGATAATCTTGAAGTCAGCAGCCTTTTACTTGAGGGAAATAAGGAAATGATCACGGTAAGCAGTTTCCCAGATAAAGATAAAGCAATGCGATATTACTCAACCATCCGGGAAAGTCAGTATATCTTTACACGTCTTGAAAATGAAGGCGGTTATGACGATTTTCTCATTTCTACGGAAAATTATCCTGTGTTTTACAAGAACAAAAAAACCGATCTGTATCAACGGTTTTTCAAAAAAAATTATCCAATAGAGAAATAAGGCATCATGCCATCCTGTAACAGTCAGGTCCTGCACCATGCTCTTTTATTTTTCATGATTTTATCTTACTTTTGGGTGTTTTATAATGACTTATCATGGCAAAAGGTAAAGAAACCGAACTTCCTTCCATCAACCTCCTGGGCCCAGGAACAGTAGTTAAAGGAGAAATTAAGCTTAATGGTGACTTCCGCATCGACGGCACCTTTATCGGGCAAATTAACTGTAAAGGCAAAATCGTAGTAGGCCCCAGTGGGATCATCGAGGGCGAAATCGTTTGTCAGAATGCCGATTTTTCCGGAGATATCAAAGCAACCGTTAAAGTAGCCGAACTGCTCACTTTTAAAGAAACTGCTAAATTTTGTGGCGATGTCACAACCAACAAACTGGCTATTGAACCGGGCGCTCTTTTTTCCGGTACCTGCACTATGGAGTCATTGACACCCAAACCGGTTCCCGAACAGGCACAAAAGAAAGATGAGCTCCGACCCCAGGAAAAACTGGCTTGAGAACTATGCCCGGTATTCCGCCATGGCAATTCAAATGATGGTGATCATACTGGCAGGAGTTTTTGGAGGCTATAAACTTGACCAATGGCTTCATTGTAAACCCGTTTTTACCCTTATTCTCTCTTTTGGATCTGTTATCGCAGCGATTTATCTGGTAACCCGGGATTTGATAAAAAAGAAAAAGAATGAAAACTGAATTCAATTCATTTTTAAAAAAATTGTTGATCTTCTCTGGGATCCTTGGAATTATTGCTCTTATCCTTTTCTTCTTTCTTCCCCGGCACTTTTTCACCCCCGTTCTTCCCCTGATCTTCGTGTTTTTTATCCTGGTTACCCTGCTGAGCTATTATTTGCTGCTTCGAATTGTACATGTAAGATTTATCCGGTTCGTTAACTATTTTATGCTCTCAACCTTTGTTAAACTCATCCTCTACATCGCCATTCTTGTCCTTTATATCTTTCTTAATAAAAAAGATGCTGTACCCTTTGCCCTGTCCTTTTTCATTCTCTATATTTTTTATACCTTCTTTGAAATCTCTGCTATCCTTACCTATTCCAAAAAATTGCAATGATCATCTGGTTTAAATAACTGATTTTAAATTATTTGCATATTAATACCCGGATCCTCAAATCCGGTTGCAATCCTTTCCCCTCTTGTTATCAAAAAATAGTATTTTTGCACACCTTTTATCAGGATTTATTATTTAAAAATCATTGACAGATTATGCCAGAAAAACAGCTTAGCTACGAAAGGTTTGAAGAGTGGAATCCAGCGACCCTGGAAGAATTGAGCGGCCATTACAGGGAAATTTTACGGCTGATCGGTGAAAATCCTGACCGGGAAGGATTGCTGAAAACCCCTTTGCGGGTGGCCAAAGCCATGCAGTTCTTTACACAGGGATATGACATGGATCCCATCGAGATTCTGAATTCTGCAAAATTCCGCGAAAATTACCGACAAATGGTAATCGTCAAGGATATTGAGATCTACTCTCTGTGTGAGCATCATCTTATTCCTTTTATCGGGAAAGCTCATGTAGCTTATATTCCCGATAAATATATCACAGGATTGAGCAAGATCGCCCGCGTTGTGGAGATTTATGCACGGCGTCTGCAGGTTCAGGAAAGGCTTACCACCCAGATCAAAGATGCAATTAACAATACCCTTCAACCGCTGGGCGTTGCCGTAGTCATTGAAGCAAAACACCTTTGCATGTCGATGCGGGGAATTCAAAAACAAAACTCGGTAACTACCACATCGGATTTTATCGGCGCTTTCGAACGTGATAAAACACGGGCTGAATTTCTACAGCTTATCGGAACCCGTTTACATTGATCTGAATAATCATATGAATAATATAAAGGAGAATTAAATTATGTACGAATCAGATAATAATCAGAATTTCTTTGCACCCCAGACTACCGGACAAACCTTTGCAGTTGCAAAGACTTTCATGGCGAATGTCTTCCTATGGATGACTGCAGCAATGGCAGTAACCGCTCTGACCGCTTACTATTTCGCATCATCTGCTTCCCTTTTGTCGACACTGGTTAATTTTCAGACAGGCAGAATGACAGGTCTCGGATGGATCGTGACTCTTGCACCTTTTGCATTTGTTCTGCTGATGTCATTCGGATTCCAGCGCCTTTCCGTGCCGATGATGACCTTGCTTTTTATGGCTTTTTCAATATTGATGGGAATGAGCCTGAGCTTTATTCTGGTGGTTTATACTTCCGCATCCGTATTTAAAACATTTCTGGTCACTGCCGGAATGTTCGGTATAATGGCCGTTCTTGGATATACAACCAAAACAGACCTTACACGGTTCGGATCTATTATGATGATGGGAATGATTGGAATTTTCATTGCCATGATCATCAATATGTTCATGCAAAGCCCCATGATGGACTATATCGTAAGCATTATCGGCGTTCTGGTCTTTACCGGACTTACCGCATACGATGTTCAGAAATTAAAAAGAATCGGTTCCGGAATGAATATGGCCGAAGGCAATGCAGATATTAAAAAGCTCAGCATCCTCGGTGCATTGACTCTTTATCTTGACTTTATCAACCTGTTCCTGTTCCTCCTGAGATTTCTGGGAGACAGGAAGTAAAGCGATTACGATTTTATACTTTAGATTTTATGAAAGCATATGTCTTCCCCGGTCAGGGGGCTCAGTTTGTCGGGATGGGAAAAGATCTTTATGAATCTTCTGCCGACGCTCATGAATTGTTCGAAAAAGCCAATGAAATACTTGGTTTTAGAATTACTGACCTGATGTTTTCAGGTACGGATGAGGATCTCCGGCAAACAAGGGTTACCCAGCCTGCTATTTTTCTGCATTCGGTCATTTTGTCGGTAACACTGGGTGATCAATTCAAACCGGACATGGTTGCGGGTCATTCTCTGGGTGAATTTTCTGCATTGGTAGCCAACAAAGCTCTTTCCTTTGAAGACGGGCTGAAACTTGTCTATAAACGTGCTCTGGCTATGCAGAAGGCATGCGAAAAAGAGCCCTCTACCATGGCTGCTATCCTCGGGTTGGATGATGCCATAGTGGAAGAAGTATGCAAATCCATCGATGAAGTAGTCGTCCCGGCTAATTACAACACTCCTGGTCAGCTGGTTATTTCAGGCAGCATCAAAGGTATTGAGATCGCCTGTACAAAGCTGAAAGAAGCAGGTGCACGGCGTGCTTTGCCACTGAAAGTCGGGGGAGCCTTCCATTCTCCTTTGATGGAACCGGCACGTATCGAACTGGCAGAAGCCATCAACACTACTCATTTCAACCAACCCATCTGCCCGATATACCAGAATGCAACGGCACAGAGAGTCACGGATCCGGTACAGATCCGGAAAAACCTGATTGCACAGCTAACCGCACCGGTTCTTTGGACACAGCTGGTAAAAAATATGATTGCCGACGGAGGTTCGGAATTTATTGAGCTGGGTCCCGGAAACGTCCTTCAGGGATTGATATCCAAGATCGGCGGTGCACAAGTGATGGTTTCTTCAGGTTCTGTAAAAGCCTGACCTGACCCCTATCTCAGCTTATACTGCAATTCATAATACTTCTGGTATTCTCCGGAAGTGATGTTGTTCATCCATTCTTCATTGGCAAGATACCAGTCGACTGTCTTTTCCAGCCCCTTCTCAAAATCCAGGGAAGGTCCCCAGCCCAGTTCGCGACGAAGCTTTGACGAATCTATCGCATAGCGAAGATCGTGACCGGCTCTGTCTTTTACAAAAGTGATGAGCTTTTCTGATGTTCCGGGCTGACGATCCAGCTTACGGTCTAAAATACGGCAGAGTAACCGGATGAGATTGATGTTGGACCATTCATTATTCCCTCCGATATTATAAGTCTCACCGTCTTTCCCTTTATGAAAAATCAGATCAATGGCATGTGCGTGATCTTCGACAAATAGCCAGTCACGGACATTTTCTCCTTTTCCGTAAATCGGGATGGGTTTATTATTGCGTATATTATTGATTGAAAGAGGAATAAGCTTTTCAGGAAACTGGTAAGAACCGTAATTATTGGAGCAATTGGAAATAACAGCCGGTAAGCCATAGGTATGATGGAATGCCCTGACCAGATGGTCGGAGCTTGCTTTTGAAGCAGAATAAGGGCTTCTGGGATCATAGGAAGTGGTTTCCTTAAACAACCCTTCTTTTCCCAGTGAGCCATACACCTCGTCCGTGGAAATATGGTAAAAGCGTTTCCCTTCCGTATGATCCTTCCAGCATTCACGCGCTGCAATCAGCAGATTGGCAGTCCCTACTATATTTGTATAGATGAATTCATTGGGATGGCTGATGGATCGGTCAACATGAGATTCTGCAGCCAGGTGGATAACGCCGTCGAACCTGTATTGCTGAAAGATCTCCTTCATTCTGTTTTCATCCACAATATCGGCTTTCACGAATACATAATTCGGCTTTTTCTCAATATCTTTCAGGTTCGCCAGGTTCCCTGCATAAGTTAGTTTATCCAGGTTAACAATTGTATAATCCGGATACATGTTTACAAAACGTCTGACCACATGTGATCCGATGAATCCTGCGCCACCGGTAATTAAAATCGTCTTCTTTTCCACAGTTACTTTCCTTTGTTTTTTAATTCTGCAAGATGTTTTTCCCAGTTCCAGGCAGAGAGTGTCATATCATCAAGTCCTCTTTTTGCAACCCAGCCTAAAACCTTATTAGCCCGTGTAGTATCGGCCCATACTTTTTCGATATCACCCGGTCTGCGATTTTGAATTTTGTATTTCAGCTTGACCCCGGACATTTTCTCAAACGAATGAATAACTTCCAACACAGAATACCCTTTACCGGTTCCAAGGTTGAAAACTTCTACCGGTACTTCGTTTTTCCCGTCGAGCAGCCGGTTTATGGCTGCAATATGAGCTTCCGCCAGATCGACGACATGGATGTAATCACGGATGGCTGTACCATCCGGCGTATTGTAATCATCCCCCCAAACCCTCAAATAATCGCGTATTCCAATGGCAGTCTGGGTAATGTATGGAATCAGGTTATTGGGAACACCAAGCGGTAATTCCCCGATTAAGGCTGATTCATGGGCTCCAATGGGATTAAAATATCGCAACATGGATGCCTGGATTTTTGAAACCCTGCCGTTATCGCGAATAATCTCTTCACATATCTGCTTAGTATTTCCATATGGCGACCATGCCGGCTTGATAGGTGTGGTTTCCCTGACCGGTAATTCATCCGCCTGACCATATACAGTACAGGAAGAAGAAAAGACAATATCATGGATTTCGTGTTTTGTCATCTCTTCCAGGATATTTATCAGAGAATTCAAGTTATTCCGGTAATATTTCAGAGGAAAATCAACCGATTCTCCTACTGATTTACTTGCAGCAAAATGGATGATTGCTTTGATATCCGGATGGCGGTTGAAAAGTCCCGCAGTAGCTTCCCTTTCCGAAAGGTCGACTTTTTCAAAATCAGGAAGAACGCCAGTTATTCCGGCAATATTATCCAGCACATCAATGGATGAGTTGGAAAGGTTATCTGCAATCAAGACCTCAAATTTCTGTTTCTGAAGCTCTACAACCGTATGGGAACCGATGAAGCCTGTTCCACCTGTGACCAGAATTTTCATATGCCCTGAAGTTTAAAACCGATTCTCTTACAATCCCCAATAAATCATACGATGGATCTTTTTCCGGTAAATACCCTTTACATCCACCAGGATCCCATCCTTTCCTGTCAGCGAAAGAAAATAATCCTCGTCAAAATCCTCATAAGGTTTATGGCATACAGCCACAACTACTGCATCATATTTTCCCTGAATTTTTTCCGTCAGGCAAAAGCCGTATTCATGCTGAAGTTCAGCAGATGATGCATATGGATCGGTAACTTCCACATTGACGCCGTAATCTTTCAATTCCTTCACCAGATCTGCCACGCGGGAATTCCGGATATCGCTGACATTTTCCTTGAATGTAGCGCCCATGACAAGTACCCTGGAATGAAGAACGTTTTTCCCGGCAGTAATCAGCTTTTTAACGGTTTGTTTTGCTACATAAAAGCCCATGGAATCGTTGACATATCTTCCGGCATTAATTACCCGGGCATGATAACGGTATTCCTCCGCTTTATATGTCAGGTAGTATGGATCAACCCCGATGCAATGTCCGCCGACAAGGCCCGGATAAAATTTCAGAAAATTCCATTTGGTTCCTGCAGCTTCCAGTACATCATAAATATTGATTCCCATCCGGTTGAAAATGATGGAAAGTTCATTCATGAAAGCAATATTGATATCTCGCTGGGAATTTTCAATGATCTTGGCTGCCTCAGCAACTTTTATAGAAGTAGCTCTGTGAACTCCGGGTTTCACGATCAGTTCGTAAACATGCGCAATAACATCCAGTGCTTCTGCATCGCATCCGGAAACAATCTTGGGTACGGTAGTCAACGAATGTTCACGATCGCCCGGGTTGATTCTTTCCGGAGAATACCCTACTTTAAAATCAATCCCGGATTTCAGTCCTGAAAATTTCTCAAGTACCGGAACACAATCTTCTTCAGTTGCTCCGGGATATACAGTGGATTCGAAAACTACATAATCTCCTTTTTTCAGGATCTTTCCTACCGATTCACTGGCTTTGATAAGAGGAGTCAGGTCCGGAAGATTGTGTTTATCTACCGGAGTCGGAACAGCCACAATATGAAAAGAGCAATTATTAAGTTCCTCATAATGAGATGTAAAAGAGATATCGCATCCTTTAAAAGCCTTATCAGAAAGTTCCCTGCTGGGATCCTCATGATGCTTCATCATATTAACGCGATCTTCCTTTATATCAAATCCGGTAACCTTTATTTTTCGTGCAAATTCAAGTGCAATCGGCAAGCCAACATATCCCAACCCGATTACAGACAACCGGGTTTTCCCTGCCAGTAAATCTTCGTAGATTTTCATTTTCTTCAATTATTATTAGTCAATCTCTTCTCTCTTTCAGGGGATTTCAATCTTTTTTAAAAAAGGATGATAATCGCCTTTCAAACCGATGGGGGTAGAATTTCTGATCTGATAGACAATTTCCACACAGGTTTTAGCATCACGGATTCCGAATCCTTTGCCGGCAAGAATTTTTCTGTAGCTTTCGGTATGAAGATCGGTAAATCCTTCGCTGAATTCAATCTCTTCAGAATCCTTTGTCAGTGATCTGTAGGTTCTGAGTCCTTTTTTGCGGATGTTCAGAGGAATATCCTCATAATTAAGGCTCAGGAACCAACGGACACGGGCTTTTTCCAGTTCAAGAAAACCGGCAGCCCTGTCCGTCTGAAGAAGATGAACCCTGTTCTCTTTCACCGGTCCGAAGATCCAGGTAAGCAGATCAAAAAAGTGAATCCCGATATTGGTAGCCACTCCACCTGATTTTGAGATATCCCCTTTCCAGGAACGGTAATACCATTTCCCACGGGAAGTGATGTATGTCAGGTCCACATCATAAATTTTCCCGGCAGGCCCTTTTTTTACAATTTCGTGAAGCTTGCTGATCACGGGATGGTGGCGAACCTGCAGGATTGTATAGACTTTCCTGCCGGTTTCCTTTTCGATGACTTTTAATGCATCAAGGTTCCAGGGATTCAACACGAGAGGTTTCTCGCAAATGGCATTGCAATCATTCCGGAGAGCAAGACGAATATGAGCATCATGCATATAGTTCGGAGAGCAAATGGAAACAAAATCCACTTTTTTATGTCCACCTGATTTTCGGGAATTTTCCAGACGGCGTAATTTATCCAGGTGACGGTCGAACCGTTCAGGTTCAATGAAGAAATCCGCAGCCGGGAAATAGCTGTCCATTATTCCTACTCCATCATAAGGATCCAGGGCCGCAACAAGCTGGTTTCCGGTATCCCTGATTGCTTTCATATGACGTGGTGCCACATAACCTGCCGCTCCGATCAAAGCAAAATTCAATGGTTCAATTATTTCTGTTTTCATTCTATTCTATTTTGCTAACCCTTCCGTCTTTAAGCTGATATTTTTCATTGCTTTCAGGGCAAACGGCAATTCCATCCTTGTTGAACCGGAGCCGGTGCCCGTATTCACTCATCCATCCTATCTGACGTCCGGGATTACCCACAATAAGGGCATAAGGAGGAACCGTCTTCGTAACAACAGCTCCTGCACCGATAAAAGCAAACTCCCCGATATCATGACCACAAACGATTGTCGCATTCGCTCCGATGGTAGCTCCCCGGTGAACGATTGTTCGCATGTATTGATCCTTACGGTTCACGGCACTGCGGGGATTGATGACATTCGTGAATACCATGGAAGGCCCCAGAAAGACATCATCCTCACAAATAACCCCGGTATAGATGGAAACGTTGTTCTGTACCTTCACATTTTTCCCGAGAATTACATCCGGGGATATCACCACATTCTGGCCGATATTGCAATGTTCGCCAATAATGCATCCTTTCATGATGTGGGTAAAATGCCAGATCCGGGTATTTTCCCCGATTTTGCATCCTTCATCAATAACAGCCGTTTCGTGAGCAAAAAAAGAATTTTCCATTTTTACCGATTAATAAATTCAAGAACCGATCCGGTTATATGCGATAATTGTTCATGATCAAATTCCGTATGCATAGGCAGGGAAATTACAGAATTGCATAACATTTCCGTAACAGGAAAATCTCCGCTCTTGTATCTGGGATCCAGGTATGCTTTCTGCAGATGAAGAGGAACCGGATAATAAATTGCTGAAGGGATTCCTTTGGAAGCCAGATGATCCATAAGGCCTTTGCGGTCGACATCATTTGTTACCAGTGTATACTGATGGAACACATGGCTTGATTTGTAATATCTTCCCGGAATTTTCAGTTTGGGATTTCCTTTAAAAGCTTCATCATAGAAAGAAGCTACTGCCTGGCGTTTCCTTGCATATTCATCGAGATACTGAAGTTTCACTTTCAGGATTGCAGCCTGTATGCTGTCAAGCCTTGAATTCACGCCGATATAATCGTGATAATAACGGACAGTCATTCCATGATTCACTACCACGCGGAGTTTCTTTTCCAGTTCATCATCATTGGTAAATACAGCGCCGCCATCGCCATAACAGCCCAGATTCTTGGATGGGAAAAATGAAGTACATCCGGCATTTCCCATTGTTCCCGCCTTGCTTTTCCTGCCGTTTTCGAAATAGTAATCAGCACCGATTGACTGGCAGGCATCTTCAATCACATAAAGGTTATGTTTGTGCGCAAGATCCAGAAGTTTTTCCATAGGTGCGCATTGTCCGAAAAGATGAACGGGAACGATGGCTTTAGTTTTGGGAGTAATGGCACGTTCCACGGCATCCGGATCGATATTAAAGGTTTCAGGATCCACGTCGACCAGTACAGGAGTCAGGTGAAGAAGGGCAATGACTTCAGCAGTGGCAATAAAAGTAAAGGAAGAAGTGATCACTTCATCGCCGGGTTTAAGGCCCAAAGCCATCATGGTTACCTGAAGTGCTTCGGTTCCGTTACCACATGGAATCACATGTTTGACTCCAAGATATTTTTCCAGATCTTCCTGGAAATTTTTCACTGCGGGCCCGTTTATGAACATGCAGGAATCAATCACTTCCTGGATTGCCCCGTCTATTTCATTTTTAATATGCTGGTACTGACTTTGAAGGTCGACCATCTGGATTTTCTTCATGGGAATAAAGATTTAATTAGAATTTGGTTCCTTTGAAAGCAAAAATACAATTATTGGGGCTTTTCGACTAACTTTTTTTATATTAGCAGAAAAAGAAAAAAGGGATAAAAACTGGCAATCATGAAAAAATTTGCAGTCATCTTAGCTGGATGTGGCGTTTACGATGGAGCCGAAATTCAGGAAGCAGTCATGGCTTTATATGCTATTAAGAAAAACGAAGCTGTCTATCAGATATTTGCCCCCAACAAAATGCAGCATCATGTGATCAACCATATCACCGGTAAAGAGATGCAGGAAAAAAGAAATATACTGGTAGAATCAGCCCGGATCGCACGTGGACAGATCCATTCGCTGGATCACTTTAAAGCAGAAGATTTTGATGCATTACTTTTACCCGGAGGATTTGGAGTCGCAAAAAACCTCTGTACCTGGGCATTTGACGATTATCGCTGTACGGTTGACCCCGGAGTGGAAAAGATTATCAGATCCATGCATGAAGCAGGAAAGCCCATCGGTGCCATGTGTATTTCTCCTGTTATCCTGGCACGTCTGTTTCCCGGCGCTGTTCTGACAGTCGGTAAAGATTCGGATACAGAAGCATCTATCCGGAAAATGGGAGGAAAACCTGTTGAGACCACTCACGGGCAGGTAACCATTGATAAAAATCTGAATTTCTTCTCCACGCCATGCTATATGCTGGATGCCTCCATCACCGATATAGCAGAAGGAGCCGATAATATTGTCAAAGCGATGCTGAAAGTGTTGTAAAAGACCTCAGGGATCAGCAATACACTTTGGGTTCCAGTT
>JAUZOW010000026.1 GCA_030706225.1 Bacteroidota bacterium | reverse complement strand
TGAATATTCGTTCAATTCAAAGTTGGGTTTCATTTCATTGAATACCGCGCTGAACAGCGACCAGGTGCTGGCTGTAGCTTTCCAGTACCAGTTGCTTGGAGATACTACTGTTTACCAGGTTGGTGAATTTTCCGATCAAGGAATCAATTCACCCAAATGTCTTATTGTTAAATTGTTAAAGAGCACTTCACTGAATACCCGTATCCCGATGTGGAAACTGATGATGAAGAATGTTTATTCATTGGGCGCTTATCAGATCCAGAATCAGGATTTTACGTTGAATGTTCTTTATTCCGGAAACAAGAACGGGGTTCCAACGGCCTATATTACTGAATCCAGGATCGGCGGAACGCCTCTGATCAGGGTTCTTTCTCTCGATCGCTTGAATACCCAATCGAATCCACCTCCAGATGGTCTTTTCGATTTTATCGACAATGCTGCTACACTGGGCGGTACGGTCCAGTCAAGCAACGGACGTATCTTTTTCCCGGTTCTGGAACCTTTCGGAAAGGATCTTCGTGACAGCATTTACGATGCCATGGATCCAAAGGGATCGACGGCATTGGCGGATAAATATTGCTTCGATTCTCTGTATACCTGTACCAAAACCATGGCTAAGCAGTACCCGGAAAAGGATAAGTACGAATTGCAGGGATCTTATAAATCAAATGCCGGATCTGAAATTTCTCTGAATGCATTAAATGTGCCTCAGGGTTCTGTCCATGTGACAGCAGGCGGTGTTCAGCTTCAGGAGAATGTGGACTATACAGTGGATTACACCCTGGGCCGTGTCAGAATCATCAATGAAGGGATCCTGAATTCAGGAACTCCCATCAACATCTCCCTGGAAAGTACGGAAATGTTCAACGTGCAGACCAAGCGATTAATGGGAGCTCATGTAGATTACAAGGTCAACAAGGATTTTGTCATCGGCGCCACCATCCTGAACCTGAATGAAAAGCCGCTGACCACGAAAGTAAATTATGGTGACGAGCCTATCTCCAATACGATCTGGGGTATGAACCTTACTTACAAGACCCAGTCACGTCTTATCACCCGTTTCATTGATGCTTTACCACTGATTTCCACAAAAGCCCCATCCAATATTTCTGTAGATGCGGAATTTGCACATTTTATTCCGGGACATTCAAAATCAATCGGAGAATCCGGGACCTCCTATATTGATGATTTTGAAGGAGCCAAATCGACGATCGACCTGAAAAGTGTAGGCAGTTGGTTTCTGGCCAGCACTCCGCAGGGCCAGACCGATGCGACTATGTTCCCCGAAGCTGCCACCGGCACAGGGCTTGCCTATGGTTACAACAGGGCAAAACTGGCATGGTACGTGATCGACCCGTTGTTCTATGACCGGAATACCAATCTGATTCCGGCAAACGTCAATAATAACGAACTGTCCAATAATTTTGTTCGCCAGGTTTGGGAAACGGAAGTTTTTCCGAACAAACAGCCTTTAAACAATGTTCCCGTCAATTTGTCCGTTCTGAACCTTGCGTTTTATCCGGATGAAAAAGGACCGTATAATTACGATGTATTACCTGGCGCTTTTTCAAAAGGTATCAATGATGACGGAACACTGGCTGCTCCGGAAACCCGTTGGGGGGGGATCATGAGGAGCGTAGAAAGTACGGATTTCGATGCTACCAATATCCAGTATATCGAATTCTGGATGATGGATCCATTTTGCTATGATTCTACAATTTCAGGACAATTGTACTTTAACCTGGGCGATGTATCCGAAGATATTCTTCGCGATAGCAGGAAATCGTTTGAAAACGGACTTCCCACTACAGCACTTGTTAAAGATGTAGATACGACTATTTGGGGAAGAGTCCCTTCAATTCAGGCTTTGGTGGATGCTTTTGATAATGATCCCGCCTCCCGTCCATATCAGGATGTTGGTTATGATGGCTTGAGAGATCAGGATGAAAGAACATTCTTTGATGCTTCATATCTTCAGAAGATTGCGAATGCTTTCGGCACAGGCTCTGAAGCATTTAAGCAAGCTTCGGAAGACCCTTCCTCTGACGATTATCATTATTTCCGGGGATCGGATTTCGACAATAATTCGAAATATGGCAGTCTTCTTGAACGCTATAAAAATTTCAACGGACCGGAAGGCAATTCACCTTCTTCCGCAAATAATCCGGAAAGTTACACTACCATGGCAACTACGCTTCCCAATGTAGAAGATATCAATAAAGATAATACGTTGAGCGAAACGGAGCGTTATTATCAATATGTGGTCGACCTTCGTCCCGAAATGATGAAAACCGGAGTCAACTACATCACCAATGTGTACCGGGCGACCAATATTACACTGGCAAACGGCGAAAGAGGGTCCGTAAAATGGTATCAATTCAAAATTCCCATCCGCACTCCCAATAAAGTGGTGGGCAATATACAGGATTTTACCTCCATCCGCTTTCTTCGTATGTTCCTGAAAGGATTTAATAAGCCGGTCGTCTGCCGTTTTGCGACTCTTGAACTTTCCCGCGGAGAATGGCGTAAATATGCATATGATTTGCTGAATCCGGGTGAATATCTTCCGGATGATAATGAAAACCAGACCCAGTTTGATATTTCTACGGTCAATATTGAAGAAAATGGCTCCAAAACACCGATTCCATATGTACTTCCTCCGGGAATTTTACAGGAAACCAACTGGAGTTCTACAAACCAGCAGAAACTTAATGAACAGTCAATGGTGCTGAAAGTCACCAATTTGATCGATGGAGATGCCCGGGCAGCCTATAAGACCAGCGCTTTCGATTTCCGGCAGTTCAAGCGGCTGAGAATGTTTGTTCATGCCGAACAATCGGTTAAATCACAGAATCTGAAGACCGGCGACCTGACCATCTTTATTCGTCTCGGTAGTGATTTTACGGAAAATTATTACGAATACGAAATCCCTCTGACTTTTACTCCATGGTCAACATCTGCATCAAATCCTGGAGCGATCTGGCCTGATGCCAATGATTTTGATATTTCTCTTGACCGGTTGGTAGCAGTAAAATATAACCGTTCCTTCTCAACCTCCGGAGCCAGTTCGACAACTACCTATTCGGAAATGGATGGAAAAAACAGAATCACAGTGCTGGGATCTCCAACAATCAGTGATGTAAAAGCGATTATGATCGGGATCCGGAATCCCAAAAAGAGCAGTCAGAGCGCCAGCGATGACGGTCTTGAAAAAAGTGCTGAAATTTGGGTGGATGAACTTCGTCTGACCGATTTTAACAAGCAGGGAGGATTCGCTGCAACTGCCAGAATTGCCGCCGACCTGGCTGATCTGGGGAGAATTCAGCTGACTGGAAGTTACAGCAGCGCTGGATGGGGGACTCTGGAGCAGAAGCAGACCGAGCGGCAAATGGAATCTATCACGCAGTTTGGGTTTGATACCGATCTTGAACTTGGAAAGTTTTTCCCTGCCAAATCAGGAGTGAGAATTCCCATGCATTTTGATTATTCCCTGCAGGTAAGCACTCCTAAATACGACCCCCTGAACCCGGATATCTTGTTTAAAGATGTTCTGAATTCTGTAAGCACTAAAGCGGAAAAGGATTCCATCCGGGCTGAACGCGTGGATTATACCCAACGAAAGAATTTTAACCTGATCAATGTACGTAAAGACAGAACTTCCAGCAGGAAACCTAAAATCTGGGATATCGAAAATTTCAATGTCAGCTATTCTTATTCAGAAACTTTCCACCGGGATATTGATATCTCTTATGAAATAATTAAGAAATATACCGGAGGACTTGGCTATAACTATTCGGCACTTCCAAAACCGGTTCAGCCTTTATCGAAAAATAAATTTTTAACCAGATATAAATCACTAAGATTCCTGCGGGATTTTAATTTTTATTATCTCCCGAAATCATTTTCCTTCCGGACAGATATGGACCGTGGCTTTGAGGAACTTCAGTACCGTAATAAAAGCACGGCTGTTATCCCAATGGAAACCAGTTATATAAAGAATTGGAACTGGACAAGAAATTATGATTTAAAATACGATCTGACACGATCCATAAAGGCTACATATGTTGCCCAGGAGGCAGCATACATTAATGAACCTGCAGGCAGGATTGAACGTTCCGACCGTGAACAAATCTGGAACCAGGTCTTTTCCATGGGAACAATGAGTAATTATAATCAGCAACTGCAGGTAACCTATGAACTGCCGTTTAACAAGTTCCCGATATTTGACTGGATTCAGGTGACAGCAGGTTATCAGTCGACTTATCACTGGACGGCCAGTGCTTTATCGGTTCAGTCAATTTATGGAAACCAAATTGAAAATTCCAATTCCAAAGCATTGAATGGAACCATTAATTTCCTGAACCTTTATAACAAGTCGAAATACCTGAAGAAGATCAATTCCATGGGAGAAGCTGCGAAGGAATTACCCGGCCAGAAAGGGAAGATCCAGCAAAAGTCGAAAATGCCTCTTTCCAAACAAGCTATTGCCGATTCACTCAAAGAAAAAGCCGGATTCAATGTAGGAAAATTCCTTGTCGATGGCACACTACGGATCCTTATGGCTGTCAGAAGAGTGACATTCAACTATGTTCAGGGGAACGGTATTACTTTGCCTGGATTCAAACCGGTACCAAGCGCTATGGGAAATGACTGGTCGTCGAATGCTCCCGGAGCCGGATTTATTTTCGGGGATCAACGCGATATAAGAAATTATGCAGTCAACAGAAATTGGCTTTCCGACGATACGTTGATGAATTCTACATATTACAGTAAATTCAATGAAAAGATAGATATCAATGCCACGCTGGAACCGCTTCCTGATCTGAAAATTGAATTGAACGCCAACCGGGTATATACACGGATCCACCAGGAATACTTCAAAGCAGATGCAACCGGTGAATTCAACTCATACAGCCCCAGTGAAACAGGGACATTTACCATGTCGTGCATAATGATCCAGACTGCATTCAAAAAGAATAATTCGGATAATACCTCCCCGTTGTTTGATGAAATGAAAAAGTATCGTCTTGAAATAGCAAGACGTTATGCCGCACAAAATCCCTGGTCGAAATCTGTCAACGATTCCACAGGTTTCCCTTCAGGATATGGTCCTACAGATCAGCAGGTGTTAACTTCAGCTTTGCTGGCTGCCTATTCCGGGAAAAGCCCTTCAAAGGTCAAACTGACAGCTTTCCCTGCCATTCCATTACCTAACTGGAGGATCACTTACGATGGGATCAGCAAAATCAAAGCATTAAAAGATATCTTCAGGACATTTACACTGACCCATGCCTATCTTGCTACTTACTCGGTAGGTGGATATACTTCCAATATCCTGTACCATGAAACCGATGGACAGCCGGATGCAGTGGATAATGCAGGAAATTTCATTCCTAAGCAAGAACTTTCGCTGATTTCCATTACTGAACAATTTAGTCCCGTAATTCGGGCAGATATGGGCTTTGTGAACAGCCTGCTGGCTGATGTGGAATGGAAGCGTTCCCGGAACATATCTTTCAGCTTTGTCAACAACCAGTTAACGGAAATCTCTACCAATGAATTCATAGTGGGATTGGGTTACAGGTTCAAAAATGTGCGTCTTTCCTTTATTACAATGGGTGCGACAGGTAAGCAAAACAAATATGCGAGCGATCTGAATATAAAAGTAGATTTCTCGATCCGGAAGAATGAAACTGTCCTGAGGAGAATTGATGAAGACATTAATCAGATTTCAGCCGGCCAGCAAGTCCTCTCGATCAATTTTACGACCGATTATAACCTGAGTCAACGGTTCAGCCTCAGGTTCTATTTCGACAAGGTGATCACTTCACCATATGTCTCCAATCAATACCGTACCTCAAATACCAAAGGAGGGTTGACGCTGAGATTCACGCTGGCACAGTAATCAGAAGCCGGTTCCTGCTTATTTTTTTGACACTCCACTTTGTTTTTCCCAAAAAAGGAGTATTTTTGAATCCCCATAATAAAATCAAATCAACCATGAACGTACCAGCCAATTTAAAGTACACAAAAGATCACGAATGGATACGTGTAGAAGGCGAAGAAGCATTCGTTGGAATTACAGATTATGCTCAGCATGAACTGGGTGATATAGTTTTTGTTGAAGTAGAAACTGTTGGTGAAGTCCTGAACCAGGGAGAAACCTTCGGCACTATTGAAGCAGTAAAAACCGTCTCCGACATGTTTATGCCGGCAGGAGGAGAAGTGCTTGCCTTCAACGAAGATCTTACTACAAAACCCGAAACCATCAATCAGGATCCTTACGAAAAGGGCTGGGTTGTCCGCATCCGCATCAGTAATGCTGCTGAACTGGATCAGCTTCTTGATGCAGCTGCTTACGAAAAGATTATTGGTTAATTAAAGAAGAAAGAGGGAAAAGGGAAGAAAATTCTCAAATCTTCCCTTGAGAGTGGAAATGGTCGTATACGACTTTCCCTTTTGATTTTCCGATGGTTGACTGCAACTCTTCCAGGGAAGCGTTGCGGATATTCTTTACGGATTTGAATTTCTTTAAGAGCACTTGGTTTAAGGATAGGCCAATTCCTTGAATTTCAGTTAATTGTGGGCGAAGAGTATTTTTTTCGCGAATTTTACGGTGATGTGTAATTCCGAACCGGTGAGCTTCATCCCGCATTTGCTGAATGAGTCGCAAAGTTTCCGACTTTTTATCCAGATACATGGGAAGGGAATCGTTGGGATAATAAATCTCTTCCAGTTTTTTGGCAATGCCGATCACCGTCATTTTCCCTTTTAATCCGAGCTTTTCCAGGCTGTTCATGGCAGCGCTCAGTTGTCCCTTGCCTCCGTCGACAATAACAAGCTGAGGTAAAGGTGATTTCTCTTCCAAAAGTCGCTTGTATCTCCGGAAGATGATCTCTTCCATGGAAGCATAGTCGTCGGGACCTTCAACCGTACGGATATTGAAATGGCGGTACTCGCTTTTATCAGGACGGGCATTCTTGAAACAAACCATTGCAGCCACCGGAAATGCACCCTGAATATTGGAATTATCAAAGCATTCAATGTGTTCCGGGAGTTCCTTCATCCGGAGATCTTTCATCATTCCATCCAGAATTCGCCGGCTTTTATGCCCGGGATCGACAAGATCCTGCTGCTTTTCTTTTTCAAGATGATAATACCGGGCATTCCTTTCGGAAAGCTCCAGAAGTTTCTTTTTATCCCCGATCCTGGGAACAGTGAAAACTACTCCCGGCATTTCATATTCCAGGGTAAACGGGACAATAATTTCTGGTGCCTGGCTTTCAAAACGTTCACGGATATTTGTTATCGCCATTAAAAGAAGATCTTCCCTGCTTTCATCCAGCTTTTTATGCAATTCGACAGTCAGAACCTGGATGATGGCTCCGTTCATGACTTTCATGAAATTAACGTATGCCAGTGCGCCCTGATCAAGAATTGAAAATACATCCACATTGTTGATGGTGTTGCTGACCACGGTGGATTTGCTCTGATATTTATCCAGAAGAGCCAGCTTTTCTTTAACAATCTGGGCTTTTTCAAATTCCATTTTCCCGGCATATTCCATCATGAGATCTTTTAGCTGATGTGAAACGGAAGTGATGTTACCCTTTATGATTTCACGAATAGCGGTGATAGATTGACCATAATCCTCTTCATTCTGGAAGCTTTCGCACGGTCCCAGGCAATTTCCCAGATGATATTCCAGGCAAACCTTGAATTTTCCTGCCCTTATATTTTTTTCAGCCAGATTCAGGTTGCAGGTTCGGATGGGATACAATTGACGTACCAGCTCCAGCAAGGTATTCATAAGTTTACCGCTGGCATAGGGTCCGTAATAGGAAGATCCGTCATGGATAAAGTGGCGGGTGGAAAAAACTCTTGGGAAAGGTTCATTCCTGATGCAGATCCAGGGATAAGTTTTGTCATCCTTCAGGGCGATGTTGTAATGAGGACGGTATTTTTTGATCAGGTTGTTTTCGAGGAGAAATGCATCCTGTTCAGTATCCACAATAATAAAACGGATCTCAGCAATTTTCCTCACCATCATCTGGACTTTTCCGCTGACGTTTTGGATCTTGCTGAAATAGGAGGAAACCCTTTTCCTCAGATTTTTAGCTTTCCCAATATAAATAATATGATTCTTATCGTCAAAAAACTGATAAACGCCAGGTTTTTCGGGCAGATTTCTGACGATCGGTTCCAGGTGGGAGAAATATCTGTTCAGTGATCCTGTCATATAGAATCGCCATAAAATGAAGATACAAAGTTACAATTAACAGAGGATAATTACCTTTTCCTCATGGCATCCCAACCCTGTGCAGTCAGTTCCATTGTCTTTCCGTCAGTAGTGATCAGCATTTCTCCGTCATCAGGGGAAGTCATATGTCCGATTATGGAAATACCAGCAATATCCTTGAATTTATCATAATCTTCCTGGCGAATAGTAAACAGAAGCTCATAATCTTCGCCTCCGCTGAGTGCACAAACCGTCGGAACAATCCCGAATTCACGGGCCTGTTTGACAGTATCAGGATGAATAGGGATCTTTTCTTCGTATAAACGGCATCCGGTGCCTGATTGCTTGCAAAGATGAAGCGTTTCACTGGCCAGTCCATCGGAAATATCGATCATGGATGTGGGAAAAGCTCCGACACCACGGAAAAGCGCCAGCATATCTGTTCTGGCTTCCGGTTTCAGCTGCCGGCCGAGAATATATTCATTACCACTCAGTTCCGGCTGCATATCCGGATTGGCTTTGAAAACTTCCTTTTCGCGCTTCAATACTAACAAACCTGCATAAGAACCTCCCAGATCTCCCGTTACACATATGAGATCTCCCGAATGAGCGCCATTCCTGTATACGATTTCTTCTCTCACTCCTTCTCCGACTACGGTAACAGAGATCAACAGCCCGGTAACACTTGAGCTGGTGTCACCTCCGACCAGGTCAATCTTATATTTCTCACAGGCAAGCCGGATACCGGCATAGAATTCATCCAGCGCTTCCACTGAAAAACGGCTGGAAATACCCAGAGAAACCGTAATCTGCTTCGGAACACCGTTCATTGCAGCAATGTCCGAAAGATTCACTATGACGGATTTATATCCCAGATGTTTCAGTGGGGTATAGGTCAGGTCAAAATGGATGCCTTCTATGAGAAGGTCGGTGGAAAGAAGCAGTAACTTGTCCTTAAGGTCAATGACTGCAGCATCATCTCCTACGCCTTTCAGTGTTCCATAATTGTACACAGGCAGGTTTTGTGTCAACCGGTCAATCAGCCCGAACTCACCCAGTTCCGATAAAGAGGTCAGATGTTCGCCTTCCTTCTTTTTCTTGTCTTTATTCTCGTACATTACGATTTGTCAATAAATCCACAAAAGTAATCATTCATTTGTTATCCTATTTTCATAAATTAGCTCCCTAACCCATAATTTTGAGCATATGAGAAAAAATTCAATCCAAACGATTCTTTTGTTTATCCTTTGCGGAACGTTTCTATTACTATCAGGATGTAAAAAGAAAGATTCTTCCGATGATTCTTCTCAGAATCCACAATCGAATTCATACAATGTCATATCAGGTGTTGTGAAAGATGGTGTATCCTTACAACCCTTACCTTCCTGCAAGGTGATGTTGGAAAATTTCCAGGGAGAAACGGTTAAATCCGTTTTTGCTGATGCAAACGGGAAATATCAGTTTTCGGATGTTGCATCCGGGAAATATAAAGTAGTGGCATCACCGGATAATTATTATGCAATGACAGCCGACACCGTTGATGTCAGTACCTCCAATCCCAAAGGCAATTATGTCGCTTTTTGTCCGGTGGATGAAAATGTAACTGCTCCGGTAGCCTGTATTTCTGGAATTGCACTGGATAAGAATGGAAATCCTTTGAGTCATGCTTCGATCTCAATTTCTTCAGATCCTGAAGAATATTCCAATGGATATTTTTCTTCCACATATACTGACGAGAACGGATATTATATCCTCCCGGCAATTGCTGTAAATACCGAATCTGGCTATGCGATTCCTGCTTTCAAACTTCGTCTGGTAAAATCAAATTATACGTCAGTTTGTATAAAAGGGATTGTACTTACTCAGAATGTAGTGAAGGTGAAAAATTTTACCGTATATGAAGGATCTTCTGAAAACGTTCTTTATCAGGAATCCTTTGAATCGGAATCGGGCTGGACATATGATGGATTCTGGCATCGTCAGCTGAACAACTCCATCATCAATGCTGCATACCCGAAATATGTAAAACTGGGAGCCGGCGATGATACAAAAGGAGCTATTCCTTCTGCTTTCGACGGCAAGTATGATGTTTGGTTTGGTGAAGCATTATCCGGGAATTTTATGGGATCCTATGACAGTACACAGTCTGAACTTTCCGGAGGAACTTCTGATGAACAACATAATGGAAATCTTACTTCACCTGAAATCGCGCTGACATCTGCCAATGGTCATGCCACATTATCCTTTTATACCTGGTTCGAGATTGAAAGTGTAAATCCAAATTCATCCGGATATGATATCATGGAAGTAGAAGTGATTAATGTATCAGATCCTGATAACCCTATCGTTCTCGGCAGGCTGAATCCATATTCCGATCCGATAGTGGATGACCGTGCTGCACTTCCTTACACTTCCGGAGGATTTAATTTAGCTCCGGTCTGGAAGTATCAGGAATTTGATATCAGTGATTTTATCGGAGAGACCATAAAGCTTCGTTTCAGCTTTAATACTGAAGATGAGCTCTATAACGGTTTTCGCGGATGGTTTATTGACAATATCAGGATTACGGATGCTACGGTGAAATCATCCGGTATTCCTTATCTTCATTTTTCTTCTCATCCGTCACCCAGGAGATAATAGTTTCATTGATAACTTTTCAACCCGGTGCAGAATCCCTGACAGGTAAGGATGCACCGGGTTTTTTTTATGTTAAAAAAGTTAAAACCCCCTTCTGATCCCTGCATTTTTCTTACTTTTACACCGGACAAAAAGTCAGTTATATCAATTCGGTACGATTAATGTGTGGATTAAATCTAAATTAGAAAAATATGGAACCCGACACCCATAAAATTCTGGATCAGTTCACTCAGCGGGAGTACAAATACGGGTTCGTTACGGATATTGAAACCGAAATGGCTCCCCGTGGATTGAATGAGGACATTGTACGTTTCATTTCTGCCAGAAAAAATGAACCTGAGTTTCTTCTGGATTTCCGGCTGAAAGCATATCGCTACTGGCTGACCTTGAAACAACCCGGCTGGGCTCATCTTACCATACCTCCCATCAATTATCAGGATATCATTTATTATGCAGCGCCTAAGAAAAATACACCAGGGAGTTTGGAAGAAGTCGATCCTGAGCTTTTGGATACATTCAATAAACTGGGAATCTCACTGGCTGAACAGAAAAAGCTTGCAGGTGTGGCAGTGGATGCAGTAATGGACAGTGTTTCAGTAAAAACGACTTTCAGCGATACTCTTTCCAAACTGGGAATCATCTTCTGTTCCTTTACAGAAGCTGTTCAAAAGCATCCTGAATTGATACGCCAGTATCTTGGAACGGTTGTGCCTTATACGGATAATTATTTTGCAGCACTGAATTCTGCCGTTTTCAGTGACGGATCTTTTTGCTATATTCCTAAAGGAGTCCGTTGTCCGGTGGAACTTTCCACTTATTTCCGGATCAATGCAGCTAAGACGGGTCAGTTTGAACGGACCCTGATTATTGCTGATGAAGGAGCCTATGTGAGCTACATGGAAGGATGTACGGCACCTCAGCGGGATGAAAACCAACTTCATGCAGCCATTGTGGAAATCATTGCCATGAAAGACGCTGAAGTTAAATATTCAACCGTACAAAACTGGTACCCGGGAAATAAAAATGGGGAAGGTGGAATCTTTAACTTCGTAACCAAACGGGGCATCTGTAAAGGAAGTAATTCAAAAATCTCCTGGACTCAGGTAGAAACCGGCTCTGCCATCACCTGGAAATATCCAAGTTGTATTCTGCAAGGGGATAATTCAGTAGGTGAATTTTATTCGGTTGCTGTTACTAAGAATTATCAACAGGCAGATACCGGTACCAAGATGATCCATCTGGGGAAAAATACCCGGAGTACTATCATTTCCAAAGGTATTTCTGCGGGATTCAGCAATAACAGCTATCGTGGACTTGTGAGAGTAGCCAGGGGCGCTGCCAATGCACGGAATTATTCTCAGTGTGACTCGCTGCTCCTTGGGGATAAATGCGGTGCACACACTTACCCTTACATTCAGGTTGAAAATAAATCCTCTGTGGTGGAACATGAAGCTACCACTTCCCGGATATCGGAAGACCAGCTTTTTTATTGCCAGCAAAGGGGAATCAGTACCGAAAATGCCATCGGGCTGATTGTTAATGGATATGCCCGTCAGGTTCTGAGCCGGCTGCCGATGGAATTCGCTGTCGAAGCCCAGAAACTGCTTTCTATCAGTTTAGAGGGGGCAGTGGGGTGAGAAATTCAAGTAAAAAGTGAATAGTGAAAAGATAATAGTTTAAGTATGCTTTTATCGATTAAAAATTTAAAAGCCGGAATTAACGGCAAGGAGATCCTGAAAGGGATCAATCTCGAAGTGAACCGGGGTGAAGTTCATGCCATTATGGGACCGAACGGAACCGGAAAAAGCACGCTGGCTTCTGTCATATCCGGTAGAGATATGTTTGAAGTGCTAGATGGAGAAGTCCGTTACAAGGATAAAAATCTTCTGAAACTTTCGGTAGAAGAACGGGCAAGAGAAGGCATTTTCCTGGGATTCCAGTATCCTGTAGAAATACCGGGGGTTTCCATGACTAACTTCATGCGGACTGCCGTCAATGAAGTACGGAAATATCATGGACTGGATCCATTGACAGGCGGGGATTTCCTGAGACTTATGGAAGAAAAGAAAAAACTCGTGGAAATCGAATCAAATCTGACCAACCGTTCGGTTAATGAAGGATTTTCAGGCGGGGAGAAGAAAAAGAACGAAATCTTTCAAATGGCGATGCTGGAACCTACGCTGGCTATTCTGGATGAAACGGATTCCGGGCTGGATATTGATGCCCTGAGGATTGTAGCCCAGGGAGTCAATAAATTAAGGACAAAAGACAATGCCTTTGTTTTAATCACCCATTACCAGCGCTTGCTGGATTATATTGTTCCCGATTTTGTACATGTGCTTTATGAAGGGCGGATCGTTAAATCGGGAACCAAAGAACTTGCTCTTGAACTTGAAGAGAGAGGATACGACTGGATCAAAAAAGAAAATGAATAATCCTATAACAACCGATCGGATGGTTCACCTTTTTGAGGAGAACCGCGGGGAAATTATCCGGAATGATTCGGAAGCTATTTCCGGTATCCGGGACAGATCGCTGGATCATTTCAGGGAAACCGGATTGCCAGATACAAAGCTGGAAGAATGGAAGAATACCAACCTGGCGGAAAGCTTTGCAAAAGGGTATGAATATCATTTTAATCCTGTACCCGTCAGAGATCTGCAAAGAACCTTTCATTGCGTCATTCCGCATCTTGATACGGCTGTCATCGGCCAAATGAACGGATGGTATGTTTCTCAGGATGTCCCTTTGATCAGGCTGGGTAACGGAATCATTATGGGAAGTCTGGCTCAGGCTTTCCGTCAATATCCCGGGATCATTGAAAAGTACTATAATAAATATTCCAGCGAAGATAAAAATGGTCTGACATTTCTGAATACTGCCTTTGCTCAGGATGGCGTTTTTATTTATGTTCCCGATAATGTGAAAAGCTCGAAACCCATTCAGCTGATCAATGTTATCCGAAGCGATGAAAACCTGTTTATTCAGCCCAGAAATCTTATCGTTCTTGGAAAGAACAGCGGACTTACCCTTGTTCATTGCGATGATTCATTTAATCATCAGCCAAGCTTCTCCAATATTGTTACGGAAGTTTTCCTGGACAGCCATGCCCGCATGGATCATTATAAACTTCAGAATATCAATAATAATTCCACCCTGGTTAGCTCTACCTATTTTCACCTCGAAAAAGAAACTGTGCTGGATTCTCTTTTCCTTACGCTGAACGGCGGCCTTTTGCGGAACAACACGCGGGTTCTTTTAAACGGAGATAATTCCCATATCAACATTAACGGGCTTTATCTGATGGACAGGAAACAGCATGTGGATAATTACATCTACATTGACCATAATGCCCGGGGATGCAGTAGCAAAGAGCTTTTCAAAGGGATCCTGGATGAAAATGCAAGCGGGGTGTTCAACGGACATGTAATGGTAAGAAGAGATGCCCAGAAAACAGATGCTTACCAGAGTAACCGGAATATTCTGCTGACGGATACCGCGAAAGTAAATTCGAAACCTTTCCTGGAGATTTATGCAGATGATGTGAAATGCAGTCATGGCAGTACGACCGGCCAGCTTGATCCCGAAGCTATGTTTTATTTAAGGCAGCGTGCGATCGGTGAAGACAATGCTCGTATGTTATTGATGTTTGCCTTTGCCGACGAAGTTGTTGAAAAGATATCCATTCCTCCTTTACGGAACCGGATTGAAGATATGGTCAAAAGAAGACTTATGGGAGAGTCACTGATTTGTGATCAGTGTGTGCTGAATTGCGGGAGTAAGGAACAACCGGTGGAATTCAGAATTGATAAGGAAATGATTTAAAAGAAAATATTAAGTAGCGAAGTGAATTGTGATGAGTTTCCAGGTTAATAAGATTAGAGAGGATTTTCCGATACTTGATCAGCTGGTGTACAAGCATAAGCTGGTTTACTTTGATAATGCTGCTACAACTCAGAAACCTCGTCAGGTCATTGATGCAGTAAAGTATTATTACGAGCACGATAACTGCAATATTCACCGTGGGGTTCATTTCCTGAGTCAGCGTGCAACAGGAGTTTTTGAAGATACACGTAGCGAGATAAAGCAATTTATTAATGCAGCTTCACCGGCTGAGATCATCTTTACGAAAGGGACGACGGAATCCATCAACCTGGTAGCTCATTCCTTCGGGAAAAAATTCCTTTCACCAGGTGACGAAATATTGATCTCGGTTTTAGAACATCATTCCAATTTTGTTCCCTGGCAGGAAATTTGCAAAGAACAGGGAGCGATCCTGAAATTTATTCCGCTGGATAACCGGGGTGACATCGATATGGAAGTCTATAAAACCCTGTTGAATGAAAAAACACGCCTTGTTGCAATAGCGCATTCCTCAAATGTTCTGGGAGCGGTAAATCCGGTGGCTGAGATCATCCGGCTGGCTCATCTTCAGAATATCCCTGTGCTTGTCGATGGAGCTCAGGCAATTGCTCATTTGCCTGTGGACGTGCAAAAGCTGGATTGTGATTTTTATTGTTTTTCCGGTCATAAGATGTATGCTCCTATGGGCATTGGCGTTTTATATGGGAAAGAGAAGTGGCTGGAAGAGATGCCGCCCTATCAGACCGGTGGAGAGATGATTCAGGATGTGTTTTTTGATCATACGACCTTTAATGAACTTCCATATAAATTTGAAGCCGGAACGCCGAATGTGGAAGGTGTATACGGTCTGAGGGAAGCAATTCATTACCTTCAGAAGATAAATATGAATGAATTCGGGGAATATGAGAAACAGCTGGTCGACTATACACTTGATAAATTCAGCAGGATTAAAGGATTGAAGGTAATCGGAAATCCCCGGGAAAGGGCAGGATTGATTTCATTTTTGCTTGAAGGAATTCATCCTTATGATGCGGGAACGCTGATCGATAAAATGGGAATTGCAGTCAGAACCGGACATCATTGCGCTATGCCATTGATGGAATATTTGAAAATCCCGGGAACGATAAGGGCTTCCTATTCTTTTTACAATACATTTGAAGAAATTGACCGGTTGGCGGAAGCCCTTGAGACTGTTAAGAAAATAGTCGGTTAAAAATTAAAAATGAAAATATGACTATCAAAGAAACAGAAGAACAGCTGATTTCGGAGTTCTCGATGTTTGAAGATCCGTTAGAAAAAGATAGTTATCTGATCGAATTGGGGAAATCGCTGCCTTTAATCCATGATGAATATAAAGCCGAAACATATTTGATTTCAGGGTGCCAGTCGAGAGTTTGGCTTCATGCAGAATACCATGATGGAAAAATAATTTTCACAGCGGATAGTGATGCACTCGTACCGAAAGGGATAATCAGCATTTTGGTCAGGATTTTTTCCGGGCATAGTCCCGATGAGATCCTGAACGCCGATATGGATTTTATTGACAAGATCGGGTTGCGTGAGCATCTTTCCCCAACCCGTTCAAATGGGCTTTCGCATATGATAAAACAAATGAAATTGTATGCTTTGGCATTTCAGGCCCGGGAAAAACTATCTTCATCCGGTAATCAGTGATATGTAAAATAAGTACTTTTACACTTGGTTATGGAACAGGAACGCAACGAAATTCAGGAAAAGGTAATAACTGCCCTTAAACAGGTTTATGATCCTGAAATTCCTGTAAATATTTATGATCTGGGACTCATTTATGAGCTGAGGATAGAAAAAGAGAATGTAGTTTATATCAAAATGACGTTGACAGCGCCTACCTGTCCAATAGCGGAAGACATTCCGGGAATGGTCCGGTCAGAGGTTATGAAGGTAGGAGGAGTCAAAGAAGTCGTTGTGGATCTTGTTTTCGACCCACCCTGGGACATCGATCGAATCAACGATGCTGCCAAATTGGAATTGGGCCTGATATAGTTGCTGATTTATAATCTAAGGAGATTCGATGACAGCAAGAGTTGGAGAACTGTTAGCTAAAGTAAACAGTCCTTCTGATCTTAAAAAGCTTAAACTTGAGCAATTACCGCAGCTCTGTGAAGAGATACGCCGTTTTATCATCGACGTGATTTCCTGTAATCCGGGGCATTTGGGATCCAGTCTTGGAGCGGTTGAACTTGCCGTAGCCATTCATTATGTTTATGATACCCCAGAAGATAAAGTGATCTGGGATGTCGGGCATCAGGCATATGCCCATAAAATTCTGACAGGACGCCGGGATGAATTCTATATGAATCGTACATATCACGGAATCAGCGGTTTTCCAAGAATGGCTGAAAGCATATACGATTCTTTCGGTGTAGGACATTCTTCTACTTCCATATCTGCTGCATTGGGTATGGGAATAGCTGCAAACCTAAGCAATAATAAAAAACGTCATCATATTGCTGTCATTGGCGATGGAGCCATGACTGGCGGGATGGCTTTTGAAGCACTTAACAATGCTGGGGTTTCCAATGCAAATCTGCTGGTTATTCTGAATGATAACGGGATAGCTATCGATCAGAATGTTGGGGCTATGAAGAATTACCTTGCGAAAATTGTCACTTCCAAATCATACAATAAATTCCGTGATAAGGTATGGCTGATGCTTGGTGGAGGAACTCCATATGGTAAAAATTCACGCGCCATTGTCAAACAAATTGGAAGCGCACTGAAAACGACCATTTTCCGCCGGGCCAATCTTTTCGAATCATTCAATCTCAGGTATTTCGGACCCATTGATGGGAATGATGTCATCCGGCTGGTCAAAATCCTCAAAGCCCTGAAATATATACAAGGTCCCAAGTTGCTTCATGCCATTACTGTAAAAGGCAAAGGCTTTGCACCCTCGGAAAAGGATCAGACTGTATTTCATGCTCCCGGAGTTTTCGACAGAAAAACCGGAGAAATTACTCAAGATAAGCAGAAAGGACTTCCTCCCAAATACCAGACGGTTTTTGGCAGAACCATTATTGAACTTGCCGAGATAAATCCGAAAATTGTCGGAATCACTCCGGCTATGGCAACCGGATGCTCATTGAATATCATGATGACAAAAATTCCCGATCGCTCATTTGATGTGGGAATTGCCGAACAACACGCCGTGACATTCTCTGCAGGTCTTGCCGCAGCAGGATATATACCTTACTGTAATATATATTCTACCTTTATGCAAAGGGCATACGACCAGATCATTCATGATGTGGCTTTACAGAACCTTCATGTTGTTTTCTGCCTTGACAGGGCAGGACTGGTCGGAGAAGATGGAGCTACTCATCACGGAGCTTTTGATCTGGCTTATCTTCGTTGTATACCTAATATGAACATAGCAGCTCCACGCAATGAAGAAGATCTGAGAAATCTCATGTTTACTGCTCAGAAAGAAGGCATCGGACCTTTTGCGATCCGTTATCCACGGGGAAGAGGCGTTATGCCGGAATGGAAAACCCCTCTCCATGAAGTGGAAATCGGGAAAGGTCAGATACTTCGGGAAGGTAAGGATCTTGCCCTGATCACCCTCGGCCATGTTGGAAATGATGCAGAAAAAGCCTGTACAAAGCTGGAGGCCGAAGGAATCTCGGCAGCTCACTACGACCTGCGGTTCCTCAAGCCTTTGGATGAAAATCTTCTTCATTCTGTTTTTAAAAAATTCAAAAAGATTATAACTATAGAAGACGGAGTGATTTCAGGAGGAATGGGATCTGCTGTACTGGAATTCATGGCCGACCATGGATATTCTGCTCATATCGTACGACTCGGCATTCCTGACCGGTTCATTGAACAGGGTTCCATCCCTGAACTGCATCATGAATGCGGTTTTGATACAGACGGCATTATAAAAGCCGCAAAAGAAATTACCGGATAAGAATAAAAGTTCCTGATGCTTTCCTTTTCTTGCCTGGAATATCGGTTCCTTCGTAATTCACGATGTAAGAATAAGTCTCTGCCGGACAATATTCTCCTTTGTAAATGCCGTTCCAGCCATCATCTATATCATCGGTCGCATAAAGCAGTTGTCCCCAGCGATTAAAGATCTCCATATGGAATGAAGCGATGCTTAAGCCTTTGGGTTTGAAAACATCATTTATCCCGTTTTCATTGGGAGTGAAAGCGTTCGGAAACCAGAGGATAGCGGGACATGGCCGGATATCAATCGTATCTCCAACCATACAACTGTCGCGGGTTACATGAATCCAGTATATTCCGGCTTCGGTCACCGTGAAGGAAGAATCCTGGCTGCCATCCTGCCATTCATAAACAGCCGCTGAATCGGAAACAGATAATACAATATTATCCCCGGGACAGATATACTGATCGGGTCCAAGATCGGCAATGATCTGCTGTTTTACAAGAAGGAAAGTAGTTACAACACTGTCGCATCCTGCGATTGTTTTTAATGTATCAATGTAAGTGCCAGAGGTTGTTTGTGGTTTTCCTCCTGCGAAATAGGACGACCCGTAACAGATGGAAACCCTGGCTGTATCCTGGATAAGCGATTGGAATCTTACATGAATAGTATCATAGACAAAACAATTGTATTTGTTGGTTACTTTAATCCAGTAATCACCGGTTGTATCGACGGCAATTGTTTGTGAGGTAGCTCCGGTATTCCATAAGTAAGAGGAAAATCCCGGGCCGGGGTCAAGAGTAACATCTTTCCCCGGGCAGGAAGTTATATCATTTCCAAGGCTGACTGTCAATTCCGGCAATACGGTGATTGTCTTACATTTTTCCTGACGGGAGTCAGTGCCATCATCCGTAACCAACCTTACCTTGTATGTTCCGGGAGTAGAATAAACGACCTGGGGCGGGTCCTTCAGTGTGGAGGAAACGGGAGCCGCGGCAGTACAGGGAGGAAAGAACATCAGCTTTAGGTCGGACATACCTGAATTGGCTATAAAGAAGCAGAGCGTATCCTGGATCCATATTCCGTTTGAGAAAGTGGAAGGATTGTTCATCCCGGAAACGGAAGTAAGATTACCGGTTACCGTTCCCCCGAGTCCTCCGTTAAAAGAAAGGCGGGTCAGGAAATCAGGTCCGGATGAATGATTGAGTATATATCCTGCAGGATCATTGCAGTCGTTCAGGATGATCACACCCCGGTCCTGATCCAGGGAACCGACATTACCCAGATTTTGTCCGACGGGGGTTTGAAACAGTGAATTTCCGATCTGAAAACGGGAAAGCGTACTATCTCCTTCATTGGCAACAAAAAGATACCATGTTGTATCTTGTTTTATCAGAGAAATTTGCCAGGGCACATTTAAATTTCCAATCAGGCCAAAGGTATGGATATTGGGAACATTGGTAAGGGAATTTCCCCAGTCGAGCCGGAAAAGTGAATTGCTGTTCTGATCCGTCAGAAAACCGGTCCATTGGTTCCCTTCTTTGCCCATGATAAGTCCAGCCATATTGCTGGTCAGGGTTATGGTGATACCCAGGGCAATGACAACAGGGGTATTGAGGAGACTTGTACCGAAATCCAGACGGTAAACAAGATTATGGGCAACCGTAAAACCATACCATCGGCCATTTTCTTTACATATCTGAATCCCATTTATATAGCTATCGAAAAAACCGAAATTTCCCAGGTTCACTTCCGAAACGGTTGGGCCGGTCAGTGTATTTTGATAATAAATTCTTGCAATGCTTCCATCACCCCGGTTGGTTACGAAAACGAAATAATCGTTGCTGTCTTTCACAACTGTCAGGAAAGTGGGTTGTTTCAGCATATTGGGGACGGTATTGACTGGAATGATAACCGGGTCGGCTAAAAAATCTGCTTTGCAGAAAGTCCAGTCATATGTTGATACCCCTGTGGAATGATTTGAGAAGGTCACCGGGTTTCCGACACAAACTGTATCCGGGCTGGAAAAATCAGCTATCTGACCGAATCCGGCGGCAACTGATTCCAGCAGGAAAATAATTATACACAGCGCTTCGCGGGTAAATTTCTTCATGAAAATAAGATGCTCTTTAGCGCAAATCTTAAATTTTGCGCCAAGGTACGAATTTTGCGCTGAAAAACTTCCTACATTTACCCAAAGCTTTATCCTTGTGCCATATAAGGACTTTTTCCGCAAGAAATCCATTGATCAGATACTGAAAGACGCCGAAACAGGGCTGGGCGGGAAAACCAGGCTGAATCGGAATCTTTCGGTTTTTGATCTTACGGGTCTTGGAATTGCTGCAATTATCGGAGCCGGGATCTTCAGTACCATTGGCAATGCTGCTGCCAGCGGAGGTCCTGCTGTTTCACTTTTGTTTGTTTTTACTGCGGTTGCATGCGGTTTTTCGGCTCTGTGTTATGCACAGTTTGCTTCACGAATTCCCCTTTGTGGGAGCGCTTATACATATGCTTATGTGAGTTTTGGTGAACTGGTAGCCTGGATCATAGGGTGGGACCTGATTATGGAATATGCAGTAGGAAATATCGCCGTTGCAATTTCATGGTCGGAATATTTTACCGGTTTTCTGTCAGGTGTCGGAATTCATTTTCCCGGATACCTGAGTATTGATTATTTAGGTGCTTCCAGGGGGTATCATGCTGCATGCCGGTTTCTTCAGAGCGGAAACCCGGTAAGTGCCATCCCGTCCGGATTACGGGAAGCATATGATGCCTGGATGAATGCTCCGCATATACTGGGAATCCGTTTGATTGCCAACATTCCCGCGTTCGGTATCACTGTTCTGATCACCTATCTGGTTTTCAAAGGAATTTATGAAACCAAGCTGGCATCGAACATTATGGTTTTACTGAAGATTGCCATTCTCTTGCTGGTGATAGGCGTGGGGTCTTTTTATATCCAGCCGGCTCACTGGAGTCCTTTTGCCCCGAACGGGATCGGTGGGGTTTTGAAAGGTGTGGCTGGCGTGTTTTTTGCCTATATCGGGTTTGATGCGATATCCACTACTGCTGAAGAATGCAGGAATCCCCGGAGAGATTTACCTCTTTCTATGATTTTTTCCCTTCTGATAACAACGATTTTATATATCCTGATTAGTCTTGTCCTTACCGGAATGGTAAGATATAATGAGCTTGGTGTAGGTGATCCGCTTGCCTATGCATTTCAGAAGCTTCATTTGAACTGGCTTTCGGGGATCATTGCCATCAGCGCCGTCATTGCAATGGCCAGTGTGTTGCTTGTTTTCCAGGTCGGGCAGCCGCGCATCTGGATGAGCATGAGCAGGGATGGACTTTTACCCGGGATATTTTCAAAGCTTCATCCCCGCTATAAAACACCGGCGTTTTCAACTCTGATAACCGGAATCATTGTCTCAGTGCCTTCCTTGTTCCTGAATCTGACTGAAGTGACCGATTTGACCAGCATCGGAACGCTTTTCGCATTTATTCTGGTTTCCGGAGGGATTCTGATTCTTGATAAAAATCACAGCAGGCAGAAGGTGAATTTCCCAAAGGGAACCTTTAAAGTTCCTTATTTCAATAGCAGATATATCCTTCCATGTATCTGGATAGGAATATTTGTGCTCCTGTATTACTGGAATCCGCCGGAGTTGAAAAGGTTCATCCTGTTGATTCGCGGAACGGCAGGATCTGTAGGACATGAGCCTGAAGAATCGCTCAGAATCCTTATAAGTCAGGAATTTCCCATTCTTATTTATATCCTTGCCGCGGTGATTCTTACTTTTTTTGCTGTAAAGGATAAATTTTCGCTGATACCGGTACTTGGACTTCTCACTAACTTCTATCTGATGATTCAGCTGGGGGTTACAAACTGGATGCGCTTTCTGATCTGGCTGGTAATCGGACTGGTCATTTATTTTACTTTTGGCAGGAAAAAAAGTCGTCTGAAGATGCTGAATGCCGAAAAAGAAAAGTTATAAAATAGGGTTACTGGTCCTCGTACTGCTGGATCTCATCATGAACATATTCCAGGGCGATTCCCGCCAGTTTTAGCATTTCTTCGGATTCCATACCGTCGTGGTATTTTCTTTCACAAACAACCCTGACAATTCCGCAATTGATAATGAGCATGGCACAGGTTCTGCAAGGGGTCATTCTGCAATAAAGCGTGGCGCCTTCCAGCGAAATCCCAAGTCTTGCTGCCTGGCAGATGGCATTCTGTTCTGCATGGACCGTTCTCATGCAATGTTGTGTGACCCGGTCGTCTTCATGCAGTACTTTTTTCATTAGATGACCCACATCATCGCAGTGAGGAAGACCGCGGGGAGATCCGACATATCCTGTGACCAGGATCTGCTTGTCACGCGCGATTACGCATCCGCTGCGCCCACGGTCGCATGTTGCCCGTTTTGCTACTGTATTTGCAATTTCCATGAAATATTCATCCCAGGTCGGACGCTTGTATTTTTCACTTTCCATAATAGGATCATTAGTAAATGGCAAATTTACACTATCCCGTTGACATGGATCAAAATATGGCAAAAATGTGCGGGATAACGCGTGGGTATTGCGAATTATAATATGTTCGTATATTATATATTATAATCAACTGAAAATCAGTATTCAGGAATTCAGGTATTACGGGATTTTTATCTGCTTTTTGGGCATATGATATGCTTATGATACTATATTAACAGATTGAATAATAGTAATATAAATAAATTTTTATGAAAAATTTTGATTTGCTTCTTTCATTTACTATCTTTAGACCCAATTGCTGCTATTATTTACAGTTTTCTTATATAAAAATTTGATGTCATGAAAAGATTATTACCATCTGTTTTGGGTATACTGTTTCTATGGACGATAACAGTTCATGCACAGAACATACCAACCAGTCCGGCGATTATTCAGACAGGTAAATTTTTAGGGGTCAGTAAGCCTTTACGCGATTTACCTATTCTTTCCCATGAAGAATTCCTTAAGCTTGAGAAAAAGGGGAGAAATAAGGAGTTGAACGAAGGATTAAAGAAGCGTTATTATCCTTATGCAGCTACGGCTTTGCCCAAAGGTGCCGATCCTGCCTGGCAGCATGAAATGGGTAAAAACACTCAGCCCAAAGCGCCTTTAATCAATTTCGAGGGTCAGGCCTCTCCTTTTTATCCTCCGGATTGTAACGGAGCATGCGGTCCAAACCATTATATTCAGATGGTAAATTGTACCTATGCTATCTATTCCAAATCGGGGGCTCTTCTGGCTGGGCCTACACAGATCAACCAGATTTTTGGCAGTGTTTCCGGATCCGGTTATAACGATGGGGATCCGATCGTTCTTTACGATGAACAGGCAGACCGGTGGTTGATAACAGAGTTTTCGATTTCAGGTAACCCGGATTATATACTGATGGCCATATCTACCACAGGAGATCCTACCGGCACCTATTATCAATACTCATTTATTCTTCCGACTACCCCTGATTATCCAAAATTCGGGGTATGGCAGGATGGATATTACCTTGGAGTAAATAACGGAACCAAAAATGATATATTTG
>JAUZOW010000025.1 GCA_030706225.1 Bacteroidota bacterium | reverse complement strand
TGCTTCTTCCATATAATGGGAGGTGTAAATGATCGTTGTTCCTTCCTGGTTAAGCTTTTTAAGATATTCAAGGATGACGATACGTGATTGAACATCGATTCCGACCGTAGGTTCATCCAGGAAAATGATTTTGGGACGGTGCAGTAATCCTGCGATCAGGTTGACTCTTCGTTTCATCCCGCCGGAATATACGGATATCCTTCGGTTTGCAAATTTCTCAAGGCCGAAAATGGAAAGACATTCATCAATCCGGTCATGAAGGAATTTCCCCTTCAATCCGTACATATTCCCTAAAAATGTCAGGTTTTCACGTGCAGTAAGGGTGGGGTAGAGAGCGATATCCTGAGGAACCACCCCGATGATTTGCTTGATTTGGTTAAGATCCGACCGGATGTCTAATCCGTCGATCAGTACTTTTCCCTGAGTAGGAGGGAAAAGTCCGCAAAGAATGGAAATGGTGGTCGTTTTACCAGCGCCATTTGGTCCCAGCAATCCGAAAATCTCACCGGGAAAGATATTCAATGAGATTGAATCGATTGCGGGAGAATCTGAATTCCGGTAATATTTTGTCAGTTCCTGAATCTCAATAATGGGAACAGTTTCCATAATCAAAGTACGATTTTATCAAGCTTTCTATAAACTTGCTCTTCCATATTCCCGATTTCATGAAGAATATCGCTGAGCATTCCATAATCTTCTTCCGGTTTTGAACGGTTTTTGCAATTCCGTGCACCGATGTATGTAAACTCTCTCCACCGGTTTGCTGTTTTTCCCATCATATCAGCAGCTTCCAGAAGTTCATCGTTTATGAAAAGGTTTCCTGATTCTTTAAGAAAGGCACCGTAAATGTAACGGAAACCGGCTCCACCTGTTCCGAAATCTTCCGCCATCCTCAGGATTTGACCGAGATAGAAAGATGTCTTTTCATTTCCATACCGTCCCGGCCATCTTTTCAGATCCCTGGCCATTGCATGAATCCCTTTGGCCCCGATAAGCCAGAATGGGATCTTGATCATGTCATGAACGGTTCTCTGAATCCCCATTTTAACAGCAGGCTTAAAATTTAATTCACCGTTGATATGATTGATCCAGTACATCTTGCCTTTGGGTGCAAAAGCTCCTTTGGCAAAGCGGACCCGGGCAAGGTCCTCCCAGGTAAGAACCTGGGGCGTTTCCATAACAGTATCGCTGATATGATAGAGGTTGTCTTCTTTTCCGAATACGACCAGGTTATGCATGTTGTAATGCATGCGGTACTCTGGGGGGAAGAAGGTCAGATTATAACATCCCACCTGGCATCCTGTCGGAATACCTTTCTCCAGGTTCCTGTCGAGTGCATCCATGGACTCTTTCGGAGTCTTGAAGCTTTTAATTACCTGGGCATCCACTCCAAGATGCTTCATGGAACGGTGAAAAACCGTATTGGGAAAATTCCGGAACGATATCATCGGCGCAAACTGCAATTTCAGAAAGGGAATATAGCTGAAATACAGGCCGTTTCCGATTCCGAAAGCCATGGGCTCTGAAACATCATATCCGTAAAAATTAAACAGGTTTGATGTGGCACCGCTTTCACAATGGCCTGCCTGTCGGTGTGTATAATTCAGTATGATCTTATCCTGCGCCATTTTCTCAAAGTTACCCGTTATTCAACTTTTTTTAGTTGTTCAACCGTAATATTCAAAGCTTCGGCATATTTTTTCTGGCTTTTTTCGCTCATATGCCTGAAAAAAGAAGGTTTCAGGTGAAGTTTAACTTTCCAGAAAGCAATTCCTGCCATCATGGAGAGATTCATCGGATCCGCCAGGCTTTTTTCCATATAATACAGAAGAGGGCTTGCTTTTCCGCTGAGAACCTTTTGCCTGGCATTTTCAATCCTTTCCTGGAATAAATCCCAGGCTTGCTGCAAAATAACTCTCTCCGGCTCCTCATGAAAACCTACATTTTTTTCATAATTTCCTTCCGGATTGTACTTATACAGCAGTTCCCGATTTTTCCCGTACCGTTCATCTTTATAAACGGGATTTGAATCCTGTTCCATAACAATGTGGGAATTGATTAGCGTGCTAAATTAATTTTTTCCTGCATCCGTATCAACATCCAGGAAAATTTTCATTTCACATTCTGCAATGATTTCCCCTTTATTCTGGACTCTTCCGGTCACCAGGCTAGCATTCATGACCACATTATCCAGGATGACTTCCGTAAAGATCTCATCACCGGCTTCGGGCAATGAATAAATGGTCAGGCGCCGGATTCCGCCAATAAATCCGACCGGTGGAGTTTTTCCTTCCAGGGAACAAAGATAACCGTTGCCTGCCGCAGCAGTTTGCGCAATGTTTTCAATAATCCCTGCTTCGCGGAAAAGTCCTTCGCTGCAGAAAATGTTATCTTCTCTGATTTTCAGAGAAGTCACGGTTTTACCGTTTTCAGAGGATACCAGATTCCCGATCATGACCATAGGTGGCCGCTGGGGAATGTACCGTGTGATGAAGTCTTCTGTTGCTATCATTTTTTCAGATGATGCCATAGTGATCCTTTCCGGTTACGTAATCTCATCCTTTCCATAAAGGTTTGAACATCTTCATCAGGAAATACCCATCTTTTTCCTGTTTTTTCTGCTCTTTCCTTCAGGGTGTCATAGTTGATTCCGGGCGCAATGTAATAAACCGGTTCCAGCATTTCATCTTCAGGATCGACATACCCGTCTGCCAAAGTCAGTTCATGCAGCCGCGTATGAGGATAGATGCGCATTCCGATGTAGGGAAAGAATACTGTATCGGAAATTTTTTCCGAATTCCGGAATCCTTCATTGATCGACTCCTCGGTTTCCCCGTAACCTCCCAGGATGAGAAAATGTGCAAAATAGATTGAGAGTTCATTGCATATACGTGAAGATTCAATCACATCTTCTACCGTAAAATGCTTTCCGTATGCTTTTAATGTATTGTCAGACAGTGATTCCGTTCCGAATTCAATATGCGTTAACCCGGCATCTTTATACAGTTTAAGCTGCTCCCTGGTTAGATTGTGAGGCGAAAAATAAGCTCCCCATTTTATCTTTATCTGCGATTCAATCATTTTATGAGCAAGCTCTTCATTGAATTCAGGATGCAAATTAAAAACGGAATCAGTAAAAAAGATATAAGTTATTTTTTTATTGAAATAAAGATCTTTTATGGTTTCGATGATCTTTCCGGAATCCAGTGTTCTTACCTTACTCCCTTCAATCAGAGGATAGGTGCAGTAAATGCAATGATAAGGGCATCCTCGTTTGGTCTGGACATTCATCATCCCGCTTTTCTGCCAGTAAAATCCGATAAGAGAGTTTTCAAAGGAAAGATCCAGCTTTTCAAGATATGATTTTCTTTCATTAAGTTGAATTTCACCGTTTACCCGGTAAACAAGTCCGGGAATTCCTGAAGGATCTTCTCCTTTTTCCAGGCATGATAACAGCTGAAACATGCTTTCTTCCCCTTCTCCACAAATCCCATAATCAGGATTAAAAAAGTCAAAAAGTTCTTTCGGGAAAATGGAAAAGGCTGATCCTCCGATTATAATGCGGGTTTTCAGCGTCTTTTTGATCAGCTTAAGGATATCCTTGTAACCGTGAATAAACCACTCCCGGTTATAAGAATTCACATCATCAATGTTCCGGAACGATACACCGGTATAATCCGGCCTGAACTTTTTCAGAAATTCAATAAATTCATCCGGTGTTTTAAGATTGAAATCGAAAATACGGATATCAAAATCAGGAAGGCGTTTTTTAAGATAGGAATAAATATAAGATAACCCGATTGGATAAACCGGATAGGGATGGGTAAATCGATTTGCAGATACCAGAAGAAGTTTTTTGTTTGTCATGGCTTTTCTTTTACCGGGAGTGTTTGCCCGGATGATGCCCAGAAATTATAATAATTAAACCATTGCAAGGGATATTTCCGAAGGATTTCTTCCAGTTTTTTAACATAGATCCCGACGATTTCCGTTAAAACCATATTCCGTTTCGCCAAATTGTTAAATTGTTCAATCTTGAAGAGGGGAGTAGCATAAAAATGATAATGGTTGCGGGATTCCTTAACAGCAAAAACAAATGAAACAGGGGCATTGAAATGGGCCGCCATATTTACAGGTCCTATAGGGAAAGGAGCCGGTTCACCCATAAAATTTATATTTACGGTCTTATTTCCGGGGATAAAACGGTCGCCGTGCATAGCGACAATCTCGCCTCTCGACAAGGCATCCCGGATCTCCAGAAGATGAGTAAAATCCTCTTTTATAATAATGAAATGAACATTGCGATTCTTATAGGTTTTGGAAAGTAATCCTTTGATATGTTGATGTTCTGCATCAAAAAGGATGATGTTGACGGTTTTATTCAGACGGTTCAGCAGTTGTCCGGCAATTTCCCAGTTTCCCATGTGCGCGCTGATAAGTAATCCTCCGTTTGCCATCTGTCGAAGGTATTCTTCTCCTTCAAAGTCGAAAGTAAACTTGTGCTCAAAACCGGAAAGAAGGGCCAGTTTATCGATCAGGATTTGTCCGAACCAGCGATAATTCCCGTAAATGTCAACCAGTGATTTAAACCGGTTAAAGTGCATTCGCCGGCGGTAAAAACGGTAGATTTCGCGGGAAGCGGTGGGGGCAGCAAAGACAAAGTAAAAAACAACGAAATGAAGGATGAAATAAGCAAACGAAATACCCATATAACGAAGAATCCAGATATAGATCCGGTAACCGGTTAATCCTCCGCGGGTTTGGCCTTTCCATGCGGACATCGGCGGTTAGTTTGAATTGACTTTATTCCCGATGTAATTGTAGAAATCCTGCAATGTCTTGACATTGGCCATTTCTTCTGCTTTCAGCTTAAATCCGAAATTATTTTCAATAATAACGAAAAGGTCAACAAAATCCAGGCTGTCAATTCCAAGATCTTTTTTTAATTCAGCAGATGGAGATATCTGGTCTTGCTCAATTTCAATCTCATCGATTAGAAGTTGATTGATTTTCCTGATAATTTCGTCATTTTGCATCTTCATGGGGATTGATAGGATGCAAAAGTAAAGAAATTTAAAATTATTTATGAAGTGAATTTACGAATGATCAGGGAAGAATTTGTTCCTCCGAATCCAAATGAATTGGATAAGAAAGTTGAAAATCCGACAGATTGAGTAGTTGACGGGATATTTAATTTCTTTGAGAATTCATCTGGATTTTCAAAATTGATATTGGGAGCGACAAAAGAATTTCTCATCATCAGGATAGAATAGATGACCTCACTGGCTCCCCCCATCCACATTTCATGTCCTGTCATAGATTTGGTGCTGGATACCAGCGGCCGGCTGTCATGAAACAGCATATCAATCGCCTGAGCTTCATTACTGTCGCCCGCAACCGTTGAAGTAGCATGGGCACTGATGTAATCAATCTCATTGCTGCGGATGTCTCCTTCTTTTAATGCCATTTGCATAGCTCTGACGGGTCCGTCGACATTGGGCAGGGAAATATGTTCTCCGTTAGATGAGAATCCATAGGAAACGATTTCTCCGTAAATAGTGGCTCCCCGTTTGATTGCGGATTCATAGCTTTCCAGGATCAGTGTGGCTGCTCCACCGGAAGGAACAAGTCCGTCGCGGTCGCGGTCGAAAGGCCTGGATGCTTTTTCCGGTTCAGATTCCCGTATAGAGAAAGCATTCAGCGCATCAAAACTGGCTGTCGCTTCCGGATTGATCTCCTGGGCTCCTCCGCAGATGATGACTTCCTGTAACCCCTGGCGGATCAGTAAATATCCGATACCGATCGCATGTGAACCGCTTGCACAGGCTCCGCTTACTGTAAAATTTACTCCCCGGAGCTTAAAGATGACGGACAGGTTCATGGAAACTGTGGAGTTCATCGACTGGAATATATATCCCGAGCCGATCATCATCGTGTCTTTTTTATTTCTCAGTATATCAGTTGATTCGACAACGGGTAGTGCGGAACTATCGTTTCCGAACAGGATTCCTACTTCCCGGGAATGAAGAAAGTCGTCATCAATATTTGAGGTTTTCAACGCTTCCAGCGTCGAGATGTAAGCATATTCTCCCTGAACAGGCAGTCCTACTCTTAATCTCCGGTCGAGAATACCTTTAAGTAAAGGACGTTCTACCATTCCGGTCAATCCGGAACGGAATCCTATTTCTTTCCGGTGAGAATCCAGAATAATGCCTGATTTTCCTTTGTATAATGAATCTCTTACTTCATCAAGATTTTTCCCGATGACAGAATAAATTCCCATTCCGGTGATAACGACGCGATGATTCATACTTCTTTAAATACGGGAGAATATTTAGAGTTTAGGTGTACAATCCACCATTTACATTGATTACGTTGCCGGTGATATAGGAAGCTTTTTCCGAAACAAGAAATCCCACAGCTTCGGCAACTTCTTCAGGTGTTCCGAAACGGTTCATCGGGATCATTGCCTTGATTTGGGATTCATCCATATCCTTAGTCATATCGGTACGTATAAATCCGGGGGCTACGGCATTTACCGTTACATTTTTCTTTGCCACTTCCTGTGCAAGGGCTTTGGTAGCACCGATTACACCAGCTTTGGCTGCAGAATAGTTGGCCTGTCCGGGTAAACCTTTAATTCCGGATAATGAAACCACGCTGACAATTCTTCCGGATTTATGGATCAGCATATCCTTGATCAGAATCCTGGTAATGAAGAGAAAACTGTTCAGGTTCGTGTTGATTACATCGTTCCACTCATCGTCTTTCATCCACATAACCAGCGCATCTTTTCGGATTCCTGCATTATTTACCAGAACGGAGATGTATTCTCCCTTGTGGCCTTCTATCCATCCGTTCAATGCTGATTCCACTTCATTCTGTCTGGATACGTCAAAGGCAAGAAGTTCACCGGTTCCTCCTTTTTCCTGTACCATTTTCAGAGTGACCTCTGCTTCATCTTTCCGGGAATGATAATTGATAATTACATGATGCCCTGCCTCAGCAAGTTTCACACAGATTGACCTCCCGATACCTCTGGAACCACCTGTTACCAGTGCTATTTTCATCCGCAAGTAGTTAATGAATACGGCATCAGTCCATAAAAGAGAACTGAGGCTTGTTTTCCAGCATATATTTTTCGATATTCTGAATTTTTGGGTATACGATTGAATCTTCAAGGAATTTTGGGACAATAACCCTTAAATCCCTGTATTTTTCCTGAGAAAATCCCGACAATTTGCTTCCATATCCCAGGTAATCAATTGCCTGAAGCATGCTGATCATTTCGATTGCCAGGACATGGTATGAGTTTTCGATAACTTTTTTCGTCATTAATGCAGCATTGGTACCCATACTGACGATATCCTGGTTGTCATTATTATTGGTAATACTGTGGACATACATGGGGAAGGAGAGGGTCTGGTTTTCTGCAACAGTAGATACAGCAGTGAACTGAGCACCTTGCATCCCGAGATTAAGTCCCAGTCTCCCAAGATTTACAAAAGGAGGAAGCTTTTCGTTCAGCTTATCATTCAGAAGATAATTCAATTGCCTTTCAGCCAGCATGGAAACTCGCGTAATGGCGATTTTCATCTTGTCCATTTCAAGGGAGACATAATCTCCGTGAAAATTACCCCCATGAAACACGTTTCGGCTTTCATTGTCAATGACAGGATTGTCATTCGTGGAATTTACTTCCGTGACAAGTATCTTTTCAGCATTCAGGATTGTATCCAGAACAGGGCCAATAATCTGAGGTACACAGCGAAGCGAATAATATTCCTGAACTTTATGCTTGAATACTTCAACCTGGTCGGTTTTAGCGGTATATAAATGATCAGCCCGGTGCCGGATCAACTTGCTGTCTTTTAAGATATTACGCATGATTAATGCCACGCGGTTCTGACCATAATGATCTTTTACCCGGTTAAGCTCTTCGGAGAAATGATCATCATATGATTCAACAATTTCGTTGATCATACAGGAAGCAAGGATCGACCAGCTGATAAGGCTTTTAGCTTGCAGCAGGTTGATCAGACCAATGCCTGTCATGGCAGAAGTTCCGTTCATCAATGCCAATCCTTCACGGATATGCATTTTAACAGGCTGAAGTTTTTCTTTCTTAAAGATTTCAGCGGTGGGCTGGAGTTTTCCATGATACCAGGCCTGGCCTTCTCCGATCAGGATCAGGGCAATGTGTGCAAGATGGACCAGGTCACCACTGGCTCCGACGCTTCCATGTTCCGGAATATAAGGAATGATATTCCGGTTGATAAGCTCCATAAGTAATTCCGGAATTTCGGGATGAACACCTGATTTAGCCTGCATAAGTGTATTTAAACGGGCCAGCATGGCTGCTTTGGCATAAATCTCCGGAAGAGGATCGCCACATCCGGAAGCATGGCTACGGATCAGATTATATTGAAGTTGAACCTCATTATCATTATTAATCTTATATTGAGCCATAGGGCCAAGGCCAGTATTAATACCATATATAACCTTACCTTTGGCAAATTCGAGTAAAAACTTGTAATTGGCTTTTACTTTTTCACGGGCCTCTTTATCAAGGTCAATTTTTTCACCGAGAAATAAAATTTTGTAAAAATCGTCGGGAGTCAATTTTTTAGTTCCGGTAATAATCATTTATCTGACTGAATTATAATGATTTATTAGTGAATTTATAGGGATCGACCACATTTAAGTGGCAAAAGTACAAACTTTTTTCATTAATTCCTTTTCTGGGAGATGCAAATTTGTATGTGGTTGGTAGGTAATAATTTATTGATCATTGACTTTGATTTTTTATCTGATGGCTCCCGATGAAGCCGTATGGTTTTTTTAAAAGATTTTAATCTTGCATTTAATGTTTAAAAAAATGTTTAATTTTGCAGCCCTGATATGGCTCCGTAGCTCAACTGAATAGAGCATCTGACTACGGATCAGAAGGTTGAGAGTTTGAATCTCTCCGGAGTCACAAAAAACAAGCCACTTAAGGACAAATTCTTTAAGTGGCTTTAATTTAAAAAAGCTGTCCGGGAAGTAAAATACCCGGACAGCGATAGGACGGGATCAGTACCCGACATCCTGGCAATCAGCACGCAGGATGCTTTTTATACGATCGAAAATTAATTAAGTTTCAGAAAACCTTATAGTTATGCAAATTGTATTAGGAATTTAGAAATTGAATAGAATGAAGATTTTTTATCTATTAACACACATTTTTCTTAAAAAAAGTTAAAAAAATTTTCAAATATTCAGAATTTCTTCAGAATTTCCTTTTACTTTTGCGGTCAAATTAATAAAATCAATAAACAATGAAAAAACTTGCAACAGTACTGGTAGCTTCCGCTTTAGTATTAATTTATGCTTGCGGACCTAGCGCAAAAGAAAAAGAAGCAAAAAGAGTAGCCGATTCAATCCGCGTCGCTGATTCAATCGCAATGGTTCAGGCCAAAGAAAAGAGAGCAGCTGATTCACTTGCTCAGGTTCAGGCTGAACAGAAAAGAATCTCCGATTCTATCGCACATCAGGACTCAGTGAAAAAAGGCCTGATTAAGAAAGCTGGAAAGAAAGCTTCCAAAAAGAAATAATTGCTTCTGAAACTTTTAGATTAAAAAGAAGCCGTCCCGGATTATCAGGACGGCTTTTTTTTTGACAGAAAATCCACTTGTTGATTCATGTTTATTCGTATTTTTACTTTGTAAACATTCAAAATAATCATCATGAAAAAAGTGAAGATCCTGGCTTGTTTTTCATTGATTCTCTTTACAGCAACCCTTTCAGCACAAAATGATACACCCGGTTTGACTTCCGGAATCCTGACTCCTTATTCTACTGAAGTCAGGCTTATGGATTCTGCCTATAATTTTAAATGGGATACGACCTCCGTCGCCTGGTCATTGTACCAGAAAGACTATAAAAACAAAAATACTTCCGGATTACTGACGGAAGATCTTTACCGGATTTTCCTTTCTTCAACAAACGACTGGATAAATAAAAACCGCCTCTTGTATACCTATTTTCCCGGACGGGTCGCTGTACAGGAGATTTCCGGACAACTTTGGAATACATCAACTTCTGAATGGGTTGATTACCTGTACACTCATTATGCCGATTCCCTTCGCATCGACACAACTTATACGAAAACATGGGACCAGGTTCAGCATAAATTCATTTCCGGAACCCGGGATTGTTATTTGTACGATTCTCTTAACAGCGTGATTTTATATACCCAGCAATCTATGGATCCTGTCTCCAAAGCCTGGGTTAATTCCCAGATGATTTCCGATACCTTCAATTTCTATGAAAATGTTCTGGAAGAAATCACAAAAATCTGGAATATCAACACCGAAAGCTGGGTAAATAATTACCGCAAAGTGTACCAATATGATACTACCGGATATAAACTGATGGGCTTTACAGAATACTCATGGAACAAAGATTCTTTATACTGGGAAAATGCTTATCGTACCACCTACACCCTTACAATGGCCGGCAAAAGGATTCAGTCCCTCCTGGAAATATGGGACCCGATTATGAAAATCTGGGTCAATAGCCTTAAAGATCAGATCATTTATACTCCGGATGGATACCTGGGTACCGATGTTCAACAGGTTTTCGATGTCAGCAACCAGGTTTGGAAAAACTATTACCTTACTATTCATACCTATTTCACAACCGGTAATCCACAGGCTATTTCAGGAAGTTTCTGGAATAATACCACCTGGATTCAAAACAGCAACCATGCACTGGATAGCGTCGGACACCTTATTGAAGATTATTCTCTGACCTATAATCCTGAGACTTTTGATTTTACAGGGGGATCAAGATATTCACACAACTATGATTCTTACGGTAATGATACTTTATACCTTGTTCAAACCTGGAATGTCAATACTTCTTCCTGGCTGAATAATAAAAGAAACCTTTATTCTTATGATCCCGACTATCATTTGCTGAAAACCGATATTGCCCAGAATTGGAAAACAAACCTTTCCGACTGGCAAAACGATACCCGTTGGGATTATTATTATTCTGATTATTTCGGAGTCCCGGAAAAACAAAACTTACAACATTCCTGCTTATATTCCAATCCTCTGACTTACGGCAGTACAATCAGATGCCCGATGCTCGATGACGGATCTGTATATGATCTCGCTCTTTACTCAATGACGGGTTCAAAGCTCTGGAACAAAACACTGAATGGGAACGGTTCCTTTGCTTTTGATGCAAATGTAACTCCCGGCATCTACATTCTTAGCATTTCACAAAAAGGAAACATTATCTCTTCAGATAAAGTTATCGTAATCCGCTGATTTCAGGAAGGTTGTTTTAATTAGTTGAAGATCAGGCAATTCATGGGTCATAAACCAACGAATTGCCTGATTTGGTTTTATCTGATGAGTTTCAAAAGATCATCAACGGTTCCGATTTTATAACCTTCCGAGGTATAATTGATTTCCCCTTTAGGATTAAGCAAAATAATTACCGGATAGTTTTCTCTGACCGGATTCATCAGACATTTATTGATAATGTTTATTGCATCTGCATTACGGATCAGGGTAACCGAATTTGAGGGAAGATTTTTTCTGTTCTGATCCAGAAATTTATTCTTATCGGATTCGTTTTTCATCAGCCAGTAAGAATGAACCGAAGGGTTTTGTAATTCACTCTTTTTCAATCCAAGATCAGAAATAAAATGACGGGAAGGTTCTTTTTCAGGATCCAGCAGCGCGATAATGAGATATTTACCTATTGCAGACGGACAGTTTGGAGAGAGTTGTCCCAGAAAGCTTTTCATATCAGAGACTTTCCCAAGAACCGGATTTTGAAGTGAGCTTTTCCGGATCGAGATTAAGTGAGTAACTGATTTGTTTTCAGGTATATCAAAGAATGAAAGATTTGCCTGAACAGTGCCATCCGATAACCGGTTTCCTGTAACCATCAGATAGGAGCCTGGGGTAACGCTTACGGATGCGGGGAAAGTTTGCATAACCGGGTCGGTTTCATAATCCAGTGAACGGTAAAACCCGTCGGTGAACCTTTCCAGCGTGAAGTTGACATAATATTCCGGCTTCCTTTCATTGGCAGGGTCGTTTTCCAGAATTACCGTTCCTCTGCGGATCTCTTTTTCCGGAGCTTTTTCGAAATACACATCATGCCATACACCGCCTTCATAATACTGCGGAATTTTGGTAGCCGTTTCGACTCTTGCAGGAATTCCGAAAGTGCGGCACATGGAGACAAACAGAATAGCCCGGGAGGAAGCATCGGTTATTTTCAGTTCATAGCTTCCGACAGGAGTAATGGGAGCTTTTCCCCAGTTTGAGGTATTATCCAGAGTTATGTTATCCTTGATCCATTTTACCATTGTCAAAGGTTCATTCATCGCTTTATTCCGGAAAGAAGTATTGAAGGCTTTCAAAAAATATTGCTTGCAGGGTTTTAAATATTCATTGTCAACTCTTGGGCAAAGGATATAATCCCGGTACATTTCCCTGGTGATTTTCTGGTTTTTCGGTACCGGGGAATATTGTATGGCATCCAGGAGAACTTCCGGATTAACATCTCTCAGATCTTTTTCTGAAATGCTTGCCAACAATGGAATGATTCTCGGTTTAACGCTGTCGGGCACTTCAGAGATGAACTGGATGAGATTCCGGCCATTACCGCGGCTTTTCGAGATGAATGACCAAAGGGTATCGGCATTTATCTTAAAATTTGTTGCAAGCCGGAGGGTTTGTAAGGAATCAATAAATGTTTTTTCGTAGTTGCCCCGGATTTTATCTTCAAAGGAAAGACGTTCAGAATTACGGTTTTTCAAGTCATCACTGACCTGCTGGAGAACTTTTACTTCAACAGGAGGGACCAGGTCGAAAGATTCGGTGTATTCACGTCCGGCTACTTTCGTACATTCAATTAGTACAGTATCCGTCTGTTTTACAGTGATTTTTTTGTAACCAAATTTTTTATTCTTTGCTGCCCAAACCAGTAAATCTCCAAAACCGGTTTCAAAGGAGCATAATCCTTTCGCATTGGTAATGCAATGCTGGAGAGGATAAAATTCAGAGTAATTATACAATTGAAATTCGACGACTGCGCTATCTATGGGATTTTTCTTTGCATCTACTGCTTTAGCCCAGATCTTTTTCGTTTGAGTGTAATTTTTCAGAACATTGATCCGGGTGAACAGGGGATCTTTTACCAGAACTTCCTCAGGTCCGGAATAATCGCCGAATACATTGGTATTGACCAGCATAGCTCTTTTGGAAGGTCCTGCAAACCAGGCAAGATCAAGATCTGGTTCGGGTTCGCAGGCACCCAGAAAATGCCATTTTCCGTCAACCCATACTTCAACCCAGGCGTGATTATCATCGCAATGTGCCCATCTCGGAGTATAACACTGGCGGGCAGGAATGCCGGCTGATCTCAGAGCTGCCACGGTAAATGTGGATTCTTCTCCACAACGGCCGAAAGCGGTCATAACGGTAGCCAGTGGAGACGATGTCCGGATGTCGGTTCCTTTATAAACTACTTTTTCATGGCACCAATGGTTGATCTCCAAAACAGCTTGTTTCATGGCCATATGCCGGATCCTTCCTTTCAGTTCCCCGAAGAATACCCAGCGGGAAGAATCCAGGTTTTCGTTATTGACACGGATTGGTAAAACAAAATGCCGGAAAATCTCCTCAGGGATCTGTTTACCCCAGGAAAATGTATCCCTGGCGGCAAAGGATGAACGTACATTTTTAAGAAAAAAATCACCCGAATAATCAGCCAGATCGCTCAACGGCATATAAGCATAAAGAAAACACATTGCTTCTTTTTCTTCACGGGTCATGGGTTGATTGAAAACATCGAACAACTGGGAAGATCTGTTTTTGGCAAATTCTTTACGTTGCTGAAATTGTTCCATGACTTTATGCCGGTATTCCCTGTCGGAAATAAAATGTTTTTCTCTTTTACAGGATAAAATGGAAAAGAAGACCACACAGATCAGTGTGATTGGGATAATTTTTTTCATGAAAATGATATTTTAAGCTTTTTTGAGTGAACGGAATGCAGTAATCGTAATAAAAATAAGACAGAGCAAAGGAACCAGAAAGCCCATGGTGGCATTTGTCTTATCTGCTACGAAACCCATGATCACAGGAATTATAGCTCCACCCACAATAGCGGTTACCATCAATCCGGAGAGTTCATTTGACCTTTCAGGCATCGCATCTACCGTGATAGAGAAGATCAGCGGGAAAATATTGGCAAAACCCAGACCGGTCAGAAAGGCGCTGACATAAGCAATAGATTTGACACCCAGAAACAATCCCAGGATTCCTAAAATGGCAAGGAAGCAGGTGATCAGGAAAAAACGTTTCGGGGAAAGCCAGTTAAGAATGACGGAGCCTAAAAACCGTCCGGCCATCAATGCGATAAAAAACAAACCGGTACTGAGCAGGCCGATTTTCTGAATATCCACATTGAATTTATTATTGAAATAGATGGGGAGTCCGGAACTCATGCAAACTTCAGCGCCGACATAAACAAATATCCCGAGCACCATAGTCAAAACAAACGGATTTTTCAGCAATGCAAAGCAGGATTTGAAATTGGCAGGTTTTGCACCCTCGATTTTATGTTCTTTGATCGAAGTAATGGAAATGCAGAGAATGGTCAGGAAAAGGAATACGCTGTATACCGGAAAAAGAAGTTTCCAGTCGGAATTCCAGTATGTTACTGCCAGAGCAGGAAGAACAGGACCGGAAAGAGATCCGATTGCTTTGATGAACTGACCCAGGGAAAGGTTACGGGAATATTTTCCGGGAGCAGAAACATCCCGCATGATCGGATTTCCGGCGACCTGGTTGATGGCACTTCCGGCTCCCAGAAACAGAACGGTCAGCAGAAACAAACCGAATGAATTCAGTGCGATCATAGGGATGATCATTCCCACAAGAGCAACGGAAAGTCCAATGATCAGAATGAATTTTTTCCCGATTTTATCCTGCAGGATTCCGATAGGGACCGAAAGAATTCCGAACATGATGAATCCCATAAAGGCAATCAACTGAGCCATAGTGTTTGACAAGTGGAATTCACCTTTTGCAAGTCCTACAAAAGGTCCTACCGCATCACCAAAACCCATGCAGAGAAAAGCAAGAAAGACCGGAAATGACTTCCATAAAGAGATTGATTTGTTTTCAGTTTGTTCCATAGCTATTTGGTTAATAATTAGTTGTTAATCGTCAATCGTCAATTAAATCCCCTTTTGTTCTGTTCTTTTGATAATTTCATTCTGGAGGTCTTCTCCCAGATCATTGAAATAATCGCTGTATCCGGCAACCCGGACGATCAGGTCTCTGTATTTTTCCGGGTGTTTTTGTGCATCCCGTAAGGTATCTGCGGAAACCACATTGAATTGGATATGATGGCCGTCCATCCGGAAATATGAGCGGATCAGCGAAATCAATTTCTCAATACTTTCTGAATCTTCAAAAAAGGAAGGAGTGAACTTCTGGTTTAAAAGCGTTCCGCCGGTACGTAAGTGGTCAATTTTTGCGGCAGATTTTAAAACAGCAGTGGGTCCATTATGGTCGGCTCCCTGGACAGGAGAAATGCCTTCGGAAACCGGTTCACAGGCTTTACGGCCATCCGGCAATGCATTGATCACACTTCCGAAATAAACATGACATGTGGTTGGAAGCAGGTTGATTCTGAATTTTCCTCCCCTTGCGGTTGGTTTCCCGTCAATTGCATTAAAATATATATCGAAAACGCGTTTTGCCTGTTCATCCGCATAATCATCATCATTGCCATATTTCGGTGTGTTGAAAATCAATTCATAACGAAATTCATCGAAATCCTCGAAATTCTGCCGGAGAGCTTTCAGCATGCCTTTCATTTTTATTGTTTTCTTATCGAAGACATGGTATTTCAAGGCAGTCAGGCAATCGGTAATAGTACCCAGACCAACTCCCTGGATATAGCTGGAATTATATCTTGTTCCGCCGGCATTATAATCTTTTCCGTTGGCGATGCAATCATCAATAAGAAGAGATAGGAATGGAACCGGCATCCGTTCGGCAAAAAGCTTTTCAATCACCCGGTTACCTCGGATCTTAATGTTGATAAAATGATTCATCTGAAGGGTAAATGCATTCATCAGCTCCTCAAATGAAGAAAATGATTCTGCAGGGCCTGTATCAATTCCTATCTTTTTTCCAGTTCTGGGATCTGTTCCGTCATTCAGGGTTATTTCAAGAATTTTCGGAATATTAAAGTATCCGGTAAGAATATAACTTTCCGTCCCAAAAGCACCCGCTTCGACACATCCGCTGGCTCCGCCGTTCCGCGCATCTTCAATCGCTTTTCCTTGCCGTACAAGCTCTTGAACAATGGAATCTGTGTTGAAACAGGATGGTTGTCCAAATCCGGTTTTTATGATCTGCAAGGCGCGTTGGATAAATTTATCCGGATTTTTCCGGCTGATCTGTACCATGGAGCTGGGCTGTAGAATTCTCATTTCTTCAATGACATCCAGGATGAGAAACGATAGTTCGTTCACTGCATCTGAACCGTCGCTTTTCACGCCTCCCAGGTTAATAAGGCAAAAATCGGTGTATGTATTGCTTTCTTCGGCTGTGATGCCGACTTTCGGAGGGGCAGGATGGTTATTGAATTTTACCCAAAAGGATTCGAGCAGTTCGGTTGCTTTTTCTTTTGTCAGCGATCCTTCTTCCGTTTCTTTCTTATAAAAAGGATACAGATGCTGATCCAGGCGGCCGGGATTGAATGAATCCCACGGATTCATTTCCGTGATTACTCCGAGGTGAACAAACCAGTAATATTGAAGGGCTTCATGAAACGTTTTTGGAGCATGGGAGGGAACATTCCTGCAAACTCCTTCCATTTCCAGAAGCTCTTTTTTCCTGAGGGGATTCTGTTCCTGATCCGCAAGTTCCTTTAATTTTTCAGCATGACGTTTTGCATAAGAAATCAGAGCACCGGCTGCGATCTCCATTCCTTTCAACTCTTCGTCGAGATCGTAAGCATTTGGATCATTCATGAAATCAAGAGCCGCCCGTGCCTGATTCACATCATTGATCAGGTCAAGCATTCCTTTACGATAGATCTTGCTTCCGCAGACAGTATGTCCGGGTGCACGTTGTTCCTGGAATTCTGTGAATAATCCAGCTGTATATGCCTCAATCCATTCCGGTGTCATGGCGCGCATGATCCAGTCACGGTTGCTTTTCCCTTTCCAGTAAGGAATAATCTTGTCCCTGTATGACTTCCGGGTTTCTTCATCTACTTTAAATGAAACCTTTTTCCTTTTATCAAGGATTTCAAGATCTTCCAGCGAATGAAGGTTGATTTCAGGGTAGGTAGGGGTTGCTTTGGGAGAAGGTCCTCTTTCACCGACAATGAGCTCGTCTTCATTGATACAGATGAATTTATGATTCAGAATGTACTCAAAAGCCATTGCTCTGAGTACAGGAGCTGAAACCTCTCTGTCAATTCCTGTCTTGTAAAATTCAGTGATCAGTAAAGCTCTTTCGGCAGAAATCCTGTTTACTGCATTCAGACTTTGTTCCCTGAGCTTTTTAATACGATCAGTCATAAATCAAACGGTTTCAAATAATTAAATAACGGATCAACCTCCAATCTTTACAAACAAACCTGTCGATTCAAACCTTTTTTTCATATCCAGTAATTCATTCTTCTTCATATCAGGTAAGCCAGAGAGCTGGAAAGGCTTGTGAAGCCGGGCATATTTTTGTTTTCCTATGGAATGGTAAGGAAGAAGGTCGATTTCTTTTATACGCACTGGCATTTCGCCAATAAAACGGATCATTGCAGTTACATTCTTTTCCGTATCCGTAATATCCGGAATAACCGGGAACCGGATAATGATCTTTTTCTTTTGTCTTGAAAGAAAAATCAGGTTTTCCAGGATTTTTTTATTGGAAACCCCGGTATATTTTATATGTTTGGCTTCATCCATCAATTTGAGATCATAAAGAAACAGATCTGTATAGGGAAGGATTTTTTTTAAATTTTCCCGGGATGTAAAGCCACAGGTGTCAATGGCTGTATGTATTGCCTGCTCTTTAAGCTTTTGCAGCAATTCAACCAGGAATTGAATTTGTTCCATGGGTTCTCCTCCGGAAAGGGTCACTCCACCGCCGGATTCTTCGTAGAAAAGAACATCTTCCATCGACCGGTGGATCACTTCTTCCACGGTCATCCATTCACCTGTAATTTCAAGAACATTGTATCTTTTCCGGTCCAAAGCAATCTTGCGCACCGTATTTTCTGGCTTATTTGACTGGCTTTCAGGATTATGGCACCAGAGGCAATGCAGCGGGCATCCTTTGAAAAAGATAGTCGTCCTTATTCCCGGTCCGTCATGGACTGAAAATCTCCGGATATCAAAGATTAATGCATTATTCACAATACAGTAATATGGTTTTCAGGATTTGTTCTTTACAAACAGGACAAAACCCGGGCGCTTCATTTGACTTCATTCTGCAATCCATCATCGGGCTGTAAACGCCTTTGGCAACATATCCACCACCTTCAAACATTCCGATATCGTTTTTGAATTTTTCGGTCCGCGGGGTAGGAATGGGAATTCCGGGAGTAACCATTTTCTTCCATTTGGAATCAAAATCCACATTTGTAGTGATATTCGCTTCCCAGGGTTCTACTTTCAGATTGTAAAAATCCGAATAGGTAACTTCTGAAGTATAGTATTCGTCTGCAAGCCCGGCAAAAGCATGTCCGAACTCATGAATGGATACAATTTCAGATAAGGGATTGTCGACGGTACTTTCACAATAATGGTTGTAAAAACCTCCACCACCGTAACGCTTGCTGTTTACCAGGACAAAAATAGCATCATAAGGTGTATTGGCAGCAATATCATAAAACGCATAGGTGTCAAAGCTGGTCAGGTACCGGTCCATGTCGAAAGTATAAAAACTGCTGTGGACACTGGTATTCACATATTGACCTGTTCCAGGGATAGTGACTCCCGATTCGGCAGATGGCGATTCTATTGCATAAAAATTGAATTTGTCAGCATTTTCGGAGTAGGGGGTCATTGAAAGGATATAACTGCTGATCCGGCGGGCATCTGAGAGAAATTTATCCATCTCCTTTGATGTATATCCTTCTGCAATAAAAGCTATATCTACTTTAACGGAAGGATCTCCACTGTTACGGAATTTTACAACGGGATATTCCGTTATCTTTTCACGGCTGATAAAGTAATCGTTGGGATTAATATAGAGTTCAAAAATTTTGTAAAATTTCCCGTAATTATAGTCCCTTCTGTCGATTTCAAAACGGATGGTTTTCGTTGGAAAAGGCATGACGGCAGTCTGGGCAAAGGCCCTCTTTACTTTTTTTGCTTCAGGAGTTCCTTGCCATTCCTGAAAAAGATTGCAGAAGCCACGGGTGAAAATAATTTCGCCGGTAGCGGAATCCATTGCCATATACCGATAGGAGCCCGAATTAAAAGGATCGATAAGATGAGTCAATGAACCGCCCCAATATGGTTCTTGCTTCATTCCTTTCATATAAACCGTTGTCTCTTTGTTGTCACCGGCCATATAATAATCAATTCTTAATGTCTTCCGGATGAAATGAGAACTGAAAGAAACAGGAGCGGATGAGTCATTATTCTGTGCTTCCGATGGAATGGAGAGACCGGTTAAGCAAAAGCATAATGAAATGACAGATAAGAAAATATTTTTCATGATGTTGAATTGTAGCGTTCCGGTTTAAAAAACCTGACCTGGTTGAATTCCAGGCAAAAATAATGAAAAATGTACTATGGAATGCTGGTTTTTACATATTTGATCTGGACGGCTATCATACCTGCCAACATAAGCATACAACCGGTAAATATGCGTAATGTCATCTTTTCATCCAGGATCAGCCAGCCACCGATGACAGCAAAAACGGATTCAAGGCTGAGAATTATGGAAGCGTAAGCCGGATGAGCTTTTTTCTGTGCTACAACCTGAAGAGTATAAGCAACTCCAACAGAAAGCACTCCCCCGTAAAGGATAGGGAGGGCAGCATCCATAACCTGGATCCATGTAAAAGTTTCAATGCAAAAAGCCACAATGAGATTGATTCCTGCACAGATGGCATACTGGATTCCAGCTAAAAGAAATGAATCCATACGGGGTGATAGCCAGGCTATCAGAAGAACATGCACAGTGAAGCAAATGGCACAAAGAAATACCAGAAAATCTCCCGTTTCCATTTTCAATCCTTGGGTCATACTGAGAAAATAAAGCCCTGTAAGCGAAAGGATAACTCCAAGCCAGATTCGGAAATTCATTTTATGTCCCAGAAAAAGACCTGCAACAGGAACAAATACAACATATAATCCGGTGATAAATCCGGCTTTTCCTGCTGTGGTTGTCATTATTCCGATCTGTTGAAGTGAAATAGCAATAAACAGCACGATCCCGGTAAGAATGCTTCCCCAAATAATCTTTTTAGAATCCTCCCGCTTTTCTGGAAAAACCATCCAGATTCTTTTTTTACGGAAAATCAGAAAAGGAAGAATAACCAGAATTCCCAAAGAAAAACGGATGCCGTTAAAGATAAATGGCCCGACGAATTGCATACCCACCCGTTGGGCAATAAAAGCAAAACCCCAGATAATTGCTGCCAGCAGAAGGATCAGGTCGGAACGGATTTTTTTACCTTGCATGCATAAATATACGTATATAGATAAGTGTATGTTTGGCTATTTAACCGTAATTTCATCTGCAAAGATCCAGGATTTATTACCTGCTCCAACATTCCATGAGGGGCATACTTTCCGGTTTACGCCAACGACGTGAATATAGCGAGCTTTTACCCCTTTGAGATCCAGTTTGAATTCTTTAATCACGGGTCCATCCTGTTTTTCAGGAATTTCATTGTTAACCATTCCTTCGGGTGTGTATTCTTTGCCATCGGTTGAGATGGAATATTCAACCCGGACAGGCATAAAGATCCACGAACTCTGGTCCTGCAGGAAACCGGTGGAAAGCAGATGGATAGTTTGTTCCGAACCCAAATCGACAACAGCATCCAGATTCACGCCTTCATAACCCTGCCAGGTTCCGGTCCGGAAATTGTCAGATCCTTTGATAAAATCCACCAATGCAAGGTCCCCGCCGGCGGAGTACTGAGGCGAATATTTAGTATTTAACGTGATTTTTCTTTCTTCAGGTATCCGGATAAAGTTTGCCGATATGGGGAAACTCGGGCTGGATCCTTTTTTAACCGCAATAGCTTTCAGAACCAGGCTTTTATTGATAATCAAAGGCTTGGAATATATCAATCCTTTCTTTAAAGGATCCTGACCGTCAATGGAATACAGGATGGTCGCATTTTTATCTACACAAGTCAGTTTAACTGCCGTTGAGTCCAGGAAAACCGTTTTCCCGGCGCTCAGAGAAGGAACCGGAGTGATGAGATCGTCCGTTATGGCTGTCGTTGGATAATCGCCTTCAGCAGTTCCCCATGATTTCCGGGGTTCGTCACCCATGGTCAGTTCAAGCGTTCCTCCGGCGAGAATAGTATTATGGTCAATGAAACATTTGGTCCAGTTTTGTCCATTTAGTTTTGCCGACTGGATATAAAAATTACGGTCGCTGATTTTTTTAGCCTTAACGGTAAAAGTTTTTCCATTTTCCAGATGTATCGTAATTTCCGGGAACATCGGGGTGCCGATGGCATATTGAAGGCTTCCGGGGCAGACAGGATAAAAACCGAGGGCACTCATGATCAGCCATGACGACATCTGCCCGCAATCTTCATTGCCACAAAGTCCGTCGGGAGCGGCATTGTAAAGTGTGGTTACGATCCTGTGAATGAGTTCCTGCGTTTTCCAGGGTTCTCCAGCATAATCATATAAATAAGCCATATGATGGCTTGGCTCGTTTCCATGCGCATACTGTCCAATCATTCCGGAGATATCCGCCTGGTTACGACCAGTAGTTGCTGATGCAACAGAAAACAACTGGTCAAGCTTTTTTAAGAATTTTTCCTTTCCACCCATTAAACCGATCAGACCGGTGACATCCTGAGGAACGTAAAAACTGTACTGCCAGGAATTGGCTTCCGTGTAATTGAAATTGACTTCTGCCGGGTCAAAAGGAGAGAACCAGGTACCGTTCATTTTAGCTCTCATAAAGCCGGATGATAAATCAAAGAGATTCTTGTAATACTGTGCTCTGTGTATAAACTCATGATAACCCGCGTCATCGCCTGTCGCTTTAGCCATCTGGGCTATACACCAGTCATCATAAGCATATTCAAGGGTTTTTGAAACCGATTCGGATTCTTTGTCACCCGGGATATATCCTTCCGACCGGTAATAGCTCAATCCCAGGTGATCCTGGTTTGCGCTGTGTTTCATTGCTTCCAGTGCCAGTTTCGGATCAAAACCACGGATCCCTTTAACATATGCATCCACAATAACAGGTACTGAATGGTATCCGATCATACAACCGGTTTCATTCCCGGAAAGTTCCCATACAGGTAGCATTCCACCTTCCTGGTATTGCTTAAGAAAGGTATTGATGAAATCACGGGTTCTTTTCTGTTCGATTAGTGTGTACAGGGGATGGGCTGCCCTGTATGTATCCCATAAAGAAAATACAGTATAATAATCAAAGGAATCGGCTGAATGGACCTTCAGATCTCTTCCACGGTATTTATGATCGACATCCATATACAAATTTGGATTGAGCATGGCATGGTATAAAGCCGTATAGAATACGGTTTTCTGGACTTCCGAACCTCCTTTTACCGTGATTTTTCCAAGCTCTTTATTCCATTCATTCTGAGCGGCTTTTCTTACCTTATCGAAATCCCACCCGGGAATTTCGGTTTCCATGTTCTTTCTTGCTCCATCTTCGCTGACAGCTGAAATACCAACCTTTACCAGGATTTTTTCATCCTTTTTAGTTGTAAAATGAAAAGCAGCGTAAACGGAATCTCCGGAAAGCTCATGGATTCCTTTCAGGGAGTTATGTCCGTTGGAAAATTCTACAGATTGAAAAGGTTTAGAAAAGCGGGCGGCAAAATAAATGATTTGTTTGTCTGCCCATGCCTGGGAAACCCGCATTCCAACAATTTCCGAATCGCTGACCACCTTAAGGTAAGAATCCAGTACTTTATCTCTGTATTTCAGGTCGAAAATGATGGCTGCCTTTTCACTTTCCGGAAATGTGTAACGGTGAAAGCCTGTCCGGGCAGTCGAGGTAAGTTCTGCCTGGATATGATAGCGCTCAAGATCCACTTTATAGTAACCGGCTTCCGCCTTTTCTGTTGAGCGTCTGAAGCCTGACGAAAAGCCATGATTTGCAAAACCCGGATTGCCTGTAACTGGCATAACCAGGATATCTCCATAATCGGAACAACCGGTTCCGCTCAGATGTGTATGGCTGAATCCATAAATGATGGTATCGGTAATGTGATATCCGGAGCAACCATCCCAGCCATCTTCACGGGTATCCGGACTGAGCTGAATCATTCCGAAAGGAAATCCAGGACCTGGATAGGTATGTCCGTGACCTCCTGTCCCGATCATAGGATTTATATATTCACAGGGTTTCCGGCAGGTACATGAAACCAGTAATGCACAGATAGAGCTGATTAAAAGGATTCTGGATAATTTCATTTCTTTATCTTTTTGTTTTTTATGGCAGAAAATTCAGTAAGAACAGGAAGATGATCCGACGGGTATTTCCCATCGACATTGTATGTTATAATTCGTTGGGTATAAGGTTTCCATCTTTCCATATTTTTCATAAATACAAAATCGATTATTTCTCCATGCCGTTTCTGAAATGGAAATCCGATAAACGAATAATCCGGATTGGATTCTTTCAAAACGACCTGGTCGGCGGTATTGGAAAGTTTATCATCTCCTTCGGTCAGGATACGGTATGCCTGGCTTTTGCGGTTATCGTTGAAATCGCCGGTAACAATGACCTGTTGCTGACGTGCGATCTGATGTACCCTGATTTTTAGCAATTCTGCACTCTTTTCACGGGCAAGAACGCTCTGGTGGTCGAAATGTGTATTGAAATAAAACAGGATTTCACCTGAATTCTTGTCTTTGAGCTTGACCCATGTGACAATCCGGTTACAAGCGGCATTCCAGGAACGGCTACCTGCTTTTTCCGGTGTGGCAGACAGCCAAAAGGTTCCTCCGTCTAATTTT
>JAUZOW010000241.1 GCA_030706225.1 Bacteroidota bacterium | reverse complement strand
TTAAAACCGGAATGACCCGCGATGAAAAAAGCAATCCGGCTGAAATCGGTACTTACCTTCTTGAATTCGGGAAACTAACCCAGTATACAGGGGATTCCATCTATTACAAGACTGCTAAAAAAGCGGCTTTTGAAGTTTACAAGCACAGGAGTCGTCTTGATCTGGTGGGTACCGTGATCGATGTGAATACCGGCAACTGGCTTAATACGGAAAGCCAGATCGGAGCCCGGATTGATTCCTATTACGAATATCTCTTCAAGTGCTGGCTGCTCTTTGGCGACAAGGATTGCAAAGAAGCATGGGAAAAGCACAAAGTTGCAATTCAGAAATACCTTTTTCGTGAAACCTCTCATGGCACTTACCTGACAAGGGTTGATATGAATACTGGCCAGGAAACCCGTCCATATTATGGTGCCCTGGATGCTTTCTACGCTGGAATGATTGCTCTTTCAGGGGATCCGGATAATGCAGAAAAAATCCAAAAAGCCAATTATTCGATGTGGACCCGGTTCGGAATTGAGCCGGAAGAGTTCAATTTCAGGGAAGATACTCTCGTATACCCCTCCTATCCTCTTCGTCCGGAAAACCTGGAAAGCTGTTTCTATCTTTTCCGGATTACCGGTCAGGAGGAATATCTCTGGGAAGGGAAACGCATGTTCGGGGATATTCTTAATAATTGCAAGACCGATGCAGGATTTGCCTCTCTCAAAAATGTCAAAACCGGAGAACAAGACGATGAAATGGAAAGCTTTTTCTTTGCAGAAACACTGAAATATGCATACCTGCTTTTTGCCCCGGAAAACCTGGTAAATCTCGATCAGGTAGTATTTACTACAGAAGCGCACCCGCTACTGATCAAAAGAAAATTACTGTAAAAGTTTTATCCCGGAGATCAGGTCCATTTGAAGATCTTCAGCCCTCCTACAAAGAAAAGAATACCTGTAAGGGTCATGATAAGTGATGACATGGCAATCTCTGCAAAGCCTGCTCCTTCGATAAATATGCTTCGTACACCATCAGTCAGCATGGTCAATGGAAGAATCCGGATCAGCGGGATTGCCCAGTCGGGGAAATTATGATAGCTGAAAAATATTCCTGACAGTACCATCATCGGAGTCACAACAAAATTGATAAGTCCGTTGCCGATCTCGGTTTTAGCGGTATGAGAAGAAACAAGTATGGCAATCCCGGCAAAAGCAATATTGCCGGCTATTAAAATTGTCAGAAGCGCGCCTATATTTCCCTGGATCGTGATCCCGAAAGCCATCCAGGAGAAAAGAAGCAGTAACCCGGCTTCCACAAAGTTCATCAGGATTCTCACAGTGATCAGTGCAATAAGATAATTGGACTTTTTCATCGGTGTGGCAACCATCCGGCGCAATAACTTCTTCGACCGGTTATCAATAATCTCATAGCTGATCCCCCACATGATCGACATCATAATCCCCATAGAGATCAACCCGGGAACCAGAAAATCGATATAACGAGTGCCTTTCAGGGTAAGAGGACGGATTTCAGTATGCTTTGTTTCAATCAGTATACCCGGGTCCGTAAAGAGTGCCTTCAGCTTCAGATATGTCAGTTGAGCATCGGAATTCAGCGGATCAAACTCATAACGGATTATATTATCCGAATCTTTCAGGATCAGATTACAATGTCCTCTCTTTACAAGAACCATGGCTTTATCTGTTGTCAGGGTTTCGACAATTAAAGTTGTATTCCCGAGCTTATCATCGGGGA
>JAUZOW010000240.1 GCA_030706225.1 Bacteroidota bacterium | reverse complement strand
GTGTCGTACGGACGGTTGTGAAGGAAATCCAGGATGGCAAGGATTGTCTGGAGGGAAAGTTTCAGTAAAGAAAGTTTTTCCGGTTCCAGATAGGTACCTTCTACCTGGATGGAAGTAAGTCCGGGTGTCATATCATAATAATCCTGGGAGGGGAAGTTTTCCTCAAACTGAATAATCTTCAGGAGTTCCCACGTCAGCTCAAGTTCTGACACAATATCCTGCTTTCCGGAATGGAAAGCGATTTCATTCACCTGTTTCTGCCCGGCAGGGCTGAGACAGTTTTCAGAGATCATCGACCGGATTTGGTCAAAGCCAATTTTCTGTTCGAAGTTTTGTGGAAATATCATGGAACAAAGATAGTGAAATGATGTCGGATCATAAATCCCCAGCATCTGGTATTCAGTATTCAGCATCCAGTAACCAGTAAAAGAAGACAGTACAATCCAAAAGAAATTTGTAACTTTGCAGCCGTAAACGGAATCACAAAAAAATTCGGTAATAAGAAATTACAAATCAATTTATTATGGAAAAAAAGAAGAATTTTTTGACGTGTGACGGAAATCAGGCTGCTTCTCATATGGCATACATGTTCAGTGAAGTAGCCGCCATTTACCCGATCACGCCTTCATCGAATATGGCTGAAAATGTTGATGAATGGGCTGCTCACGGCCGGAAGAACATTTTTGGTGATGAAGTGAAAGTGGCAGAAATGCAGTCGGAAGCCGGTGCATCCGGAGCTGTTCACGGTTCCCTGCAGTCAGGCGCTTTAACGACTACATTTACGGCTTCACAGGGACTTTTACTGATGATCCCGAATATGTATAAAATAGCCGGGGAATTACTTCCTGCTGTTTTTCATGTAAGTGCAAGAACCATTGCTGCACATGCTCTTTCGATTTTCGGTGATCATTCCGATATCTATGCATGCCGTCAGACTGGTTTTGCCATGCTGGCCAGCGGAAGTGTTCAGGAAATCATGGATCTTGCAGGTATTGCTCATTTAGCTGCTATTAAGACCCGCATTCCTTTCCTGCATTTCTTTGATGGATTTCGCTCCTCTCATGAAATTCAGAAAATTGAAGCTTTCACGAATGAAGAAATCGCTCCGTTGATTGATACCAAAGCGCTTCAGGAATTTCGCGACAGGGCTCTGAATCCTGAACATCCTGTAACGCGTGGTACCGCTCAGAATCCTGATATTTTCTTCCAGGCGAAAGAAGCTGTTAACCGTTTCTACGAACCGGTTGCTGATGTCGTCGAAAATTATATGCGTGAAATCCAGAAACTCACCGGACGTGAATATCATCCTTTTGATTACTATGGCGACCCGGAAGCTGAAAATATCATCATTGCTATGGGTTCGATCACGGATACAATCAAGGAAGTCATTGATCACCTCAGACTCAAAGGAGAAAAGGTCGGATTGATTGCAGTTCATCTGTACCGTCCTTTTTCCGCAAAATATTTCTTTAATGTTTTACCTGCCACGGTTAAAAGAATTGCAGTTCTTGACCGTACAAAGGAACCCGGAGCCAATGGGGATCCTCTGTATCTTGATATCCGCGATTTATTTTATGACAGGGAAAACAGACCCATGATTATCGCCGGAAGATATGGCTTGAGCAGCAAGGATACCACTCCTGCCATGATGCTTTCAGTGTTCAATAATTTAAAAGCAAAAGAACCTAAGAATCATTTCACTGTTGGTATTGTGGATGATGTAACTTTCACCTCACTGCCTCTGCTTCCGGAAGTTGATATCAGTCCTGCCGGTACTTTCTCAGGTAAGTTTTATGGGATCGGTTCTGACGGAACGGTTGGAGCTAATAAAAACTCCATTAAAATC
>JAUZOW010000024.1 GCA_030706225.1 Bacteroidota bacterium | reverse complement strand
CTGTTTGATTTGCCACCTAAAATGAATAGTTTTGCAGTTCTCCGTTTGCATATTCAGAATAATGGAAGCAGTGACCTTTTTATTGACGATCTGAAAGTGAGGTTTGAATAATCATAAAATATGAAACTGACCTCAAAGATCCTGTTTGCTTTTATTCTTCTGATCATGGTTCTCCCTTCTGTGCAGAAGAAAACTCATTTTATCCATTCCAATTCCCTCAACGGTGTTTTTGAATCGACACCCCAACCTGTTTTTTCGCGTAAAACCTGGCTTGATGGGAACTTTCAGGATCAATTAAGGAAGTATGTAGAAGATTCTGCCGGATTTAAGAGTGACTTTGTGAGACTTTACAATCAATTTGATTTTTCCCTGTTTTCCATTCCGCATGCTGAAAAGATCGTTGCCGGTAAAAATGGAAATCTTTTCGGAGAACAATATATTGAGTCATATCTGGGAAGAAATTTTGTTGGAAAGGAATTCATTGATGAAAAAGTGGCATTGACTAAAAAACTCCAGGATAAATTATGGAATGAGAAAAAGATCTTGCTTCTCGTAATCTTTACTCCCGATAAAGGAACGTTTTTTCCGGAAGATATCCCGGATCATTATCTGAGAGAGAAAAAAGACATCAATAATTATTCCTGTTATGTAAAGAAATATAAAGAAGCAGGAGTCAATTTCATTGATTTCAATAAATACTGGCTGATGATGAAGAGTACATCCCGGTATCCTCTTTATCCGACCACTGGTATCCACTGGTCCTGTTACGGTGCCGTTCTCGCTGCAGATTCTCTTACCCGGTATTTGGAAACAAAGCTGGGACGGCCGGTTCCTCATATTGTAATTGATAAAATAGAAGTTAGTAAAAAAGCAAGAAATGAGGATAATGATATTGAACGGACGTTGAATTTGATTTGGGAGATTCCTCACCCGGCATATGCTTACCCTGCATTCCATTTTACCTCGGATCCTTCTAAACCCAAGCCGGCCGCACTATTCGTAGGCGACAGCTTCTATTGGAACTGGTATAACCCCGGGCTTATCAACAACATTTTTTCAAATGCCGAATTCTGGTATTATGACAGGGATGTTTACCCGGAAACATCTACCCATTCCGTCAGTACAACTCAGGTGGATCTATCCACTGCGCTTTTCCGGCAGAATGTTATCATACTGATGCAAACGAATGCAGCTTCCGGAGATCCCGGATACGGTTTTGTCGAGCGGGTGCTTTCAAAAATTGACAGTTCGACATCACGGGTGACTTATTTCGAATCGCAGATCCGCAGTAATCCGGACTGGTTGAAGGCTGTCGGGAAAAAGGCTAAAGAACGGAATATTCCACTGGAAGAAATGATCCGGCGCGATGCGCAATATATGGTTGATCAGGAGTTGATGGCCAAACAACCTAAAAAACATCAGCCATGATCTTCAGCAGCAGCATATTCACCATGTATTTCCTGCCGGTTGTACTGATCGCAGGGATCCTGCTCGACCGGAAGTTCAGAAACGTATTCCTTTTGCTGGCCAGCTTGTTCTTCTATGCCTGGGGCGCCCCTGTCTTCGTTTTTGTAGTGGCCGGCTCTGTTATTGCTGATTTTTTCATCCTCCGTGAAATGGCTGTGTCGGAAAAAGTGAAGAAGAAAACACTCTTCTGGCTATCGGTCATCCTGAATCTCGGACTGCTCCTCTATTTTAAATACATGAACTTTTTTGTCGACCAGGTTCATGATATTGCTGGATGGTTCGGAGTGAAACCGGGAGAATGGGTACGAATAGGATTGCCAGTAGGAATTTCATTTATAACCTTTCAGAAACTGGCTTATACATTCGATGTTTCCAGGAAAACGATAAAACCTTTCCGGAAGATTCAGGACTATGCCCTGTATATTTTTATGTTTCCCCAGCTTCTTTCCGGCCCCATTGTCCGTCCCGGCCAAATCGCACCTCAAATCACAGGTTCCACAGGTCCGGATACAATAAATGAAAAGCTTACCGGTTTTTACCGTTTTGCGATCGGGTTGGCTAAAAAAGTGTTGATCGCAGATGCACTGGCTACGACTGTCAACCAGATTTTTTCGACAGTTCCGTCAGATCTTTCCACCGGACTTGCATGGGCCGGAGCTATAGGATATACCTTTCAAATTTATTTTGATTTCTCAGGATATACCGATATGGCTATTGGAATTGCCAGAATGCTTGGATTCAGATTGCCGGAAAATTTTAACAGCCCTTACGTTTCCGGCAGTATTACCGAATTCTGGCGGAGATGGCATATGACATTGTCATCCTGGTTCCGTGATTATGTGTTCCTTCCGGTCGCCTATTCCGTATCGCGAAAGATGCCAAAAGAAAGATATATCGGGTTGAAAGCGGATAAGGTCATTTACCTGATCGCTACTTCTGTCACTTTTCTTCTCTGTGGCTTCTGGCATGGCGCTGCCTGGACATTCATCCTCTGGGGAGCTTACCAGGGTGTTTTCCTGATCATCGACCGGCTTTTCCTGCTGAAATTCTTTAAAAAGACAGGCAGAATACCGGCTGTGATCCTTACGTTCATGGTGACCGTGATCGGATGGACAATGTTCCGCTCCGACAGCCTTATCTATTTCAAAGAATATCTCCACAAAATGTTCTCATTTACATCGGGGATTTCTGATATCTGGCTGAATTCAAAGTTTTGGACAATGATTTGCCTGGCTGCCTTTTTCTCATTCTGGGGATTTTTTAAAAAGGTCGGAAATTGGAGCGAAAAACTGTATTCTGATCCGGGAAACCGGACCATCATCCTTTTTACCATTCTGGCAGTGCTTCTGTTCATTCTGAGCGAAGCAGCGATTACTTCAACCGGATTCAGTCCCTTTATTTATTTCAGGTTTTAATTAAGATATAATATCACAACAATCCCGGTTCCTTTGGGATTGCATTGAAGTAAAAAACAGTTTGTAGATGAAAATTTTCCTAATTTTGATTCCATCATGAAAATCTGCACTGCCTTCAAACTGATATTTCTATCCGGCATCATCCTGCTGCTTCTTCAAATAACCTCCTGCCGGAAAAAGGATCATGAATTCTATCCAAAACCCTCTTCCTCACGAACACTTGAAGTCTGGCTTCATCGTGTAGATAACATCGATAAAGCCCAACATTTTCAATATTCCTATACAGGATTTGAATTGGATGTCCATTTTGATACGGCCATTGGTACATTTATGGTTAAGCATGACTTTGAAGATACTACTCATTTGCTCTTTACTACATGGCTAAGTTCTCTGGATGATCCCGGAAGGCTGGGACTCTGGCTGGATTTTAAGAATCTGAGCATGGATATGAGGTTTGCGGCTCAAAAGGAACTGATCAGGATTCGCAACGAATTCAATCTGAAACGTCATCCTATTGTCGTTGAATGCTGCAATCCGGATTGCCTGGCTCCCTTTGATACCCTGAATTTCCGTCCCAGTTTTTACCTGCCTACTTTTGACCCGGATACATTGACTGAAGCCGAGGAGCAATCTTATAAAAACTGGATCAGTAGTTATATTTCAAAAGACCATATCCAAACCATTTCTGCTTACTATTTTCAACATTCTTTTATGAAAAATTGGTACCCCTCCCTGAACAAGCTTGTATGGTACCTCGACAGTACCGATCCCGTGGTTAAAGATTCAATTATTTCTCAAGCCCGGAAAGATACAACCATAGAAGTGATGCTGGTTGCAGAAGATTATACCGGAACTCTCAAATTGTCTCCTCAGGAAGTAATGAATTCCTCCACAAAAAGAAAATTAATAAAATGATTTCCGCCCCAATTTTTTCAATGACTGAATGATGAAAAGCAAGTTTTTCGACCTTTTGAAACGCTATTTACTGATTGTTTTTTCTTTTTTACCAGCCTTTATTCTGATCCGCATTGCAGAAAGCCTTAGCCTTATTTTTCAACACTCATTATCAGGAAGTGTCTGGATCATGGAATTACACGGCCTTATGCTGGATTGGTTGGTTCTTTTCTCTTTTGCCATTCCTCTTTTCATCCTGTTCTTACTGATTTCGCTGTTAAGCAGGAAAACTGGAAAAACTCTGGCAATGATCATCCTGATGATTTATCTTTTTATCAGTCTGTCGCTCACAACTTATTTCACCAAAACCCTGGTACCTCTCGATCAGGTGATTTTTTTCTTTTCTCCCCTGGAAATATTCCGGATCATCATCAGTTCAACCCGGATTAGTGTGGCTGGAGTAATCCTCTTCCTCCTGGTCCTGGCTGTTCCGGTTTCCCTGTATTTCTTTACAAAGAAATTGCAGATTCGTAAACCCTTTCAGATCGCTCTCGGAGCTGTCGTCATTCTATCTCCGGTTCTCTTCCATTTCATTGCTCCCAATCAGCTGAAATACAATAATGATATTGAATATTTTGCACGATCTGATAAAATGGAATACCTGGTCCGTAAAATATACCAGTTCAAAACCCTGAAAAATCATATTGACTGGAACGGTAAATCCTATGATGCAGCAATACAAAGGTATCATGCGGGGAATCCCGAATTCAGCTATATCAGAAACCAATATCCTTTGCTTCATACTGATAATACTCCGGATGTACTGGGACAATTTTTTAATTTCAATCAGGAAAGTCCGAATATCGTTTTTCTTGTTGTAGAATCTCTTTCCACTTCATTTTGCGGGGAACATCCCTTTTATGGACGGTTCATGCCTTTCCTTGATTCTCTGATGAATCATAGTTTATATTGGCAGAATTGCCTTGCAACCTCTGAAAGGACATTTAATGTACTGCCGGCTATTTTCGGATCTCTTCCTTTTAGTAATGAAAATTTCCGTGTTCCCAATGCACCTTTGCATTTCTCAATGATCCGGTATCTGAATGAAAACGGATATTCAACACAATATTTTTATGGAGGTGATCCTTATATGGGAGGTACGCAGAGCTTTCTTGAGCATGAACAGATAGATTATATCCTTCCTTATTTCGGAAAAAGCCAGGAAGAAAAAGAAAAAGCAAAATTATTTGAATGGGGCGACTACGACGGAATTATGTTTAAAAGGGCATTTCATGCATTGGATTCAATGAATATTCATGCTCCCAGGTTAGATATTTTTCAGACACTGACGATGCATGCACCTTTTACGGTTCCAGATGATAAATATTATAGCCGGGTATTTGATGAAAGCGTTGCCAAACAAAACCTTTCTCAGGAAATTAAACGTATGGTTGTCAACCAGAAAAATATTTTTCAAACGATCCTTTACACAGATGAATCTCTTCGACAGTTTTTCAATTATTATAAAAAAAGAAAGGATTTCAACAATACCATATTCGTCATTACCGGGGATCATGCAATGCCTGAATTAAGTTTTAGTTTCCTTAATCTGATTGAAAAATACCACGTTCCTCTGGCTATTTATTCGCCAATGCTTAAAAAACCGTCGAAATTCGAGTCTGTTTCTTCACATCTCGATCTTACCCCCTCAATTTTAGCCATGCTGAGAAGCCATAAGTTCGTTAAAACAAGACCTATATGCCACTGGCTGGGGACAGGGCTTGATGTTTCCCAAAAATTCGAAAATACTCATAACATATCTTTTATTCAAAACAGCCGTAACCAGGATGAATATATAAAGGGAAATTATTTCGTATCATTCGGACGCTTGTTCAAGCTTCTTCCCGGAATGAAAACCTGCGTTGTAAACAATCCGAAACTTTTGGACAATATGGAAAGAGATCAGAAGGATTATCTTTTCATGACCAATAAAATAAAGGAAAGGGAATCCCTTATACCCGATGATATCCTTTATTATGATAATTATGAGGAAGAACCATATTATCCTGCAAAGCCCATAAACTATGGTAAAACTTCCACCAATAAGGAATTTCTGTCTATGATTAACGAGAATAAGATAGACAAGAACTATAAAATGATCGGTTTGGAGGTGATTATAACTCCTGAAAATGGGAAAAAGAACTCATCTTTCCCCGCGAAACTGGTTTTTCAGATTTTAGATGATAAATCGAAAAGTTGCATATGGTACCAGTTCCCGATCGAAGATGAATTTTTATCTTCACAAAAGACTTTGATCACAATGAGGAAATGTATCGATCTGAGCTCTATCAAGGACCTTGGAAACAAAACATTAAGGATCTATCTGTATAATCCCGATCACAAAGAATATTATTTCGATAAACTTGATATGGTCCTTACCGGATATAAATTCAGGAAATCGTAAATTATTCTTCTCCTATAATTTGTGTGATTGGTTTCTCCGGTACGTTTCCTACATCGAAATGAATAAAGTTTATTAATGACTGGAAACCGAGAATGATAGGTAAACCGGCCAGTAAAACGGTACCTGCAGTTGCAGGTCGAGCTGTTTCAATACTGACGGTCCATTTTATGATCCCAAAAATGATTCCGAAGGTCATCAGGATGAATGATATCACTAATTCAACCGAACCGATGTTGAAATCACGAAGGAAATAGTTATAGAAGATTCTCTTGAAAAGCCGTGTGAGGTATTTAGGAGGAAATTTGCAAAACACCTGATGGATCTTCAGACTGCTTTGCTCTGTGCCATAAACTGCTTTCATCGGTATATCTCGTACCACTGCCCGGATGGTATAAAGGCGAAATAGCATATCACTTTCGAAGAAATAACGGTTGTCGATCTTTTCCAGAGGTAAATGTTTCAACACTTCTGCGCTGATTGCTGTATAGCCGTTGGAAGGATCCATAATGTTCCAGTAACCGCTTACCATTTTACTGACAAAAGAAAGCAATGAGTTTCCCAGTTTACGTATCCAGGGCATTCCTTTTAGATAAGAAAAGTCGTAAAACCGGTTCCCTTTCACATAATCTGCAGTCTTTTTCAGCACCGGATCAATAAAACGGGAGATTAAGGCAGGATTCATCTGCCCATCACCGTCGAGCTTGACCACGATAGAAGCACCTTCTTCCAGCGCTCTCCGGTAAGCCGTTTTTACAGCTCCGCCAACTCCCAGATTCTTTTCATGAAAAAGAACCTCAACCCTTGGATCCGTGCAGTTTTCCAGAATGTACTTACCCGAATGCTCAGGGCAGGCATCATCAACAGCAATGATTCGTCCGACTATTTCAGGGATTTCAGATAAAACCTGTAAAATCTGGTTTTTAACCTTGTAACAGGGGATGACGACTGTAATCATTGAGAACAGGTATTTATTCCCGGGAAGAAATATCTGCTTTCATATCATCCAGAAAATAGGATTTCTTCCCTTTATGCCAAAGATATATTTTTATTTTATCATTACCCGATTTAGCTTCCGGAAATAAAGCATGCATTTTCACTTCTGACCATTGATTTAAAGGCAGGGAAAGATTTTCCAGAGGCAAGGAATGGTAGCTGTATGATTCTTTTTCATTTTCCAGTGAAATGACAAGAGCGGTTGGGTTATCTTTAAAGGAACAGGTTGGATTAACGAATAAAGATACCTCAACCCGGAATATTCTTGATTGTCCGGGTACTTCTTTGCAAAGAAGTGTAAATCCCGGGTTGAATTCTTCATTTTCCGGTATCTTATATGAATGTGATGGAGAATGAACGGGATCTGAAACCAGTTTGCTGACATCATACGAAGTACAGGCTGATTCAAAATCACAATTTTTCGACAGCTGGTGAACAAACGTACCTTCCATCTGAAGGTAAAGAGAATCCCGGATTATCCGGTTATCAAAAACAACAGGTCCCGGAACCCGGGTAAAAACATATACCTCGTAATTAAATCCTCCCAGCGTGGTAGCGGGCTCATCCGGTTGGAAAATTTTCAACAGGCGGAACCTTGGATTCAGCATCAGCGAATCCAGTGGAACCTGACATTCGTTAGGACCGAAATGGGCATCCCAGACAAAAAGAGAGCCGGGTGTGATATCATTCAAATAGGTCAGAAACCATTTCTGAACACAACGCGAATCATCGTATGGATCTATTCCCAGGAAAAATGGTACATTCAGGTCATTAAAATAGATCTTATTGCGGAATGTATCCTGTTTTTTAACCCAATCTGCAGTGCTTTTTATAGTTTTTTCTTCATTTCCAAGAGGGAATGGGTAATGGAATAACCGGAAATTGACCAGAAGCACAACGGCAAGGGTGATGACAAAAAGCCCGGCTTTCTGCCAGCGCGTCTTTAAAAATCCGGAGATCCATTCGTATCCAATCAATGCAACCAGGGCTCCGAGAGGGAGAATCCCGGCCAGAACACGGAGTAATCCCATACTGCCTCCCAGGGCTTTCCAGTAAAGGACCGAGTGTGAGATAAAATAGGCTCCGAAAGGAGCAAGAATCATCCAGAATTCCCAGCCGGCTTTCGTTTGCTCTTCTTTATTCTTCGAAAAAATCCGTGAAATGATCAGCAAAAATCCTGTAATAAAAAGTAAAAGCAAGGGCAGTCCCATGATTTCTGGCATCTTCAGAAAGAAATGAAGCAAAGGCCCGGACTCTTTATAAATCGGGTGGTGTAAAGGATAAGGTGCATGAGTGTAAATCCAGAAGAAATCATGATAATGAAAACAGCCAATGAAGCACATGAAAAGGCTGCCGGTAAGAAGAAAAAATACATGGAAATATTTTTTCCGCATCATCAGAGCAAGAAAGAAAATGGGAAGAATCACCATCCCTTCATTCCTGGCAAAAGGCAGGAAGGATATGACAATTGCCGATGCAATATAATTTTCCTTGTAGAACAGATAAATTGCCAGTACAAGAACAAAGCTGAACAGAATTTCCGTGAGACCTGTGAGCAGCATAATGCAGTACATCGGTGTGAAAATCACAAACAGGATCGCAAGAGAAGACTGACTCAGATTGAGTTTGCGTGCAATGAGATAAACCAGCCATGCAGTAATTAGTCCCAGCAATACATTGAACATCTTCAGCCCGGTGAACCCGAAATATGCAAATGGAAAACTCAGGATATTGAATAAAGGTCGGCCCCAAGGATCAAGAAAAAGATGGGGATATCTGAATGCGTAATGAGATATAAAGTAATGATTTATATTATCAGCTCCTCCATAATACCCGGGTGAGACGATTGCAAGCACTACAAGAAGGATACCCGCGACAACCAAAAAGATACGGTATGCATTTTTCTCAAAAAACTGGATCATAAAGATTAATTTTAGCGGGTAAATTTACGAATTCAAGCGATTATTTACCTGCTTAAAGACTTTACGGTTTTAACCTTTTTTGATAACTGGGAATCACCTTTTCTGTCTCTTCAAAAGGAAAACCTTAAATTTGCCCCATAACCAAACTCCTTCCATGAAGAAACTCCAGAAACGACTGATCATCATTTTATCAGCAGTGATCCTGTGTGCAATCATTGTCATTGCCGGTGTGAAATACATTCCTGTCAGGAAACTGCTGCATATTTCTGCACCGCCGGAAAAGGATTTTGTCAATCTGAAACAAAATTCCAATGAAGCTCCCGATGCTTTGTTTTTCGATATGGAAATCGACCCGACAAAAAGTCAGAGTAATAAATTCTATAAGGGAATAGCCCATTCCGGGCAATATTCTGCCAAAGCATTCGGAAAAAATACCTACAGCTTTTCTGTGGAACGGAAAGTAAGCGACATCTGCAAAGGGAAAAAACTGGATGCCGTAAGCATGAGTACATGGGTTTATAGTTTCCCGGGAAAAAACGAACCCTGGGGAGCTTTTGTTTTTGCGGTGAACAATTCCATGGGAGTTAATATCTGCTGGAAAGGCATACAGGTTAGCGGGAAACAAGTACCACGAGGCAAATGGTTCAAAATCAGTGGCATGTTTGATCTTTCCGACATTAAGATCGATCCTTCCTGCACCATTCAGATTTACTTCTGGAATAACTCCAATACCGATTTCCTGGTCGATGATTATTACATCGTTTTTGGAAAGCAACAGGAACGGAAAGGAGATACGACAATTACAGATATGACCCGTGACCCGGTTTTTCATTCAAAATTCAATACGCCTCCTTACCCGGTTTTTTATTTTGAAAAACAGGAATCCGGCAATGAAAATGCGGCATTGGTCTCAAATCAGATTTTGCAAGGACATTTCATCTCCTCACAGGGAGGACGTGAAGATATCTTCCTTGGCGGAGGCAATTCTCCAGCCCGTTTACTGAGCTATTGCTCCGGAGAATTCACCGAAGTAAAACTGAATATACCTGCTGAGATTTCTTCCTGTCTCCGCTCCGGAAACGCCATTACCGGGTGTTTCCAAAATTCAGGTAACTCCATGATTTTATTTTCCGGTGATAAGGGATCCTTCCTGGCTGGATTTGAAAAATCAGGGAATCCCTGCTCCGGGAAAGAAGCAACCATGAAGATTGTCTGGCGGTCGGCTGGAAAGGATCCTTTCGGGAAAGGAAAAATAGTGGCCTGTGATATAGATAACAACCGGATTACGGAGATCCTTTCCATTGCAAACGACGGAAGCTGGAAAATTTTCAGATATTCCGGTGGACAAAATGGTAACTGGAAAGTGATATCTTCATCTCAAATAGTGGATTTCTGGAATAACAAGGACCAACTATCGGTTATATCAGGTCGCTTTCTTCAGAAATATTCATATGACGTACTTCTCACGATTTTCAAGGATAAGGGTAGCCGCGTATACCAATATTCCCTTCTCCGTTTCGACGCTGCCTCCGGGCGTTTTCTTCCTTGTTTTGCGGAAAAGAGGAAAGGCTTTGGAAGAACAGTTGGCATAGATACACTGAAACCCGGCGATATCTTCTTTACCGGCATTTTCGATAAATCCGGAACGCCAAAAGTATTACGCTATAACCGCGACTGGCGTTATGATCTGAAAGAAATCCGGTTTAATGATACTACATTCCAGGTGATTTCGAACATTGATTTCAAAGGATACGATCGTGACCATAACCCAAAATATTATGAATCATTGCGGATCCTGAGCGGACAATTCCTGGAACCTGGAATAAATACACTTTTTCTTGTCGCAAAAAATAAAAAAACTGTCACATATCTGCCCGATGCTGCCGGGACTTATTCATGGAGGAAAGAAAAATGATGAAAAATTCTGTTCGTAAGATCCTGATGGCCGCTTTTTCGGTCTGTTTTGTCCTTTCGTTTGCTCCCGGATGCAAATCCGGCGATAAACCTAAAGAAGCTGTCGCAACTGATTTCATCATCCGTGATTTCATTCCGTTGGATAACTGGCATCGTGATTCGAATGACCGGGAAAATAATAGTAAGTTTATCTCAAAGTCTATTTTTCTGGATTATACCAATGCTTTTGAGCAGGGGTTTATCATACCGACTGTGAACCAATTGCAAGAAGGACAATTCGAATTTTCATTCCTGATTAAAAACACATCCAAAACACCGAAAAAATTCTGCTTTAAGATTTTTTACCAGAATGAATCTTATAAATTTCCGGAAACCGATCCAGCCGATACAACAAAGCAAAATATGTACGCCTGGGAAAATTTTTACGGAAGCTGGGAAGATACCGGAAAGACATTTGTTGAGACCCCTGAAATCCCTGCTGATAACGATTTTCATGCAGTAACCGGAAGATTCAGAATCACCGGAAACCCCAGAAATGAGCTTCGCTATTATTCCGGCGCTCAGAACGACCGCTGGAAACGTAATCCACGTGTCGGCTGGTACAGCTTCATGCTGGTGGTCACAACCCCGGCAAATATTACAGGGAAGGTCATTCCTGACTATATGCAGGATATCTCCAGGGTTTGGAATAATACTTTTGTAAACCCATATTTCTATTTCCTTCACGGAGAGGGGAAATCCCTTCAGAATACAGTGGCTATGCGCTCACCTTCGGAGTTGAAAGTAATTGCCAAACCGGATCCCGGAGCCGGAATCTATGTCAAACCGATGTTCTTCCACGAAGAAAAGGATAAAAAGTATTTTTGCAAGACTTGCGGCCAATCGGAAGAGTTATATAAAAATGCTCCTTTCGAGCAATTTATACATTACATTGACCCAACAACAAAAATGAACAATATCCCGGTGATTGCAGATGTGCTGAACGAAGGATATTCATTGATGGATTACAACTGGAACAAACAATTCTACCGGAAAGAAGAGCTGGTAGCCGTTACCGCCTCGACGACAAAATACCCCTGCCAGACGGTTGCCAGTGTACCGGAAGAACATAAGATCACAATAAAAAATCCGGGATGTGAATACGGGAACTGGCAGAAACAAAATGTGGGAATCATCACACGTCATGGATTGACTTATGGAAAATGGACGGTCAAAGCGAAGCTTACCGAGCTGTTGAATAAGGATAATATGTGGAATGGCCTGACAAATGCTATCTGGCTGATCACACAGGAACAGTCAGAATGGAATTACCGCCGCGATTGCAATAAGGAAGGATATATGGCAAATTATTACGGCGGTGCACAGGATAAGCGCGTACCGAAGGTGGGTTATTCTGAAATTGACTTTGAGATCCTTAAAACAGTTCCCTATTGTCCTTCTTATATTCTTCCTCCGGCTTATAACCACGGCCTACCGGATCCTCATAACCTGTCATACTGGAATGTCCCTTTGCCCGAAGAAGTTGTTGCCGATGGTGGAAATATCGAAGTATCCTGCACCAACTGGGATATGGCTTGCTGGGAACCTCAGAATTTTGCTGATGGCTGCAATACGATCCAATACAATGGACAAACTTTCTGGGCTCACCGATGGGACAAAGGATACCGGGCGCTGACAGAAAAAACTCCCGAACCCGATGACGAACTATTCGGTTCGAAGTATTATTATTTCCAGATCGACTGGCGGCCTGAAGAAATCATCTGGCGCATTGGCCCGTCATTAGACAGGCTCCGGGTGGTCGGCTATCTGAATTCAACCGTCAGTTCGATCCCCAATAACCAGATGCTGCTTATCGTCACGCAGGAATTTCATAACACCAAATGGTGGGTCGGATCTATGTACGATCAGGCTAACATTCCGTTTCCCAAGAATGATATTCCCGGGGAAATTTATGAAGTGACGGTGGAATAGTTGAAAAATAATGAATTAGAAATCATCCACACTGTAAGCTTTCTTCTTCTTTTCAGGTGGAGTGTATGAATCGCAGTCAAAGCTTGCGTTCAGCGCTTTTGAAGGTGAGAGGAAATCACCTTTGTTAATATTGATCGTTGGATCAGCATAGACCTTTTTCATGTAATATGCCCATACGGGAAGAGCTGTGTTGGCTCCCTGCCCGAGATCCATTGAACGGAAATGTGCGGCACGGTCTTCGCAACCCACCCATACTCCGCTGACAAGGTCCGGAGTAATTCCCATAAACCAGCCGTCCGATTGATTCTGAGTAGTGCCGGTCTTCCCTGCAATGGGGTAATTCAGTCCGTATTTATATCGTATTCTGGCTCCGGTTCCACCTTCAACGACTCCTTTCATCAGCATGACCATCAGATATGCAGTTTCTTCGCTGATTGCTTCTTGTTGTTTCGGATGAAATGTATCCAGGATATTCCCATTCTTATCCTCAATGCGGGTCAGGAAGATAGGTTCTACATATACTCCTTTATTGGCAAAAACGCTCATGGCTCCAACCATTTCATAGAGAGTCAGATCAGCAGAACCCAGGGCAATGGAATAAACCGGAGGAATGTCACTGGTTACTCCCATTTTCCGGGCAATCCGGATGACATCGTGGGGGGAATATTTTTTCATGAGCTGTCCGGAAATCCAGTTGTTGGAGTTAGCCAAAGCCCACTTCAGCGTAACTTCTTCTCCAAGCCGTTCTTTGCTTGCATTTTCCGGAGCCCAGACTTCACCGTTTCCCAGATCGATCACGGGTTGTACATTTGGATAAGTTGTGCAGGGAGTTTCTCCTTCCTGCATAGCCAATGTGTAAAGGAATGGTTTAAAGGTGGATCCCACCTGCCGTTTAGCCAGTTTTACATGGTCATACTGGAAAAACCGGTAATCAATCCCGCCTACATATGCTTTAACATATCCTGTATGAGGATCCATGGACATCAGGCCTGACTGCAGAAAGAACTTGTAGTACCTGATGGAATCCATCGGGGTCATAATCGTATCGCGATCTCCTTTCCAGGAGAAAACCCTCATTCTGACCGGAGTATTAAAGCTTCTTCTGATCACATCCTCAGAAGCGTTTTCCTCTTTAAGATGAGCATATCTGTCGGAACGGCGCATAGAAAGCTGCATAATGTTTTCTATTTCCTTTTTTGCATTATGCTCAAAAACAAAAGGCGCATCATCAATCCCTTTCCATTGTTTGAAAAACTGTGGTTGCAACTCTTTTCCAACATAATCTGAAATAGCATCTTCAGCATATTGCTGCATCCTCGAATCAATGGTTGTATAGATACGAAGCCCGTCTTTGTAAAGATTATAGGGTGTACCGTCGCTTTTTTGATGGCTTGCACACCATTCCGTCAATATTCCCCGAAGGTATTCCCGAAAATATGTCGCCGGCCCTGCAGTATGATCCTGAATCCGGAAATGTGACATATCAACAGGCAAGGTGCTGATGGAATCATATTCATTGCGTGACAGGAAATCGTATTTGCGCATCTGACGAAGTACCGTATTACGGCGCTCGAGGGCATGCTCAGGATTTCTTACAGGACTAAACCATGTAGGAGCCTTGAGGATTCCGATCAGCATGGCGGATTCCTGAACATTAAGTTCTGCAGGCGATTTATCGAAATAGGTTTTTGCTGCTGATTTAATACCGAACGATTGACTTCCGAAATCGACGGTATTCAGGTACATAGCCAGGATCTCTTCTTTCGAATAATTACGTTCCAGCTTGATAGCAGTGATCCATTCCTTGAATTTAGTAATGGCTAAATCAAAAATATTCCGGTCTTTTTTTCTGGGGAAAAGGTTTTTAGCCAGCTGCTGGGTAATCGTACTGCCGCCTCCCATTGAGGAACCGCTGACAACTCCGAACATGACCCGGAATATAGCTTTCATGTCTACCCCGGAATGTTTCATGAAACGTGCATCTTCGGTGGCGATCAGAGCATTGATGATATTGGGTGAGAGTTCCTGATAATGGATATTGGAACGGTTTTCATAAAAGTATTTTCCAAGAAGTTTACCATCGCAGGAGTAAATTTCAGTAGCAAGACTGCTTTTTGGATTTTCCAGTTCTTCGAAACTGGGCATTTTACCAAAAATTCCGATGGATATGGTGCCAAAGAGAATGAAAACAAAGATCCAGAAGAAAAGGACCGTCATCCAGAGGCCTTTGATATATTTCTTTTCCTTTTGAGAGGGTATATTTTTTTTAGTACCAGACATGGATTACCTCATTTTGATTTTTCAATCCGTAACCCGATATCACGGATTCCGTTAAGTTCTTTGACACGCATGGCCTGTTCGATATCAAAAGAGTAGGTTCCGGCTTTTTTTAGCCTGACATCTTTCTCGAAAAGGAATCGGTTGAACCGGATATCTCCCATGCCGGACCCAAGCCACTTCCCGTCAAAATCAGCCAGTAGGCATTCCACTGTATCCACTGCAAACAAGCCACCCGGTGTCCGGGTATGAATGAACAGATATAGATTACTAAAAGGATAATTACCGGAATTGCGAACATTCAGGTAAAAATCATATCGTGTCAGGGTGTCGGTAATATTCACTTCAAAATGGACCTTGTCTGCACTTTTCCACACACCATTGTGAATGGTTCTGTTCTGTTCACTATATCGCCTGGAATCGCAGGATGAAACAAGAAGCATCAGCAACGATAAAGCAACAACGACACTACCGGTACGGAAAGAAGGCATGTCCTGGGTTTTAATAATGTGGCTTATTGATTATCGAAACGGGTGAGATCATCCTGACCTACCACGTTTTCAAATTCACTCTTTTGTTCGAAAATGAAAGAAAAATCCTCAAGTTGCTCAGGGATTATTCCGTTTTTATTATCGGAAATGATCTGGTTTACGTTTTCAACCTTAATAGCCATCAGATTTGACGGATCATTGAGGTACGAATACCACATCAGCCTGTTGAAGATATCGCTTTTCTGATGAACAGCATCTCCTTTCTTGGTTTTCAGAACGATTTCACTGTTGGGAAAATCCTTCAATGCATCGAGGTACGTTTCATATTCGTAATTCAGGCAACATTTAAGCTTCCCGCACTGCCCTGCCAGTTTTTGGGGATTGAGGGATAGTTGTTGAACACGTGCTGCACCCGTCGTAACTGACCGGAAATCATTGAGCCATGTCGAACAACAAAGTTCACGTCCACAGGAACCGATACCTCCCAGACGACTGGCTTCCTGGCGGGCACCAATCTGACGCATTTCAATTCTGACTTTGAATTCCTCGGCCAGAACTTTGATCAGCTCTCTGAAATCGACCCGGTCATCCGCAGTGTAATAAAAGATAGCTTTGGTACCATCGCCCTGATACTCTACATCGTTAATCTTCATCTGGAGTCCCAACCGTAATACGATCTCTTTCGATTTTGACATGGTACCCATCTCAAGCTCAACGGAAGCGATCCATTTTTCAATATCGGTAAGACGGGCGCGGCGATAAACCTTCTTCATATCCGGATTATCCGGATTGACTTTCTTTTTCCTCATCTGCAAACGAACCATCTCTCCGCACATGCTTACAATCCCAATGTCATGGCCCGGATTTGCTTCCACGGCTACAATATCGCCAATCGCCAGTTCAATATCCGGCGGAATCCTGAAAAAATCTTTCCGGCTGTTTTTAAAACGTATCTCTGCAATATCCACCGGCTTGAAATCCTCAGGCTTCGGGATCGGATCCATCCAGTCAAAGGAATCAAATTTGCTGCAGCAATGTTGAAAGACCTTCTCGTTTTTCTGAAAGATCCTTGGCGTATGCGAGCACCCTCTGCTGAGGAACGGATTGGTTAAAGGATTATCATTATTGCCTTCCATAGAATATTTCGAACGGAAGGCAAAGGTACAAAAAATAAGATATTGATTTTATTTCCTTTTTGCTTTGTATGCAATCTGAAAAAGATTCATCAGATGGAGGGAAAGATCCATAAAAAGAGCCTGTGCATATGCATTCCGTTCAATATGCTGAATAGCGGTTTCAAAAAGCTTTGTGAATTCGGCAATATTATCCGGATTGATGAAGGGAGAGAAATCATGGATGAATTTAAATTCTTCCCCTTCGTAGGGAAGATTATCTCCCTGTTTGAAATGGATCTGTGCACAAGCTTCGAAAACCGAAAGCCCATATTGCAAAAGGCTTTTCTGGTTCTCCCTTCCGATTTTTGCAAGTTCGGCTACAACCGCAATAGCTTTCGGCACATCCCTTACAAAACAGATTCGCATCCAGTCGCGGAATGTCAGAAAATTAAATTGTTTTTCTTCTGTTTTCTGCAAACGGTTCAGCGCCTGCTTCAGGTTGCCTTTAGACTGTCGTGCTAAAATTCCGGCTTCCTTTTCTCCGGTATTGTATGCACTGACAAGATATTCCCGGATGTCGGTTTCCGTCAGCTTAGGGATCTTTACCGGTAAAGATCTCGACCGGATCGTGGAAATCAGTTGGTCTGGATCCTCCGTGATAAGAAGAAAAAGCGTCTTTTCAGGAGGCTCTTCCAGAATCTTAAGCAACTTGGGAGCTGCTGCATGGAACAGACGCTCTGCCATCCAGATGATCATTACCTTGTACTCCGATTCATACGATTTATAGCTCAATTCCTGGATAATAGAGTTGCAGTCTTCTACATTGATGATCCCCTGCTTGTTTTCGATCCCGATATGTTCATACCAGTCCGGAAGAGTGACATGATAATCGTTCTTAAGCAGGAATTCCCTCCATTCCGCAATAAAATCGATGCTTCGGGCTTTCCGGGTTACTTTTTTGGTAGTCGCTACCGGATAAATAAAGTGAAGATCCGGATGGACCATCTTCTGAAACTGGATGCAGGATGGACATTCACCGCAGGAATCACCCAGCAAAGGACCCTTATTGGAAAGATCTTTCCGGTTGGAACAGTTGATATACTGGGCATATGCAATAGCAAGTGCAAGCTTTTCGTTCCCTTCAGGTCCGAAAAAAAGCTGGGCATGGCTTACCCTCTGCTCCTGAACCGTTCGGATCAGTTTGTTTTTGATCTCCAGCTGGCCGATGATATTTGTAAAGCGCATGAAGATGCAAATATATTGAAATATGGTTGAAATGACTGCTTATATGAGAGGAAGCTACCGCCCTTATTGTAAGAAAATCTCCGGTAGCATCAGCTCAGGGACTATAAGCATTTTCTCAGGCTTTTCAGGAATAAGCAATATTGAAACGACCTGGTAGGTCAAACAGGTAGAATGACCGTTACGGATACTTACGGTGGAAATGATCTCAACAGAACGGAACCGTATAATTCGCGTCACAGGTTTTTTTCCCCATTAATCCTCCGGGAAGGGAAAAGGTGATACGAAAAAAGCAGAAATAATCAGAAATATTTTTTTAATCAGGACACCTTCGCAGTCAGGAATTGCCGGTTAAGCCTTGCAATATTCGAACGCTTGATAAGTTTGGGACATTCTGCTTCGCAAGCATACGTATTGGTGCAGTTTCCAAAACCCAACTCATCCATCTTGGCAACCATTTTCAGAACCCGGCGTTTGGCTTCCGGAGCTCCCTGGGGAAGCATTGCCAGATGAGATATCTTGGCACCGACGAAAAGCATCGCGGAGGCATTTTTGCAGGCTGCCACACAAGCACCACATCCGATACAGGCTGCAGCATCCATACTCAGATCCGCATCTTCCTTACTGATCAGAATGCTGTTGGCTTCCGTAAATGCTCCGGTATTCACGGAGATATATCCACCTTCCTGAATGATCTTGTCAAAAGCAGAACGGTCGACCATCAGATCTTTGATAACAGGAAACGGACGGGCACGCCAGGGCTCAATCACGATTGTATCACCGTCTTTGAACTTCCGCATGTGAAGCTGGCAGGTGGTTATTGCATCATCCGGCCCATGAGGACGGCCATTGATGTATAGACTGCACATTCCACAGATCCCTTCACGGCAATCATGGTCAAATGTCACAGGTTCTTCATTCTTCTGAATCAACTGCTCATTAAGAATGTCAAGCATTTCAAGAAAAGAGCAGGTAGGAGAAATATCCTTAACGTGGTAAGTGACAAACTTACCCTTGGATTTTGCATCCTTCTGACGCCAGATCTTTAGAGTCAGGTCCATGGTTATATTTTTATTTCTTATTAAAAAGCCAATTATTTATAAACTCTTTGCTTTACCTCAATTTCCTCATACTGCAGCGGTTCCTTATGGACTTCAAACTGGCCGGAGCCTTTAAACTCCCAGGCGGCTACGTACTTGTAATCCTGATCGTTACGCAGGCATTCTCCTTCTTTCGTCTGGTATTCTTCCCGGAAATGTCCACCACAGCTTTCATTTCGTTGAAGTGCATCCAGCGCGATCAATTCGCCAAGCTCCAGGAAGTCGGCAACCCGGTTCGCTTTTTCCAGCTCAGTATTCAGATCGTTTATGGAACCGGTAATGCAGAGATTTTTCCAGAAATCTTCCCGTAGGGAGCGGATCCGTTCTATTGCTTTCCTGAGATTTTGTTCATTACGTCCCATACCGACATTTTCCCACATGATCTTTCCCAGCTCTTTGTGGAAATGATCAACCGATAATGAACCTTTTATGTTCATGAGCTTTTCAAGACGGTTGCGTACTCCGTTTTCTGCTTCTGTAAATTCAGGTCTGTCGGTTGGAATTCTTGGTACTTTGATCTCTGAAGCCAGGTAATTCTGGAGAGTGTAAGGAAGGATAAAATACCCGTCTGCCAGTCCCTGCATCAAAGCAGAAGCTCCCAACCGGTTAGCGCCGTGGTCGGAGTAATTCGCTTCACCTGCAACAAATAACCCGGGGATGGTCGACATCAGCTCGTAATCCACCCAGATTCCACCCATGGTATAATGCACTGCCGGATAGATCATCATCGGGTTTTCATATGGATTTTCATCCACGATCTTTTCGTACATCTGGAAAAGATTGCCGTATCTTTCTTCAATGACATTCTTTCCCAACCTCTTGATCGATTCTTCGAAATCAAGGAAAACAGCCAGCCCGGTTTCATTAACTCCATAACCTGCATCACAGCGTTCCTTGGCAGCCCGGGAGGCAACGTCACGGGGTACCAGATTCCCGTAAGCAGGGTATCTTCTTTCGAGATAATAATCACGGTCTTCTTCCGGAATGTCACGCGCTTTTAACTTCCCTTCACGAACCTTCTGAGCATCTTCTTTCTTTTTCGGAACCCATATTCTGCCGTCATTACGAAGACTTTCGCTCATCAGGGTCAGCTTTGACTGGTAATCACCGTGTACCGGAATGCAAGTGGGATGAATCTGCGTAAAACAGGGATTGGCAAAATAGGCGCCTTTTTTAAAAACCTGCCAGCAAGCACTTACATTGGATCCCATGGCATTGGTGGAGAGGTAGAAGACATTCCCGTAACCACCGGTTGCCAGTACGACAGCATGGCCAAAATATCTTTCCAGTTGACCGGTGATCAGGTTACGCGCAATGATTCCGCGTGCTTTCCCGTCAATGATCACCAGGTCCATCATTTCATGACGGTTGTAAAGAGTGACTGTTCCGGCCTTGATCTGGCGGCTCAGTGATCCATATGCTCCCAGAAGTAGCTGTTGGCCCGTCTGGCCGCGGGCATAAAAGGTACGCGATACCTGGGCGCCACCAAATGAGCGGTTTTCCAATGTCCCGTTATACTCTCTGGCAAAAGGAACACCCTGTGCCACACATTGGTCAATGATGGCATTGCTCACTTCTGCAAGACGGTACACATTGGCCTCACGTGATCTGTAATCTCCGCCTTTGATGGTATCATAAAACAAACGGTAGATGGTATCGCCGTCGTTGGGATAGTTCTTGGCAGCATTGATCCCTCCCTGAGCGGCAATACTATGAGCTCTGCGGGGACTATCCTGGTAACAAAATATCTTGACATTGAATCCCAGCTCGCCCAGAGAGGCGGCTGCAGAAGCGCCTGCCAGACCGGTTCCGACTACAATGATATCCAGCTTCCGTTTGTTGGAGGGATTCACAAGATTCTGATGATCTTTATAATGGCTCCATTTCTGAGACAGAGGCCCCTGAGGAATTTTTGGATTTAAATCAGCCATAACTCTATATGAAAAAGAATAGAAAATAAACCGGAATACAAATAAATCCCAGTGGGATCAAAATAGAATAAACCTTACCGAATCCCTGGATAAAAGGTGTGTATTTTTTATGATCCAGACCCAACGTCTGAAATGCAGACTGAAAAGCGTGGTAAAGATGGAAACCAAGAACTGTTATCAGAACTATGTATGCGATCGAATATGCAGGTTGAGCAAAGAGAAGACGGGCAATCTGATAAAAATCTGGTTCTCCGTTATCTCTCGCAGAAATAGGATTATCTACCCATCCCAGCTTGATGAAATAGAAATTCATCATATGGAGAATCAGGAAGATAAGTACTATCCCTCCTGTGTAGATCATATATTTCGACAGGAACGGAGTGGTAGTCTGGTTGGATATTTTATACCTGACGGGTCTTGACATCCAGTTATGAATCTGCAGGATGATCCCGATTAAAATGTGCAGGATAAACCCTGCAAAAAGCACGACCTCAAAGACTTTGATTACATAATTCGTCTGCATAAAGGTAGCTGCATCCGTGAACCATCGTCCTCCGTCGTTGCGTAACAGGCAGAGATTGATTCCCAGGTGAATGACCAGGAAAACCATAAGAAACAGCCCGAGAAATGACATCCAGACCTTTTTCGTTATCGAGGAAAAGTGTAAAAAAGATGAGCTCATACCGACCTTTTGTGATATATTTGTGAAAAGTCAAATTTAGGACTAAATTTTTGGAAGCCCAAAATCGCCATTACTTTTTTTATTATTTTAAAAAAATCTAAATTATGTTCCCTTCAAACGTTTACAAAGAAAGAAGAAACCGGTTGAGAAAAGAAATCAAAAATGGTTTGGTTCTTTTCCCTGGTAATCAGGAAGTAGCATACAACTACCCGGCGAATACCTATACCTTCCGCCAGGACAGCAATTTCCTGTATTTTTTCGGCCTTGATCACCCCGATCTTGCTGCTGTAATTGACCTTGACGAAGGTAAGGATTATCTTTTCGGCAATGACGTCGATATGGATGATATTATCTGGATGGGGAAACAGCCTACCATGAAGGAAAGAGGTGTAAAGGTGGGTGTGGAAAATACTCAGCCGCTTAAAGATCTGGATGAAATGATCCGCAAAGCTCTTGCAAAAAAACGTACGATCCATTTTGTAACTCCCTATCGTGGTGAAACGAAACAGCAGCTTTCCGATCTTTTAGGAATCCCTTATAAAGACCTGAAGGCAAAAGCATCTCCTGAACTGATTCATGCTATTGTTAAGCTGAGAATGGAGAAAGACGATCTGGAAATTGAAGAAATTGAAAAGATGGTTGATGTGGCGTATATCATGCATACCACAGCTATGAAAATGGCAAAACCGGGCGTTGTGGAAAGAGAGATCGCCGGAGTACTGGAAGGTATTTCTGTCTCACACGGTGGACCTGTATCTTTTCCGGTTATCCTGACTATCAACGGTCAAACTCTTCATAACCATTATCACGGAAATGTTTTGCGTGCCGGAAGAATCATGGTGGTTGATGCCGGCAGTGAATCGGATATGCATTATGCCAGCGATATCACCCGTTCATTCCCTGTAGGTGGTAAATTTTCTGACCGCCAGAAAGAAATCTACCAGATTGTCCTGAATGCCAATATGGCCGGTATTGCGGCAGTAAAACCGGGTGTTCCTTTTCATGAAGTGCATTCCCTGGCAGCTCTTGAAATTGTCAAAGGATTGAAAGATCTTGGATTCATCAAAGGCGATCCTGTCGAAGCCGTTAAGAAAGGCGCTCATTTCCTCTTTTTCCCTCACGGATTAGGACATCCCCTGGGTATGGATGTTCATGATCTGGAAGGATTAGGTGAAGATAATGTCGGTTATGATGATGAAATCAAGCGCAGCACAGAATTCGGATTGTCATCACTTCGCTTTGGCCGCCGGTTGCAGAAACGGTTTATCACTACGATAGAACCCGGTATCTATTTCATCCCCGATCTGATCGATCTGTGGAAATCAGAGAAAAAACTGGAAGATTTCATCAATTACAAGAAAGTTGAAGAATTTCGCGACTTCGGAGGTATCCGGATCGAAGATGACGTGTTGGTAACCAATGCCGGACATCGTGTTCTGGGTAGACCTATTCCTAAGACAATTGTCGATGTCGAAAATATTATGTCAGAATAAGCTTGGTAAAATGTTGAAATAACCCTTTTATTCATCGGATCATGAAAAGCATAGTTTTCAAGGAGAAAAAGATCTTTTACGATCTGTCCGGAAAAGGAAAAACCGTGGTTTTGTTGCACGGTTTTACAGAAACACATAAAGTATGGGACTTCTTCATTAAGAAACTGTCGGAAAATTATCAGGTTCTGGCCATTGACCTCCCTGGACACGGAAAAAGCGAGACGGTTGCCGAGGTTCATACTATGGAGCTTATGGCAGATGTCGTACAGAAGGTGCTCAAACATTGCAGCGTCAGGAAATGTATTATGTTTGGACATTCTATGGGCGGTTTCATTACCCTTGCTTTTGCAGAAAAATATCCGAATATGCTTCGCGGAATCGGGCTTCTGAATTCCCATGCTTTTGAGGATTCCCCAGAAGGAAAAAACAACCGTGACCGCACGATCGACCTGGTGAAAGCTGATAAATTTTCGTACATGTCGCAGTTCATTCCCCAGCTTATTGCTGAAAAAAACAGGGAAAAACTGAAAAAGAAGATCGATAAATTGGTCAGGAAAGCCAATGAAATGAATCCGGAAGGAATTATTGCAGCACAGGCCGGGATGAAATTACGTCCGTCCCGGCTTCAGGTGCTGGCTGATGCGAAAGTGCCGGTCTTATTCGTGATTGGCCTCCAGGATACCCGCATGCCCGTTGACCGTGCATGGGAAATGATCCGCCAGCCTAAAGTGTCGTCTACCCTTGTACTTCGGGATGTCGCTCACATAGCTTCTCTCGAAGCACCGAAAGAAACATTAAGAGCAGTCAGAACTTTTTTGAAATCTATTTAATTTCATTATTTTTCATAAAAGTGCATTTCTCCGATGTACTTCCATACTTTTTCGGGAAGGAAATGACGCATGTTTTTTCCATTACGGATAGCATCCCTGATAAAACTGGATGAAATTTCGACCATGGGGGCGGGAAAAAGATGGATATGAGGGTGCTTCTCGTATTGACCCAATCCGGAATCTCGTCGGGGATACACATAGAAATGATAGAGATCAAGCAACACTTCATAATTCTTCCATTTGTGGAATGTAGGGACGATATCTGTTCCGGAAAGCAGGACAAATTTTTTATCCGGATATTTTTCAGAAAGATAGGTCAGCGTATCAATAGTATAGGAAGGTCTTGGAAGATGGAATTCAATGTTGGAAGCGCGAAACCTGGGATCATCCTCCACAGCGATCTGGGCCATTGCAAGCCGGTGATGGTCTTTCAGAAGGGTTGACTTCTCCTTGAGTGGATTTTGGGGAGAGATAATGAACCAGACCTGGGTGATATCCGTAAATTCAGTCATATATCCGGCGATGATCAGGTGGCCGGAATGAATCGGGTTAAAGGAACCGAAAAAGAGCCCTATTTTATCAGGATCTTTTTTCAT
>JAUZOW010000239.1 GCA_030706225.1 Bacteroidota bacterium | reverse complement strand
GTTTGACAATTCGGCAAAAGCCTGCTGCCCTTTGACCGGAACATTATACGAAGGAATAGGTTTTACATTGATGTTGGCAGCAAATAATGGAATACATCCGGCCAGGATCAAAAAAACGAACGTATTGATTAACTTTTTCATGATAGTTGGGGATTAAAATGTTATTAACAACCAGGTAAACAAATTTGACGATGCTAAATTATAATGATAAACAAGCGAATGCAATACCTGAAATCCATAAATTTCAATTGCGGAAAACCGGAATTTTTTTTCGGTCTAAAAAAGTCTCATTATTGATTTTCTGACACTTAACCCTTAAAAGTGGCGTGCAGATTGTACGCCACGAAAATCAAAAAAGTTTCATTTTTCAGGAAAAATGTGAGAAAAATCATCAAAAAAACCATTCGGAAGGACAATTTAGTATGGTAGGCAAGGGAAATGAAGGAATCAAACTTCATTTCTTTCCACTAAAATTCTTACCAGTTCCGCGTTATTCCTGGCATTACAACGGATTCGGACATGGTAAAGGGTTTTTTCAATAGTGGAAACACTTACCCCTTTTTTATCGGCAATCTGCTGCTGGTTTAATCCCTGGGCAAGCATAGTGACAAGTTCTTTCTGATTATTGGTAAGTATATATTGGGGCTCTGAAAGATTCGTACGGAACCGTGCACCGTTTACCGGATCGATAAATCCCGAAAATACAGTACGGCCCGCCGATACCTTTTCAAGGGTGTTTTTTATTTCGTTTTTATCCGCATTTTTCAGCATATAGGCCATGACCCCGGCTTCAAACATTTTCCGCTGCCACATGGAAGAATCTTCCGAGGTAAAGATCACGATCGGTTTACCCGGGAAATTTTCCCTTAACCGTTTGACATTATGCAGCGGATTGGAATTAGGGATCCAAAGATCTACCATAAAAATATCGAAGGAAGTGATATCGGCTTTCTCGATCGCTTCGTCCACACTGTTGGCACTGCCGGTGACTTCTATTTCATCTCTTGAAGGGCGGAATAAGTTCCGGATGCCCGTAATGATGATGGGATGATCTTCTATGGAAAAAATTCTAATCATTTCTGCAAAATTACCTTTCTTTTTACATCAGCTCAATAAAGGAATTGAAATTTCCCAGGAAGTTCCGTCACCCGGTGCAGAATAAACGGTAGCTTTTCCTCTCAGTAAACGTGTACGTTCATAAATATTCATCATTCCCATTCCCTTCTTTGCAGTGCCCTGGGTATCAAATCCAGGACCTGTATCCTGGTAAGAGATTCCCAGGGAATGATCACCTTTTTGCAAAGAGATCCATACTTCTCCACCAACGGCATACTTGGTGGCGTTGGTCAGCATTTCCTGGACCATCCGGTAGATATGCAGAACAGCTTCTTCGGGGAGTTTGACGGGTTCGGAGGGAAGGGTCAGGTGAATGGGAAGCCCGCTGAGTTTCTGTACATCTTCACACTGCCCTACAATAAGTTCTTCAAATGTAAAGGTATCGATCATCGCCCGGTTCATCCGGTGAGAGATCAGTCGGATGCTGTGGCTCAGATCCTTTATTTTTTCCCGAAGATCATCCTTGACACTTGGATCAGGAAAATCAATACTTTCCAGCGAACCGGTAATGCCCATGACCAATTGTCCGGTAATATCGTGAAGTTCCCTTGCCGTACGTCCCTTTTCGCTTTCTTCCATATCAATGATCCGCTTGGCGGAACTGATCTGCTCCCGGTTCAGTCTTGCTTTGTTGCGCTGTTGCAGAAAATAAATCACGAAAATAAAGCCGATGATGACGGAACCCGAAACAAGCAGCCACATCCGGAATTGCTGCAAACGGTTCTTCTGCGACAGCAGCTCCCTCTCTTTGGT
>JAUZOW010000238.1 GCA_030706225.1 Bacteroidota bacterium | reverse complement strand
GGGTTGCATCCAAGGGTTTAAAGCCAGTGGCGACAATAATATTCCCGACTTCCAGTGTGATCTCTTCATCGGTACCATCCAGGTTAATACAACCGGGAACCGGGCAGGCTTTGGTGCAAGCCTTGCATTTTCCGGTTTTCAGGTAAATACAGTTTTCGGGATCTACCAGGTATTTATTTGGAACTGCCTGAGGAAATGGGATATAAATAGCTTTCCGAAGGGTAGTTCCTGAATCGAATTCACTGGGAACCTGGACCGGGCATTTTTCAGCGCAGGTACCACAGCCGATACAGGTCTGGACGTTGACCTTCCTGGATCGTTTCAGGATTCTGACCTTATAGTTGCCGGGTTCGCCGGAAACATCCTTCACATCACAACAAGTCATCAGCTTAATATTCGGGTTTTGATTGACTTCCACCATTTTTGGAGTCAGAATGCAGGCGGCGCAATCCAGTGTAGGGAAGGTCTTGTCGAAAGTGGCCATCTTGCCGCCGATGGTTCCCGTTTTTTCCACCAGGTAGACCCGGTTATTGCTTGCCGCGATTTCCAGAGATGCCTGAATTCCGGCTATTCCACCACCGATTACCAGAGTTACAGGATTTACGGGGTTCTCCTCCGGAACAGCTGCCAATTCATAGGATATTCCTTCTATTGCACAGGCAAGCATTGACCGGGCCCCATTCATATCCCCGGATGTACAGATCACCTTTTCGTCAAAACCGGCAAGCCACACTTCCAGGGGATCTTTTCCGGCATTAGACATGGCTTTGGTGAATAAAGTCTTTACAATTCCCGGAAAAGAACCTGCTATCACAATCCTTTCCAGGTTGTTTTCACGGATTTTCCGGATAATGTTTTCTTCATTCCAGGCAAAATCGGTTAATTGCCAGATCCCTTGAACGATAGGAAATTTGCGGGCATAATTTATCAACTCCCGGTAATCCAAAAGATCGGTTGAAAAATCCGGCCGGTTATAGAAGAAAACCCCTGTTGACCCTGAAGTTTGCATCTTTGCGTGTTTTTCATCACCGGAAAAGTCAAGTAGCAGATTAAAAGATAAATATAAGACAAATAAAGGGAAAAGTCCAGTTTTTCATTATTTTTAATGAGTAAAAAGAAAGCCCTCTTGTTTATGCAAAAGAGCTATCATATCCTGGTAACCGGAATTGTTCAGGGAGTAGGTTTCCGTCCCTTCATATACCATCTTGCTCAGGAGACAGGATTGACGGGTACTGTGGAGAATACAAACGAGGGGGTTGAAATCTTTATCAGCGGGGAAGAGAGTGTACTGATGGCATTTATGGGAATGATACAACGGAAAGCTCCCCGTGCATCCCGCATTGAAAATATTTATCCGGAAGAAATCCCGTATACCGGATTTGAGGATTTTCGTATTCTGCGGAGCAGCAATATATCTCCGAAGATCACAGGCATAAGCCCGGACATTGCCGTTTGTGATGAATGTTTACGTGATATGGAAAGCCAGCCGAACCGTATCCATTATCCTTTTGTGAATTGTACCCTTTGCGGACCCCGGTTTTCGATTATCCGGGATATTCCGTATGACCGGGAGATGACGACCATGCAATCCTTTCCCATGTGTGCCGGATGCCGGTCGGAATATGAAAACATACATGACCGGCGGTTTCATGCTCAGCCGGTCGCCTGCAATGAATGCGGTCCGCATTATTCTCTCTGGAAAGGAGAAGATCGTATTATTGAAGATACCGACACTATTGTCAGTGAGATATGGAAGATGCTGAGAGAGGGGAAAATCATTGCCATGAAAGGTGTTGGAGGTTTTCATCTTGCTTGTAATGCGCAGGATGAATATGCGGTAAGCAGGCTCCGGTCGAAGAAAAACCGTGAAGGAAAGCC
>JAUZOW010000237.1 GCA_030706225.1 Bacteroidota bacterium | reverse complement strand
TTTCGGGCATAAAGAAAATTCTTTCGTCGAGGTCGGTGTATCACAGGAAAACAAATCCGGTTGCCCGGTTTGCGGGGATGTATTTCTTTCCCGGAAGATTAAAAGTGAAAACCGTTATGTAGCCGTTCTTTCTGATGGCATGGGAACCGGGATTAAAGCCAATGTTCTCAGTACCATGACCGCTTCCATGTCTATGAATTTTTGTCTCCGGAATGAACCCGTCATCCATTCTGCCATTTCCATTCTGAATACTCTCCCTGTTGATAGTTTCCGGAAAAGAAGCTATGCAACTTTCACCCTGGTTGATGGGGATGATAATGGCGATTTAACTCTTGTGGAATTTGAAAATCCCGCGTATATTCTTTTCAGGGAAGGGAAGGAAATAGAGATAGCCAAAGAAAAAATCACTCTTCAGGAACCCCAAGCTGGGCGCACATTACTGATATCCCATATCCATCTTTTCAGAAATGACCGTTTGATCCTGTTCAGTAATGGTATAACCCATTCCGGAATGAGTCAGGAACTCTATCCATCAGGTTGGGGAAGGGAAGGAGTGATCTGTCTGATAAAGGATGTATTAAAGGAACAACCGGATATTTCTGCTTATTTACTTTCAAAGCTTGTTGTGAAGCACGCCGTACATAACGATAATTATACTCCCAAAGATGATCTTTCCTGTGCTGTCATTTATATCCGCCAGCCCCGGAATCTTCTGATCTGCTCCGGGCCTCCATACAATAAGGATAAAGATTCTTATCTGGCTGATGCCATAATGAATTATCCCGGGAAAAAGATTATTTGCGGAGGAACGACTTCAAGGATTATTTCCCGTGAACTTCACCGGACATTGATCATGGATATTGGCAGCCCCATCAACCAAATTCCTCCGGCAGCCCGCATGGATGGAATTGACCTCGTCACGGAGGGCATTCTTACCCTGAGTTCTGTTGCTGATCTTCTGGAAAAAGAAGTTACTCCCGAAAAGCTTCCCTCAACCCCCGACGGAGACATTGTCCGTTTGATTTTTGAATCAGATCATATCGATTTTTTAATTGGAACCCGCATCAATGAAGCTAACCAGGATCCCAATCTTCCTGTTGAAATGGAAGACAGAAAGAATATTATCAGAAGGATCACGAAAGTACTGGAAGAAAATTATTTAAAGAATATTCAGGTGAGTCTTCTTTAAATTTGAAATGCCATTGGATTTACGAATTATCCATCAGGAAATTCCCGACTTTATCAAATACTATGTTGAAATTCCGTTCGATCAGTGACGCTTCTTTATGATTTATCGGAAAGGGCATTTCATGGTTATAATGATGATCGAAATCCAGTTCATCCACCTTAATGGCAATATTCCGGTAAGCACCTTGCAGGGTATTGATGATTTCTACCGGAGGGATCACGGCATCTTTCTTTAGTGCGATGGCATAAAAATAATTTTCGGCTTTTTTAAACAGATCTTCACGAAACTCCCTCATTTTCTGGTAATCCAGCATAGAATGGAATACTTTTCCTTCCATGTGGTCTTCTTCAATATAATGATGAAGGTTTCGATCGTGCTTTAAAAAGCTGTCTAAATGTTCGACGAGATATGAATACAGAGCGACATTGGCTTCGCTGTCGAGGATGAATTTCGAAACAGGGGATAAGCGATTGAAAACTGCGCCGCTGCAAAAAAGACAAATCTTTACATCGTCGAAATAACCTTTATAATTCGTAAGTTTCAGAATCTCTGCCAGAAGTCCACCAATTGAATACGCAAAAATATTGAACTTGAAATCAGGATCAATCATTTCGTGTTTGCCGGATTTACATTGTTCCAGGAACTGAATAAAATCGTAGTACGTTTGCAGTCCTGACCAGATAAACCTTTGTGGCATATAA
>JAUZOW010000236.1 GCA_030706225.1 Bacteroidota bacterium | reverse complement strand
CATCAGCTTTTTTAATCCTTTTTCAGCTGCCTGAAGGGCTTCATTTGAAAAATCAAGCGTGCTTCCATAATGAGCCTGAAGGATAAAAAAGCGGATTGTCATCGGACTGTACGGCTGGGAAAGCGACGGGTGGTTGCCGGTAAAAAACTGTTCCAGGGTGATAAAATTCCCAAGTGACTTCCCCATCTTCTGTCCATTGATGGTGATCATATTATTGTGAAGCCAGTATTTCACGGAATCGTGACCTGTAATGATCCGTGATTGGGCAATTTCGGATTCATGGTGAGGGAAAAGCAGATCCATTCCTCCACCGTGAATATCGAACTGTTCACCCAGGTATTTGCAACTCATGACCGAACATTCCAGATGCCAGCCGGGAAAACCATCGCTCCAGGGAGACGACCATCTCATAATGTGTTCAGGCTGCGCTTTCTTCCAAAGGGCAAAATCAGCAGGATTGTGTTTTTCTTCCTGACCTTCCAGCTGACGGGTGTTTGAGATCAGATCATCCAGCTTACGGCCGCTGAGCTTACCGTAATGATATTTTGAATCGTATTTGACAACGTCGAAATATACAGAGCCGTTTTCAATATATGCATATCCGGCATCCAGGATTTTTTCAATAGCATGGATCTGTTCCGGAATATGGCCGGATGCCCTCGGCTCAATACTGGGACGCCTGACATTCATCGCATCCATGTAAAGAAAATACCGGTCGGAATAGTATTGGGCAACTTCCATAGGTTCCAGCTGTTCCAGGCGTGCTTTCTTAGCTATTTTATCTTCTCCTTCATCCAGGTCATTTTCCAGATGCCCGACATCCGTTATATTTCTGACATAGCGCACTTTATATCCAAGAAAAAGCAGATAACGGAAAACCAGGTCGAAAGTAATCGCCGGCCTTGCATGTCCTAAATGCGGATCTCCATATACTGTAGGTCCACAAACATAAATACCCACAAAAGGAGGATTCAGCGGCTCAAATTTTTCCTTCTTGCGGGTAAGTGTATTATAAATCCAGAGATTCGATTCCATTCGTTTCATATTCAAACATCAAAAATAGGAATATTTTAACATTCAGAAGACGAAGATAAAACCGTAATATTAATCTGCCTGTTTGAAAATAACTTGCTACTTTTGCATATAAAAATTTCAATACTCTCTTATAATGGAAAAGATTTTAGTCATAGGATGTTCCGGACAGATTGGTTCTGAACTTACTCTGGAATTGCGCAAAATGCATGGAGACTCCAATGTTATTGCTTCAGATATCCGTGTTCCGAATAAGGATATTTCGGAATCAGGGCCTTTTGAAAAACTTGATGTTCTGGATGCTCATCGTCTTCATGAAATAGTCAGCCGTTACAACATCACTCAGATCTATCATCTCGCAGCTATCCTTTCCGGAAATGCTGAAAAAAAACCTCTCCCTTCATGGCAGATCAATATGAATGGTCTGATGAACGTACTTGAAGTTGCCCGTGATAATAAATTACACAAAGTATTCTGGCCAAGTTCTATTGCTGTTTTCGGCCCCTCTACTCCCCGTATCAATACTCCTCAGTTTACCATTATGGATCCCAATACGGTTTATGGCATCAGCAAACTTGCCGGTGAACGGTGGATTGAATATTATCATAATAAATTCGGAGTGGATACCCGTAGCGTCCGCTATCCCGGTTTGATCAGCTACAAAACGGAAGCCGGTGGCGGAACAACCGATTACGCAGTTGAAATCTTTTATGAAGCAATCCGTCAGAAAAAATATGAATGCTTCCTCGGTCCTGAAACCCCGCTGCCCATGATGTTTATGGCAGATGCTATTAAAGCTACCCTTGATCTTATGGAAGCTGATGCTTCAAAACTTTCACTCCGGTGCAGCTATAACATGGCAGGAATCAGTTTTACCCCGCGCGAAATTGCTGCAGAAATCAAGAAATTAATGCCCGAATTTGAAATCACATATAAACCCGATTTCCGTCAGGCTATTGCAGATTCCTGGCCTGCCAGCATCGATGATTCTCAAGCAAAAAAAGACTGGAACCTTACCTGTAAGTATGATCTTCCGAAAATGACAGAAGTTAT
>JAUZOW010000235.1 GCA_030706225.1 Bacteroidota bacterium | reverse complement strand
AATATCCGGAAATGGCTTTGGTCGCCCGGAGATCATCTTTACCTCGACAGTTACGGAAGCGAAAAATGCAGCCAGCAAACCCAGGTCTACGCGATCCTGTATGGCCTCGTGGATCCGGCCGACAAACCCGTACTGGTTGAAAAAGTGGCGGCCATGAACCGTAGCAGTGAACAGGCTTTTTCATACTACCTGTTGTATTCCATGTTTGATGAAAGACCTCAATGGTCGCTCGATTACATCCGTAAATACTGGGGAGATCAGATGAAGTTGCCGCTGTTTAACGGCGGATGGCATGAAGCCTGGGACATCGGGAAATGGCCCAATGAGATCGCATCTACTTCTCATGCCTGGTCATCCGGTCCCACGGCGCTGCTTCCGCAGAAAGTGCTGGGTGTGGAACCCGTTTCCGGAGGCTGGAAGCAATTCTCGGTCAAACCCAATCCTTGCGACCTGAAATGGGCTAAAGGAACGGTCCCGACACCGTTTGGAGCCATCCGCGTTGAATGGAATATTGACGATAAAGGCGCCTTCGATCTGTATGTGAAGGTACCGGAAAATACCTCGGCAGAAATCATCGTTCCCGGCGACAATCCGGAAAAAATCAAAGTCAATGGGAAGCATGTCTATACATTTACCTATCAGAACGGAAGGATCTCTTTTCAGGCCGGTCCTGGGGAATATAAGATTGTCGCGATATAGTAAAGGAATTACGTTTCAAGATTCCAAAGTTACTGTTAGCAAATGAAAGCACCATGAATCAACTCGCGGCATAGCAACAAAGTCCGATCACCTCAACCCCCTGTCACCTTCTTTTATTCCTGTTCAGATTTTTTTGCCGATATAGAAAACATAGCCATAATACTCTTTGTATTTTGAATATAAAAGAGCTTCATGTCGCTGGTTTTCTATGAGGTCGATGGCGGTTGGATTCTCTTTGTACTTTTGCAGGAATATTCTTTGTGCTTCTACCTGTTGATGATAAAAATGTTCCATCCAGCAGTTTTCCGGGAGAATAAAGTTAGCGACCGGGATAAATCCTGCTTTCTGAATCTGGGCGACTTTATTGGGTATCGTGTCGATTTCGGGATAAGCATCGTTCCAGAATGACTGGATCTCATCGGGTCTTTCCTCCGTAAACCACGAGGATTCTGTAATGGCAATATAACCTCCGGGTTTCAGGTATCTTTTCCATTCCTTCAGCCCGCGCTCAAAACCGATGTTGTAAATAGCTCCTTCCGACCAGATGAGGTCCAGTTCATGATCCCGGAACGGAAGATTATCCATGGAACCTACTACTCCTTGTATTCTGTCCTGAAGGTTTCGTTTGCGCACATTTTCATTCAGCATGTCTATAAATTTGGGAAACAGGTCGATGCATGTGATTTTCCCCGGAGCATTTTGCGCAAGGACCATAGTTTGCCCGCCTGTCCCGCATCCTATATCGGCAATTCGGGACTCATTCGTGAGATTGTCGATAAAGCTCAGCGCTTTAATGGTCACCTCCGGACTCCCCGGGCCCTGCCGTTCAATTCCTGAAAAATATTCGCAGATTATATTGAAATCGAATTCGTGAATGGATTTATTTTCTTGACTCATGATGTTTAACTTTTAATTGTTCTTATTGAGGGCTGAAATGACAAAACCGTCTCACCCTGTTTGATTCTGAAAAATAAATATGAGAACCTCCGGAAGGAACCTTCCGGAGAATAAAAAGATACAACCCTGGGAAGAATACCCGGGATTGCTTACATTACAAGATCCGAATTAAATTTAAACATCCATTGATTTAGAGGACACAAATATATGAAATTTTATACGTTTTGTAACACAGGACCCATTTTTAATTACTCGATTACTCGATTACTCGATTTTTGAAGTAAGAGGGAGCTCTACTTCTTCCCTCGATTGTTCGAGTATTCGAGTATTCAAGAGATTCCCTCCGGGGATTGCGGTTTCTTGTTATCTTTCGCGTCACGCGTCACGATCGTCACCTGTCACGACTTCTTTCGTTCCCTCCCCCTGGCCCCCTCCCATGAAATGGTTTCCTTGCAAAAAATGATCCTTCCGGGAGGGGGGAATATTTGTCGTGGTCCCGTT
>JAUZOW010000234.1 GCA_030706225.1 Bacteroidota bacterium | reverse complement strand
GCTATGACCTGGTACCGTACGTTTACAACTTTTTCCCGGTTACGGAAGAAAAGCTGAGCTTTTACTGTGAACTTTACAATATCGACAAGTCGGTAGGTGATGGTCAGAAATTTGCACTGAGCTACTATGTGGAAAGCTTTGAAAACAATATCCAGTTCCCCGACATGGCACGGATCCGTAAGGAGACTGCCCGCCCGGTGAATGTAGTTCTGGCGGAATTCAACATCCATAGCCTGCCTACCGGTAATTATAATATCGTTGTGGAAGCCCGGAACCCGAACAATGAAGTGATTGCAACCAAAAAGGTCTTCTTCCAGCGCAGCAACCCCACTGCTCAGATCAGCTATACGGAAATGCTTACCAACTCGCCGGCTAACACTTTTGTCGACAGGATCATCAATCTCGACAGCTTGCGGGAATACATCAGCTGCACCTTCCCTATCTCTTCCGGGATTGAACGGGCTTTCATCAAGAATGCACTGAAGACATCCGATCTGAAGAGCATGCAGGAGTATTTCCTGGGATTCTGGCTGCGGCGCGATCCGAATAACCCTGAAAAAGCGTGGATTGCCTATAAAGCTCAGGTAGATAAAGCCCAGGCTAACTTCGGCACCAAGATCAAAAAAGGATATCAGACGGATCGCGGAAGGGTATATCTCGAATATGGCGCACCCAATGTCCGCTCGACACAGTACAATGAACCCAACTCCTATCCCTACGAAATCTGGCAATATTATTCAATGACCAATAACAACCAGCGGAACCGTAAGTTTGTCTTTTACTCTCCCGATATGGTCACCAGCGACTTTTTCCTGCTTCATTCCGACGCTATCGGCGAAGTAAACAATCCACACTGGATGATCGATCTCCAGGGCAGAACGTATTCGCCGTCGAATGTCCAGGATAATGACCAGCTGAATAACTGGGGAGGATTTGCAAAGGATTACTGGGATCTGCCGAACTAAAGGTGTGGACCTCAACCCCCCAGCCCCCTTCTCCTCTGGGAGAAGGGGGTCAGGGGGTTGAGGGCGAAAGGGCGGTTGAGGTGTACAAAAAAACCTTTTTGTACCATTTCAGTTTTTTTTTATTATTTTTACCCGGTTATACCACACCTATCAACTCATCAGCTATCGTGAAGGTTGCCGTTGTTATACTAAATTGGAACGGAAAGAAATTCCTTGAACAGTTTTTGCCTGTTCTTGTAGAACATACCGGGAATGATGCCGAAATCATTGTTGCCGATAATGCTTCTACGGATGATTCCGTTTCTTACCTACATTCTGCTTTCCCCGGGATCCGTGTTATTATTAACCCCGAAAATGAAGGGTTTGCCAAAGGGTATAATACTGCACTGAAACAGGTTGAAGCAGAGTACTACGTGTTACTGAACTCGGATATCGAAGTGACGAAGAACTGGATCATGCCGGTGATCTCCATGATGGAGAAAGATCCGATGATCGCTGCCTGCCAACCTAAGATCCGGTCGTTTTTTGAACGGGATAAGTTTGAATATGCAGGAGCTGCCGGCGGGTTTATCGACAAATACGGATACCCGTTCTGCCGCGGACGTATGTTCCTGTCGCTTGAAGAAGATAAAGGACAATATAACGACCCACTGGAGATTTTCTGGGCTACAGGAGCATGTATGTTCGTAAGAGCCAGGCTTTTTCATGAATTGGGCGGACTGGATGAGGATTTTTTCGCCCATATGGAAGAGATCGATTTCTGCTGGCGACTGAAAAACCTGGGTTATAAGATCATGTATTGTCCTGGCTCCCTGGTTTATCATATCGGAGGTGGAACCCTTCCCAAGGTGTCGTGGAGAAAGACGTATTATAATTTCCGGAATAATTTTTACCTTCTTTATAAGAACCTGCCGGACCATATGTTGTTTAAGGTCTTTGCCACCCGGTTGTTCCTCGACGGCATTGCAGCTATGAAATTTCTCATCACGGCTGGATTCAAGGATTTCTTCGCGGTTTCGAAAGCGCATTTCAACTTTTACGGAAATCTGGGTTTGATAAAAGCCAAAAGAGAAAAGCTTCCTCACGAACCGATGCGGCAGGTTTATCAGAAAAATATTGTTTTTGAATACTTTCTCAGAGGAAAAAAGAAGTACAGCGACCTCGATCCGGAGAAGTTCTATAATTAAGTC
>JAUZOW010000233.1 GCA_030706225.1 Bacteroidota bacterium | reverse complement strand
CCGTATGTCTGGAGATCCACGTCAAGTGAGCAATAAAGGTCGGTTCCCGCATAGGCAGCAGTATCGTATTTCCCGTTCTGGAGGCTTCCCTTGTCGCGGTTGAAAACATCCACAACCCTGATTTTCATTCCTTTCCGGCCACGCAGAATATCTTCATAGGATTTTTCGATGCCACTGATACCGATATAATCTCCGGCCCGGTAATACTTGTCTTTGTCGAGAATTTCCTGGTTTACTTCACCAATATATCCCATGGTATGAGCAGCAACGGGATAAACGTATTTTCTCAGAGTCCTTGGCTGAACAAAAAATCCCGGAAAGCGAAACAACTTTTCTTCAAGGTATCCGTAATTCTCACGGCTGATCTGGGATTCAAACACAGAAGGACGGTAAGGTGAATAGATCCGTGCTTTTTGCATCCGTTCGTCAACATCCGCTTTAGTGATTCCAAGCAACTTGCAAAGCTCCGCAGTGTCAAGGTTTTTAACCTGGTGCGGTGTTACCATTAAATCATATGCCGCTTCATTTTGTACCAAAAGCTTCCCGTTCCGGTCGTAAATAAGCCCACGCGCCGGGTATTGCGTGATATATCGCAGGACATTATTATTGGAAGAAAGGATGTATTTATCGGCAATGAGCTGGACATAAGTCAGGCGGACGGCAAAAACCAGTCCGATTAACAGGAAAAGCCCGATAATAATATATCTTCTGTTTGAATATAGTCTATCCATCGCTCATCAATGCCGCCTGGTAACGATCACCGGAGTAGTGACCACGTTACTCTTATGCAGTGCACGGTCATATATAAAGATTTCAAACCGGATCGTATCATACACAGGTTTGGGATTAAGTACAAGAGTATCTGTAATAGTACCTTTTATTGCTTTTCTTTCACCCAGCTTCGAAAGCAGCGGGATTCTTGCACTAAAGGGAGGATCGGTCTGAACCAGCTGAAAAACTCCCTTTTGTTTTTCGTAATACCTGATCACCAGGTTATAATAATAATCTCCCACTTTATTATAGGGAGCCAGTGTGTCTCCACCTGAAAGTCCGATATCCCCGTCCCCGTCAGTATAAGAAATCATAAAGATGCCCCTCGTAGCATAAGATCCACTATCAAAAACATTCTCATAACCCAGAAATCCGATCTGGGGAACATCAGGGTAACTCTCTTTTTTCAGGCATCCCGGTAAAAACAGAATGGAAAGAAGAGCAGAAAAAATCAGCAGGTTTTTCATTTTGACCGGGAGAGATAAGTGTATTTTCAAATTCTTTGCGAACTTTGTCTCAAGATCCGTGGCAAAATTACTATTTTTTATAATTGACGGGAAAGCAGAAAAATGAATCCGGAAGAAACCTTTTTCAATATCCGTGATCTGAATGAATTTAACCATGCAGCGTTACGGATTTTTCAGTTCCAGTACCGGAATCTTCCCGTTTACCGGAAATTTGTTGATGAACTGAAAATTAATCCCATCAATATTCATGATTTTTCACAGATACCCTGCATTCCGATCTCTCTTTTTAAAATCCATGATTTCATTTCGGAAGGGAAAAGACCGGAAAAGATTTTTCTGAGCAGCGGAACTACAGGAATTTCAAGGAGCCGCCATCTGGTTGCGGATCTTGACATTTACAGGACTTCTTTACGAAAGAGCTTTTCACTATTTTACGGTCTTCCGATGGATTATACGGTTTTTGGGCTCATGCCTTCACCGGAAGATAATCCTGATTCCTCGCTGATTTTTATGGTAAACGACTGGATTGAAACAAGCCGGGAGAAGGATTCAGGGTTTTATGGCGACCGGTTTCCGGTTCTGGCTGAACAGCTTCAAAAGATTTCTGGTTCGGGCAAAAAAGCCATTCTAATCGGACTGAGCTATCTTTTGCTGGATTTGGCCGAACAATTCCCCATGCCTCTGAAGAATGTTATTGTCATGGAAACAGGGGGTATGAAAGGGAAAAGAAGAGAGATGATCCGGGAAGAGTTGCACGGACAATTGAAAGAAGCATTCAGCCTTCCTGTCATCCATTCCGAATATAGCATGGCGGAACTGCTTTCCCAGGCATTCTCCTGTGGTAACGGGCAGTATCAGTCGCCTCCCTGGATGAAAATCCTGATCCGCGACCCGGCAGATCCGCTTTCGCCCATGCAACCCGGTAGAACCGGAGGAATAAATATCCTCGACCT
>JAUZOW010000232.1 GCA_030706225.1 Bacteroidota bacterium | reverse complement strand
TGGGTTGGCAGTGATTTTATCAATGCCATCCGTTCGATGTTCGTTTATGAAAATGAATATGATCAGTCGCTTGTGTTGGCTTCTGGCCTTTACCAGGACTGGATTGATTCACCGGGTGGAATGTCGGTGGAAAATCTTCCCACTTACTATGGAGAGATATCTTATTCGATAAAAAAAGATCACCATACATACCGGTTTTCCATTACCGGAAATGTAAAGCTTCCTGCAAACGGGATAAAGATCAGGAATTTTAATGAATCGAAGTTGCCTGAATCCGTTATGGTTAACGGGGGAAAGACAGCGGACTATACGGCAAAGGAAATAACGGTTCGTGAATTTCCCGCGGAGGTTGTGATTACATACTAAGTAAAACTGTTGTGAAATCTATGAAAAATCAAAAAGAGACGATAGTCCCTGATCAAAAAAAGGAAAGTCATATACCTTTTTTCCAGCTTCTGGCGTATGGTTCCGGTGGTATCATTCCTGTAGCTCTTTTTAACATTGCCGGGCAACTTGTCGGTTTGATGGGGAACATAAGTCTGGGGCTTAGTGCTTTCTGGCTTGGAGTCATCATGATCATACCTCGTTTGTGGGACGCCGTTTCCGATCCCATTATTGGTCATTTGTCGGATAATACACGTACCCGTTGGGGGCGCCGCCGTCCTTACCTGCTGATCGGCGGAATTCTGGTTGCCCTAAATTTTGTCGTCATGTGGTGGATTCCCAAGGGGAGCATGATCCATGCATGGTTCCCGTCGGATACAGGTTTCCATTGGTTTCAGCTTTCTTATATTCTCTTTGCCCTTCTTCTCTTTTTTACCTCAGTCAATATTTTTGAGATTCCTCACGGCGCTCTGGGCATGGAGATGACGACCGACTATAATGAGCGGACCCGTCTGTTCAGTGCAAAGAGCTTTATCGGTAACCTTTTTGCCATGAGCACTCCATGGCTTTTTGCCCTGGCTAATATGGAAATCTTTAAAGGAACCGGAGGAAATGAAGCCGACGGTATGCGATATGTTTCCATCATGATTGCTTGCCTGCTGATACCCCTGTCGGTCTGGTGGTTCTTCAAACTGCGGGAACCGGGATTTGTCCATATTGCGAAGCAGAAAAAGACACATTTCTGGAAGGATATGAAGATTGTTGTTACCAACAGGAACTTCGTGATGCTGACATTGACCGTATTCACGCTGGCGATGGGCTTTAATTTCGTGAATCTTCTCGGGTCTTATATCCCGATCTTCTATGTTTTCGGAGGCGATAAAGTGGCAGGTGCCACGATGCTCGGGATCAACGGAACCGTCTGGGCGATAACCGGTGTTCTGGCTGTATTTCCCCTCAACTGGATTAGCCCAAAGATAGGAAAAAGGAATACCCTGATGATCGCTATGGCGCTGATGTGTCTGGCGCAGATTTCCAAGATATTTTGTTACAATCCCCAGATCCCTTATCTGATAATAATCCCTACAATTTTGCTTTCTACCGGTATGCTGTTTTTCTTTACGCTGGGATCTTCCATGGTAGGAGATATCTGCGATGAAGATGAAGTAAAAACCGGTCATCGGTCGGAAGGAAGCTATTACGCTATTTTCTGGTGGTTCATCAAGATGGGGACTGCTTTTGCCAGCTTTGTTGCCGGCGCATTGATCGTATTCACTGCGTTTGATGAAAAACAGGTAACACATGTCGACAGTGTCCATGGCAGTATTCGTGAGATCCAAAGTAAAGTCAGGTACTGGGAAGGATATACGGGTCTTTCTTCTGCAAATGCTACCTGGATTGAAAATACAAAAACACAATGTTCTGATGCGATTAAGGAGTCAAAGGAATATATTACTTATCTGGAAATTGAAACGCAAAAGATCTGGAGTGACGTGAATCCTGATCTTCCGGAATATCCGCAACAGAAAATGGCGATGCTTTTGAGTACAATTTCGGGAACAAAGACTATCCTTTCGGAACTGGAGAAAGTCCAGAAGGAACTGGCAACTGCAGGTTCGCAAACAGGACCTTCACAGATCAATACACTGATCAGAAAGTCAATATCGCTGACTCTCCAAACGAAACTTGAAAAAGCTAAAATGAATTCATTTGAGCTTATGTCGCACTTGCAGTCCAAAGCTGTAAAAGCAAAAAACAAAGGACATTATAATAACTTGTTGCAGATCAATACATCGATAAATAGTCATCTTGCAAATGTGAATACAGCATTATCTCCCAACCTCCTCGATTA
>JAUZOW010000231.1 GCA_030706225.1 Bacteroidota bacterium | reverse complement strand
GGGAACATTGGCGGGTGAAGGTTCTTCCTATTTTGTTCTTTCAAAGAATAAGAATGATCATTCCTATGCACGCCTTCAGGGAGTCAAAACGATTTTCCATCCAACAGATAAAAAAGAGCTTGAAGCCAATATTACCGGTTTCCTGGATGAACATGGCCTGAAACCCGGAAATATCGGCCTTCTGATCACAGGTATAAACGGCAATGCCACGACAGATGAAGGTTATCATGAACTTGCCGGTTCTATTTTCCCCGGTGTTCCCCTTGCCTGGTTCAAACATCTTTGCGGAGAATATTCAACCGCTTCCGGTTTTGCCCTCTGGCTTGCCACACGAATCCTAAAAAGCAAAACAATTCCCAAAACGATTATGCTTCAGGATTATCCACCAATATCTCCGGAACATATCCTCATTCTGAACAGTACCCGCGACACGCATTATTCGCTGATATTGGTTTCCATTGCCTGAACATCCCTTTTTGCTCTTTTCATTCCATCCCTTTCAACAGCGAGGGAAAATCTTTTTTTCTTTTACCTTTGTTTTCAGATCAAGAAAGAATAACCACGATAAAACCCCATCCACGAATGAACAAACGCGTCTTTGTAACCGGAACCGGGATTATCTCTTCCATTGGCAATAACAAAAAAGAAAATCTGGAATCCCTGCTTTCGGAAAAGACCGGCATTGGAGAGATCACTTTGCTGGATACTATCCATAAAGGCAAGATCCCTGTTGCAGAAGTCAAGTTGACAACTCCTCAACTTTTAACACTCCTCGGAGCAGAAGGAAAGAAAAACCTCACCCGTACGGCGATTCTCGGGATTATGGCAGCACGGGAAGCCATCCTTGATGCCGGACTTAATCCGGATGAAATTAAAAAAGCCGGTTTGGTCTCTGCCACAACAGTAGGCGGAATGGACCGGAGCGAGAATTTTTACAGCCAGTTTCTCGACAATAACAGCAAAGGTCGTCTCATCGATATTGTAAACCACGATTGTGGTGATAGTACGGAGAGGATTGCCGAATATACCGGACTCAAAGGTTTTATCACAACCATAAGTACAGCTTGTTCTTCTTCTGCCAATTCTATTCTTTTCGGAGCCCGGCTGATCCAAAGCGGAATAGCCGAACGGGTCATCGCCGGAGGCACCGATAGCCTTACCAAATTCACTCTGAACGGGTTCAACACGTTGATGATCCTGGATAAAAACGGATGCAAACCTTTTGACGATGAGCGGGCCGGGCTGACCTTAGGCGAAGGAGCAGCATTCCTGGTTCTGGAATCCGAAGAAGCTATGCGGAAAAGAAACCGGAAAGCTCTTTGTGAACTATCCGGATGTGCCAATGCAAATGATGCCTATCATCAAACCGCCTCTTCCCCTGACGGAAACGGAGCCTGTCTGGCAATGCAGGCTGCTCTTGACATGAGCGGAATAAAACCGCAGGATATCAGTTATATCAATGTCCATGGAACCGGAACTCAAAATAATGACCTCTCGGAAGGCATTGCCCTGGAAAAAATCTTTGGCAATAAAGTGCCTCCGTTCAGCTCAACAAAAACATTTACCGGACATACGCTGGGTGCCGCCGGAGCTGTTGAAGCGGTTTTCTGCATGATGGCAATTCAACAGAAAGTGATTTTCCCGAACCTTCGCTTTAAAATACCCATGAAAGAAATAAATATTCAGCCGGTAACCACTCTTATCCGGAATATGGAAATAGAACATGTACTGTCCAATTCTTTCGGATTCGGAGGCAATAACTCAACACTGATCTTTTCAAAAGCAGAAAAATAATGATGGATCCCGTTTATATAACCGGCCTTGGGAGTATTTCTCCCCAGATGACTTATAATAACAACCATTTTCTGGAAGAGATCAAGGTACCCGAAAATTCCATGCTGAAAGTCATTGACCCTGTATATAAAGAATATATTCAGGGAGATATGGTTCGCAGAATGAGCAGGATCATCAAGATGGGCGTAACTGCAAGTAAAATCTGTCTGTCCGACGCAGCGTTGAACATGCCGGATGCCATCATTACCGGAACCGGACTGGGATGTATAGAGGATACGGAAAAATTCCTTTCCACAATGATCCGGAATAAGGAAGAATTTCTTACTCCGACCTCATTCATACAGTCGACTCACAATACCGTCGGCGCACAAATCGCATTGATCCTGAAATGTCATAACTACAATTTCACATATGTCCACCGGGGATTATCCTTTGAAAGCGGACTGACG
>JAUZOW010000230.1 GCA_030706225.1 Bacteroidota bacterium | reverse complement strand
TCTTCCGCTGAAGAACAGGCAGCCGATCGAAGAACGGCTCGATATGGTTACCCGTTTTCTGGAAAATCCTGATCTGGCTGAGAAATTACGTCAGGGGATCCAGCGGATCGGGGACCTTGAACGGTTGATCTCTAAGGTAGCCGTCGGGAGAATCAATCCGCGGGAGATGATTCATCTTCAGCAATCCCTTGAAATTATTGAAACAATCCGGGAGGAATGTCTGAATTCTACCGACCCGGGACTGAAAAAGATTGGTGAACAGTTGAACCCCTGTCCGATAGCACGTGACAGGATTGCGAAAGAAATTAATCCAGATCCTCCGGCGCTGGCTCAGAAAGGTAATATCATTCAAAATGGCGTTTCAGCAGAGTTGGATGAGTTGCGGCATATGGCCTATTCCGGAAAGGATTACCTCGTACAGATTCAGCAAAGAGAGAGTGAACGTACGGGCATTACTTCGCTTAAGATCGGATACACCAATGTTTTCGGGTATTATCTGGAAGTTACCAATTCCCATAAGGATAAAGTACCGGATGACTGGCATCGCAAGCAGACGCTTGTCAATGCGGAGAGGTATACGACTGATGAGTTGAAGACTTATGAAGAGAAGATTCTGGGTGCAGAAGAGAAGATCCTGGAACTTGAAATGAAATTATTCAATGACCTCGTTTTATTTCTGGCCGATTATATTCAGCCGGTTCAACTGAATGCATTTCTTCTTGCCCGGCTGGATGTCCTGCTTTCTTTTGCAACAATTTCAGGGAAGAATAGCTATACCCGTCCTTCTCTTAACGATTCTTATATCATTGATATCAAAGGAGGCCGTCATCCTGTTATTGAACAGCAGATGAAGCAGGGTGAGACCTATATCTCGAATGATGTTTTTCTGGATGATAAATCCCAGCAGGAGCTTATCATCACCGGGCCTAATATGTCGGGTAAATCGGCTTTACTGCGTCAAACCGGTCTGATTGTCCTGATGGCTCAGATCGGGTGCTATGTTCCGGCAGATTCAGCCGAAATAGGTATTGTGGATAAAATCTTTACCCGGGTGGGTGCATCGGATAACCTGGCATCCGGCGAATCCACATTCATGGTGGAAATGAATGAGACGGCCAGCATTCTGAACAATATTTCAACCCGGAGTCTGATCCTTCTGGACGAGATCGGACGAGGGACCAGTACCTATGATGGGATCTCCATCGCCTGGGCGATTGCTGAATTTCTGCATGAACATCCGCTTTTCCATCCCAAAGTATTGTTTGCAACTCATTATCACGAGTTGAATGAGATGGCAAATATCTTTCCACGGATAAGAAATTATCATATTTCAGTTAAGGAAATCCAGAATAAGGTGATTTTCCTGAGGAAGTTATTGCCGGGAGGCAGTGAACACAGTTTTGGTATTCATGTGGCGAAGATGGCAGGGATGCCGCCGCAGGTAATTGAGAGAGCCAATGAGATGCTGGCGAAGATGGAAGGCGATGACGTGGAACATGAGAAGAAAGGAGGAGAGACGAAGGAAGATGAAAGGAAGAAAGGTTCGCCGAGGATGAGGCAGATTCAGGATGGAGGGTTCCAGTTAAGCTTTATTCAGCTGGATGACCCGACGTTATTGCAGATCAAGGAAGAGATTCTGAAAACGGATATTAATACATTGACTCCGGTGGAAGCTTTGATGAAGCTTAATGAGATCAAGAAGTTAATAGGAAAATGAGGGATTTTTTTTGACAAATAAAAATTTTGATTAATTTTGCACTCCTCAAAGTTGAAACGCGGAAATAGCTCAGCTGGTAGAGCATAACCTTGCCAAGGTTAGGGTCGCGGGTCCGAGTCCCGTTTTCCGCTCAAAAAGAAAAGCCTCATACCTGAAAAATGAGGTTTTTTTGTATTGGAATATAAAGTGTGAAGTGTAAGGATTAAGGTGTAAAACGTAAACGGCAAAGTGTAAAATTGCAGTTAATGACACGCGTACGAAAACACACTCTCATACATGCTTCGCCCAGGTGGTGGAATTGGTAGACACGCAGGACTTAAAATCCTGTGCCCTCACGGGCGTGCGGGTTCAAGTCCCGCCCCGGGTACCCCCATTCAAATGCAATGTGCAATGTGCAAAGTGCAAAGTGCAATTTTAATTTGCACTTTGCACATTACGTTTTAGACTTAAGATTTTACGTTTTACACTTCAGACTTTACATTTTATTCACTATAACTTTTTCCGGATTCACAAAACATTAGGAGTAATGCAAGCCATGGAGGCGGGATTAACTAAGAATATTTGGAAAATTGAAGATACAGTAATGCTTTTTATGAAAT
>JAUZOW010000023.1 GCA_030706225.1 Bacteroidota bacterium | reverse complement strand
TTTTGATGAAGCGGAAATCAGAATATATTTACGGTTTATAATTTACGATTAAATCCAGCACCTTGCATATAAAAACCATGGAAAAGGTTGAATACAAAATACTTCTCGTAGATGATGAGCCGGATATTCTGGAATTTGTAGGGTATAATATCCGGAAGGAGGGTTATTCCCTGATCACCTGTAATAACGGGAAAGATGCCTTACAAATCGCTAAAAAAGAGAAACCACACCTCATCATCCTGGATATCATGATGCCGGGAATGGACGGTATTGAAACCTGCGTTGAATTGCGGAAAATCCCTGAACTTAAAAGGACATTGATCGCATTTCTGACGGCAAGGAACGAGGATTTTTCTCAAATCGCCGGACTGGATGCAGGAGGAGACGATTATATTCCAAAACCTATAAAGCCCCGGGTCCTGATGAGCCGTATCAATGCTCTTTTAAGAAGGATGCCCGAACCGGAACCCTTTATTCCCCTGCTTACCGTCGGAGATATAACAATTGACCGGGAAAAATTCGTTGTACTGCGAAAAGGTGAAGAATTTATCCTTCCCCGCAAGGAATTCGAGCTGCTCAACCTGTTAATGTCAAAGCCCGATAAGGTATTTACCCGTGAAGAGATCTTTGAAACCGTGTGGGGAAATGATGTCATCGTAGGAGATCGCACGATTGATGTTCATATCCGGCGAATTCGCGAAAAATTAGGAATCGATAATATAAAAACGTTTAAAGGTGTCGGGTATAAATACTTGGCTTAAGAAAATTTCCCTGTTCCGCCGGAAAACTTCAGTTGATGAAGTGATGCATCTTGCCAAAGACCAGCAGGATCAGATCGAGGAACTGAAGAAAATGGAGGTTTACCGCAGAGAATTTCTTGGCAATGTTTCTCATGAGCTGAAAACTCCCCTCTTCAATATTCAGGGATATATTCTAACCCTTCTTGAAGGAGGAATGGAAGATCCCTCCATTCTGAAAGAGTACCTGAAGCGTTCGGAAAAAAACATCGACCGGATGATTGCTGTTATCCAGGATCTGGAAGCCATTTCACAATTTGAGAGCGGTGAAATGAAGCTCAGTCTTACCCGGATCGATATATCAGCTCTCACCCAGGAAGTAATCGACCTGCTGGAGATCAAAGCAAGATATAAGAATATCCGGCTGATTTGCGAAGCGGATCCCAATCGTCCTTTTCTTGTTGTTGCAGACAAGGAACGTATCCGGCAGGTATTGATCAATCTCATCGATAATTCGATTAAATACAGTAATGAAGGAGGCCAGACCCGCGTTTCTTTCAAGGATCTTCCGGAAGGGATACTTACAGAGATTACGGATAATGGAATCGGGATAGCAACCAAAGATATTCCCCGGTTGTCAGAAAGATTTTTCAGAGTGGATAAGAGCCGTTCCCGGGAACAGGGAGGATCCGGGCTGGGGCTTGCCATTGTCAAACATTTCCTGGAAGCCCATGGTTCTGGAATTAATGTCAGAAGTGAATTAGGGAAAGGCAGTACTTTTTCCTTTATCTTGAAAAAGCCCTGAAAAGATCACGGTTGGGTTTTATCTCCTTTGTGAGAATGTTTTATAATCTTACCTTCCACAATAAATACCACTGATTCCGCAATATTTGAACAATAACCTGCGATTCTTTCAATATGAGTCAGAATGATCACAAGGTTGGTAGCGACGACCACCACATCCGATTTCTCCATCATTTTCTCGATGATCTGGTTTGAAATTGCCCTGTTTTTCTGCTTAATCTCCTTTGATGCATTAAAAATATCACCGATCAGAACCGTTTGTCTTGAATTTAAAAGTTGAACGACATCCTTGACAAGGTTAGACGTTGAAACAGCCAGTTCATCAATATGTAATTCCTCAATGATATCCTTGAAACCTGAAATTCCTTCAATTTTCTTGGCTATACTTACCGCCAGGTCTCCCATCCGTTCAAGATCATTATTCAATTTCAGGCTTGACATGATCAGCCGCAAATCAGTGGCTACCGGCTGAGTCAGGGCAAAAATACGCTGGCAGAGTTTATCTATCTTGACATCCAGTTCATCCAGCTTAATGTCTGCTTCTATTATATTTTCCGCAAGTTCGGTATCGCAATTAATAAGCGCTTCCATGGCTCTGCCAACCTGATCGGAAGCCATCACGGCCATCTTTAAGACCCGCCGGTTTAATTTATCCAGTTCCTGTTCAAAATGACGTTCCATAATTCTGAATTTAAAGGTATTGATGTGATTAGTCGTTTTTTAATGTCTTAGCCGAAACGACCTGTAATATATTCTTCGGTTTGTTTTTTATCAGGAGTTGTAAAGATTTTCTTTGTTTTTCCATATTCGACCATTTCTCCCATGTAAAAAAATGCAGTATAATCACTCACACGGGCAGCCTGTTGCATATTATGGGTTACAATGATAATTGTGAATGTTTTCTTTAATTCAAAGATAAGCTCTTCGATCTTGCCTGTTGAGATAGGATCCAGTGCACTGGCGGGTTCATCCATAAGCAGGATTTCCGGGTTTACAGAAAGAGCGCGGGCTATACAAAGCCGTTGCTGCTGTCCTCCGGAAAGTCCCAGTGCGGAATGATCCAGCCGGTCTTTCACTTCCTCCCAGATGGCAGCTTTTTTCAAAGAACTTTCAACGATTTCATCCAGAACTTCTTTTTTATGAATACCATTGATTTTCGGACCGTAGGTAATATTATCATAAATGGATTTGGCAAAAGGATTGGATCGCTGGAAGACCATCCCGATCTTTTTCCGGAGATTTACAACATCAATATCTTTATCGTAAATATTCAATCCGTCGATCAGAATTTCGCCATCCACCCTCGTTCCGGGAATAAGGTCATTCATCCGGTTCAATGTCCGGAGGAAAGTGGATTTTCCGCATCCGGAAGGGCCGATCAAAGCCGTCACATGATTGGCGTACATATTAAACGAAACGGAATTCAGTGCAAGCTTGTTGCCGTAGTAAAATGAGAGATTCCGTGTTTCGATTTTTAATTCTTTCATTATTTTTTTCTTAAGCGAACCCGGATAAGGATTGCGCTGAGATTTAATGTAAATGTTAATAAAAGCAAAACCAGTGTGGTTGCAAACTGTATAGGCAGTGTTTGATCGACATTTGTCGACTGGGTTGACATAATATAGATATGATAGCCCAGCGACATGAACTGATCGCTGAGTGAAGTCGGAAGCTTTGCCAGATAATATGCGGCTCCTGTAAAAAGTATGGGAGCCACCTCACCTGCACCGCGGGAAATCGCCAGGATCGTTCCTGTCAAAATTCCGGAACGGGCTCCTGGAATTACAACTTTCCGGATTGTCTGCCATTTCGTGGCACCCAGCGCAAGACTGGCATCTCTCATTTCCCGGGGAACCGACTTGATCGCTTCTTCCACAGAAACGATAACCACAGGTAATGTAAGTAACGCCATGGTCAGACTAGCCCAGAGGATATTGGGTTGAGCCCATTTCAGCTGACCTGCATTGAACATATTATCCATCCCGGTCCCGATAAATTTGATAAAAAATCCCAGTCCAAAAAGTCCGAAAATGATAGAAGGGACCACAGCCAGTGTTCGAACGGCAAACCGGATTGATTTGGAGATAATTGACTCTTCATGAGCATATTCCGTCAGATATATAGCCGTTATCGTTCCGAAAGGAACGGCAGCGACCGACATAATAATGACCATCAATGCTGTACCGAACAAGGCCGGGAAAATTCCTCCCTGTGTCATCCCGTTTTGCGGAAATTGAGTGATAAATTTCCAGGAAAACTCTCCTTTAGCGCCGATAATGATCATTACCAGCATAAAAATCAATATAGCGATGATCAGGAAAACGGAAAAACCTGTAATTCCGATCAATAAGCCACCGGTAATTTTTTTACTTGTTTTCATGATAATTTCCCTTGAAAGCGTTTCATCAATTTTCCTTTAACATAAAATTCTGCGATCGCATTCAAAGCAAAGGTGAAAACGAACAGCAAGGCCCCGATCAGAAACAGAACACTGTAATGCGTATCTCCGAATACCACTTCAGCCATTTCCGCTCCAATGGTAGCAGCAAGCGTCCGGACCGACTCAAATGGATTTGCCGATAACAGAGCTGCATTACCGGTTGCCATTAAAGCAATCATAGTCTCTCCGAAAATTCTTCCTATTCCCAGCAAAACCGCAGCAAATATACCTGGTGTGGCGGCCGGAAGCACAACAAAGAAAGCTGTCTGCCATCGTGTCGCTCCTAACGCCAGGCTTGCTTCCGAATAAGTTTCGGGAATGGCATTCATGGAATCTTCTGTGACAGTGAAAATGATCGGAATAGCAGCAAGGGCCATAGCAATACCGCCAACAAAGGCGTTCAACCGGGTTTCATATCCAAATACAGCCTGTAAAGCCGTTGCCATGATTGTTAATGCGAAAAATCCTATCACTACGGAAGGGAAACCGGCAAGCATTTCAATAGCCGGTTTGATTGTTTCCCGGAGCCAGTGCGGTGCAAAAGCTACAGAGAACAATGCAGCTAAAATGGCCAGTGGCGCAGCAAAGAGAATGGCGATAAGGGTAACTTTAAGAGTACCGACAATCAAAGGAATCAATCCGTAACGGGGCCGCTCCGACACCGGCATCCATTCTTTACCGAAAAGGCTGCTCAGATGAAAAGTTTCTGCAGGCGTCAACTGAGATATTTCACTTCCGGTATATTCCTCCTCCCCTGTGGATTCCTGAATCGAATCTTCCGGAACACCATATCTTTCGGGCTTAATCACATTTCCGGTATTCTTAATTTCAGTTTTTCCTTCTTCTTTATTCTCTGGAGTCGGGGTTTCGGCACCATATTGTTCCGGTTTAACTGTATTCCCGGAAGAAGTGTCTCCATACTTTTCAGGAATGACAGCTGTAACCTGAGTTTCCGACTTTTTTTCTTTTTGGGTAAAAATCGGGAACGCTTCACGGAACACGAAGAAAAATATCAGAACAATAATGGCGATGGAAAGAAAAGCGACGCCTGTGATCAGCTTTTCTGAAAGGAATTCACTGGGACGAATTTTCTTTTTCAGTGATTCCTTAGTAAAAACAAATGCATTGGGGTCTTTCTGTCCCTGAGGATCCATTGCCGTTGATTCTTCTGTTTCATGCAAATTTAAAGATTCACGATCTTCCGGAAAAATTATCTTGGTATCCATTATCTTTTTTTTATTCAAAAAGGGCAGTACCAGTGTACTGCCCCTGAAACCCGTTAAGTTTAACCATCACACATCGCTTTTACTTCACAGGGAAGTAACCCATTTCTACTACGAGTTTCTGACCTTCCGGACTCAAAATCCAGTCAATGTATTTTTTTATTTCACCTGTCGGACGATTGCACATGTACATGTAGAGGTACCTTGAGATAGGATATTTTCCGTTTTTTACATTTTCACTGGTAGGCAAATAAGACGGGGACTTGGCGTCTTTTTTTACTTTGCACTGTTTCACGCCTACCGAATAAGCGGCACCACCGTATCCGATTCCGTTTTTATCGTTTTTAACGGCATTGACAACTGCAGCGGTTCCGGGCAAAGTCTGGCAGTTGGTTGCATAATCTTTCTTCACAACATTTTCCTGAAAAAAGGAATAGGTTCCGGAACTGTTTTCACGACCGTAAAGCTTAACCGGAGCATTCGCTCCTCCAACATCTTTCCAGTTCTTTATTTTTCCTGAAAAAATGTCACTTAACTGCTGAATTGAAAGTTCGTTGACTTTGTTTGATTCATTAAGGAAAATCGTGATGCCGTCTCTTGCACAGGGAATTTCAATTCCGTAAGTAGAATAACGTTCTTTCAGCTTTTCCATTTCAGATCTTTTCAGCGGACGGCTGGCGTTACAAATATCCGTTGAACCATTGATCAATGCAGAAATTCCTGTTCCTGATCCACCACCGGTAACCTGGATGGAAACCGAAGGATTAGATTTCATGTATACTTCTGCCCATTTCTGTGCCAGGATAACCATAGTATCCGATCCTTTCACCGTAATCTTTTTGGGTGCCGGCATGAAGGCAAACCCAATGATGGCAATCATTATTAATGATGCCGATCCGAAAATTCTTTTTGATGTTTTCATTTTTTAAAAATTATATTGTTAATGATATATCAGATCTGCTTAAAATTTCACCTGAAGTCTGAGAGTCAGTGTATTTTGCGGAAATACCTTGCTGTAATCAAGTACTCCGGCGATATTATTCACATTATATTTTGATATTACATTTCCGTTTCCATTATCGTCCACTTTGCCAGCCTTTTCATTCAAGGGAACAGAGTAAGCAAGCTGCACTTTGATATTATCGGTAAAATAATAACTGTATGCCATTGTCCAGGTTCCATAAGCTACATCGCCAGTACCACTGGAAAGAGAATTTGTAACCGTTTTAATTGTCCTTGAATCCGTTGCAATTACATTTCCATTGGCGGATCCTGAATAATCATAATGATCTGTAATATTGGTAGTGTTTGCTGCATATTTATTCGTACCAATCTGTTTGCCGCTGATTTTGGTATCCGGATCATAATAATCATAACGGACAGCCAGTTGGTGACGTTTCCCGATGTTTTTGATCAAATATACATAATAGCCCATAAAATTCTTCTCAATAGCCGGCTTTGCTGAAACTGCCGTAGTTGTTATGTTCCGGACAAACAGAGTATCATTGGATGAGCTGACTGACTGTGAAGTCGTGGAGGTGGTGGAATAATATCCGGGAGTTCCGTTTACGCCAACCAGATATTCACCTTTCAGGGCAAGTCCACCCAGTACATCCATATAAAGCTGTGCTTCAAAGCCAACCCAATTTCTTTTCACTGAGTTTCCAGGATTGCTGATGGATTTATTATACGTATAATCGGAATTCAGGACATCATAACTGTTGGCTTTTACTTTTCCGTAATATACGTGAGCTCCAATGTTCAGAGCGCCGAAATTTCCGAGTTTAAAGCCATAAGTCACCCGGGCCATCAGGTCTTTATATTTATCGAAATCCCCATTCTGCTGAGGAGCATTGATAACATTACCGGCAGCATCGGAATATGTCAGTCCTTCGTTGCCGTTTAAACCTGCAATCTGGATTTTCAAAGGAATTCTGGGAGGAGCGATTTCGAGTTTAACTCCGATAGCTTTTTCATCCGGATAAAGAGAGGTTATAACTTTTGAACGTTCAAGATCTTCGAGATTGCTGGAGGAATACTCTACTTCATAGTCGGGACGGTCAAATTTCCCTGCCCAGAGTGAGAAAGTTTTCAGCCATGGATCGTTCAACTGAACATATGCATTTTTTAATGTGAAATTGTTGGGCTGATAATCCGGTTCCAGAGTAAAAGCGACTCCTGACGCCGGTTCGTAGGTTAATTTAACACGAGCCCTGCGAATCATGAAAGTATTGTATGGATAGTTGGAAGGATTTTCATACCGCAGGTACTGCGACTGGATATAACCGGAAAATTTGATTTTGGTCAGTTTTGACAAATCTCCTTCATCGGTGGTTAAACGGTCTTCGAATCCAGTAATTTTTTCCTGAATGGCTGAAACTTTGTCTGCCAGGGTATCCGCATTTGTCTGTGCCGATACATGTAATCCAGTAAAAAGCATTCCGGTCATTAAGCCGGCTGCAATTGTAAGGATAGATCTTTTCATCTTCATGATTTATTGATTTTTCGTCAGCAAAAGTAGACCGATCCTATTCCAGGTATGTTAACCCTGTATTACGTTAACATTAATTAATTGTTAACAAAAGTTTCCGGACGGCTAAACATTCGCTATGTAAGCCTTTAGCATTTGTTTATGAATTTCTAAATCGACAGGAGCTGAAGTTTTTTTGTTGATAATGCATTCTATCTGCCTTTATATTTTATGTTGGTTATTTCCAATTAATATTCTAATTTTGCACCCTCAAAAAAGTAAAATTATCCTTGTTTCGGTTTTTCCGTAACTTAAAAAATTTAAATTATTGACTCATGCAGAATAAAGGCGTCGTAAAGTTTTTTGCAATTACATTTGTCCTGGTTTGTCTGTTTCAGCTGTCATTTACATTGGTCAGTTATTTTCAATCGCGCAGAGCTAATGCTTTCGCAACTGCTGGTGTACAAGAAATGGCTGCCAAACTGGCAAAAGGAGATCCTCTGAAGCAGGAATTCCTTTATGATTCAATACAAAAGTCACGTCTGGAATATTTTAACGATTCCATGGCGAATGTCACAGTGTACAACATCCTGTTGAAAAAATACACTCTGAAAGACGTTCGCGAACGCGAAATCAACCTTGGGCTTGACCTTAAAGGTGGTATGAACGTTACCATGGAAGTATCCGTTCCGGATATTATCCGTGCTCTTTCCGGACACAGCCAGGACGTTACCTTCAATAAAGCGCTGAACCTTGCTATTGATAAAGAAAAATCAAGCACAGCAGATTTTGTAGATCTTTTCGCACAATCTTTTAAGGAAGTTGATCCGAATGCAAAACTTGCCGCCATTTTCAATACGGTTGAACTGAAAGACAAGATTAACTACAATTCAACCAATGAAGAAGTTATAAAGGTTATCCGGGATGAAAGTAATGCCGCTATCGACCGTACTTTCAATATTCTCCGTACCCTTATCGACAGTTTTGGTGTCATCCAAAACGGTCGATATGGGTACGGAGAATATTGAAAGTACCCGTATCGACCGTTTTGGTGTCAGCCAGCCGAACATCCAGAAGATGCAAACTGCCGGTCGTATCCTGATCGAACTTCCCGGTATCAAGGAACCCGAACGTGTCCGTAAACTTTTGCAGGGAACCGCTCAACTTGAATTCTGGGAAACCTACCAGTTCACCGACCTGTATTCCTATTTCGCTGAAGCCAATAAGAAGCTGGTCGCCATCATGAATAATGAAGTGGATTCCTTAAAGAACGACAGCATTAAGGCAGCCGATTCTATTGCAATGAGTAAGACACTTGCCTCTGCAGAAAAACCTTCAAAAGGGAAAAAAATTGCTGAAGCAAAAGCCGCTGAAACAAAAGCTCCTGCGACAAAAGTTGCAAAACCTGACTCATCTAAAGAAAATTCCCTGTTAAAGAAACTCGGAAAAGATACTACCGCAAAATCCGTAAACAATAAAAACAAACAGTCTTTTGAACAGTATGCAAAGATCAATCCTCTTTTCGCATACATGAATCCTGCTATTTATCAGACCAAAGACGGACAATATATGCCGGCTCAGACGGCAATGGTAGGTCGTTCTTTCATAAAAGATACATCCCGCGTCAATCAGATGCTTAAAATGGTAAAATCTGTTTTCCCGCGTGATCTTAAACTTGCATGGACTGTTAAACCGAGAGAAAAAGGACAGGATATCCTGGAATTGGTTGCACTGAAAGTCACTTCCCGTGACGGTTCACCCGCCCTGGGTGGTGATGTAATCACAAATGCCCGTCAGGACTACGACCAGAACGGACGTGTTGAAGTCTCCATGTCGATGAACAGTGAAGGTGCACGTATCTGGAAAAGATTAACCGGTGAAAACATCGGAAAGCAAGTAGCTATTGTTCTTGATAATTATGTTTATTCTTACCCGAATGTCAACAGCGAAATCCCCAACGGGATGTCATCTATTACAGGCGGTAACATGACGGTTGAAGAAGCACAGGACCTTGCCAATATTTTGAAAGCCGGTAAACTTCCCGCCCCTGCAAGAATTGTTCAGGAAGAAGTTGTCGGGCCTTCCCTTGGTAAAGAATCCATCAACGCCGGGATGATCTCATTCATCATTGCATTCCTCGGTGTTCTCTTGTACATGTCTCTCTATTATAACGGAGCCGGACATGTCGCTGATATCGCATTGTTTGCCAACGTATTCTTCCTGTTTGGTGTTCTGGCTTCCATCGGAGCTGTTCTGACTCTCCCTGGTATTGCCGGTATCGTTCTGACCCTGGCTATGGCAGTCGACTCGAACGTTATCATCTATGAGCGTATGCGAGAAGAAATTCGAGCGGGGAAAGGATTGCGATTGGTGGTCAAAGATGGGTTCTGGCATGCTTATTCCGCTATCATCGATGGTCACGTCACCACAATTCTTACCGGTATCGTTCTTTATATTTTCGGATCCGGACCTATCCAGGGATTTGCAACGACCTTGGTCATTGGTCTTCTCCTCTCCCTGTTCTCATCTATCTTCATTGCCCGTCTGTGCTTTGAATGGATGCTCGACAGGAATATGAACATCACCGTCGGCAACAAATATACTATCAACGCTTTTTCCCACACTCATATCAATTTCATCGGATTAAGGTTCAAGATGTACATTCTCTCTTGCTGTATCATCATTCCCGGTATTGTAAGTATCTTTATCCGTGGTTTGGATCCGGGTCTTGACTTTACAGGTGGCCGCAGTTATGTTGTAAGGTTCGACCAGAATGTTTCAACTAATGTTATCCGTGAAAACCTTACCAAAATCTTTGGTGAAGCTCCCGAAGTAAAAACTTTCGGACCGAACACCCAGGTTAAGATCACAACCAAGTATATGATCAATGACCGTTCACTGAAAGCCGACTCTGTCGTCCGGAACGCTTTATTCAATGGTGTAAAAGCATTCTATAAAAAACCGATTTCTTTTGACGATTTCAAATCCAACGATCCTAAAAAAATCATCGGAGAACTTAGTTCCCAAAGAGTTGACCCGACTATCAGCTACTCTTTAATCTGGCAGGCATTCATGGCCGTCGTATTTGCTCTGTTGATCATCTTTATTTACATCGCCTTCCGTTTCCGGAACTGGCAGTATGGACTTGGAGGGGTCACGGCTCTGGCACATGACACGTTGATCATTATAACATTCTTTACGTTGTTCCATGGTATTTTCCCATTCAGTATGGAAATTGACCAGTCGTTCATCGCCGCCCTGCTGACAATCATTGGTTACTCCATCATGGATACGGTTATCATCTTCGACAGGATCCGTGAATATACCCGCCTGTATCCGAAACGTGAACTGGCGACCAATATTAACGACGCTATTAATCATACTTTAGGCCGAACCATCAATACCTCCGGTATCACGCTGGTAACCTTGATCGTTATCTTCATCTTTGGTGGAGAAGTTCTGAGAGGCTTTACTTTCGCTTTGATCATCGGGGTTATTTCCGGAACTTATTCATCCGTCTTCAACGCAACGCCAATTGCATACGATGTGATCATGGCTCAGAAGCGCAAAAAAGCACGGAAAGAAAAACTTGCAGCCGGAAAATAATGAACCATAATAAAAGAAAAAGGTTGTCTCCTTTCAGAGACAACCTTTTTTTTTACCTTTGTAATAATAAACTACAGGCATTTCGTTAATTTTTGAACCAATCGTATTCACATGAATAAATACCTGGGTTTTTTCCTGGCTTTTCTCTTTGTCTTTTCGATTTCCGGTTTTGCCCAGAATAAAATGACAAAATCGGCTGATGATGCATTCACCGATCAGCAATTTATGCTGGCATTGACACGGTATCAGAAAGCATATAGCAAGGTTAAGCGGAACAAAGCAGAAAAAGAACGTATCTCCTTCCGGATGGCAGAATGTTACCGGATGATGAACAATACGAAAAGAGCTGAAGTAGCTTACAAGCGTTTACTGACAGCTAAACTGATCAAACAGGAACCCAAAATCTACCTGTATTATGCGGATGCGCTTAAATCCAACGGTAATTACGATGAAGCCATAAAGCAATATAAAGCTTACCTGGAAGCAGTTCCGGGCGACAAACGCGGTGAAATGGGCGTCAGCTCTACTACCGAAGCAAAAGAATGGCTTAAAAATCCTACCAAATACGAAGTAAAGATTGAGAAGAAAATCAACTCAAAAGATGACGATTTTGGCGCCACATATGCCGATAAATCACACAGTTCCATTATATTTACTTCCGACAGGGATGCATCCAAAGGGAAAGAAGTAGATAACTGGACAGGTTTGCATTTTTCGGATCTTTTTCTTGCCCGTAAAGACCGTAAAGGAGAATGGGGAAATCCGGTTCTTGCAGATCAGTCGGGCACATTGGATACAAAAGCCAGTGAAGGTAGCGCACAGTTTAACAGCCGCTATACAGTCCTCTATTATACCCGTTGCTGGAATGAACTCCGGCGCAAGAATGGATGCGGAATCTATCGCATCAGCCATCTCGGGGCAACCTCCTGGGGCGAGCCTGAAAAGCTTGAGATCGCCGGTGGCGACAGTGCAACCGTTGTCGGACAACCATCTGTCAATTCCAATGAAACGGTACTTTATTTCGCAGCCGAACTTCCGGGTGGATTCGGCGGAAAAGATATCTATATGGTCACCAAGCAGGCTGGAAAAGGCAAGGGCAAAGGAAAAGATTGGGGACATCCGCAAAACCTGGGTCCTGAAATCAATACTGCCGGCGATGAACTCTTCCCTTTTATCCGGAACGACAGCATCCTTTATTTTGCCTCCAACGGTCATCCGGGAATGGGAGGACTGGATATCTTCAGATCGGTACACACCAATGATAAATGGAGCACACCGGAAAACATGAAATATCCTATCAACAGCCCGGCTGATGATTTTGCCATCACTTTTAATCCCGATGAACCGGAAGAAGGATATTTCTCTTCTAACCGCTCCGGTGGCAAAGGACGTGATGACATTTACTCTTTCGTGGTCCCGCCACTTCTCTTTACACTTGAAGGAATAATCACCGATGATAATACCCTTCAACCGGTTAGCGGCGCAAAAGTCAGAATTACCGGAACAAACGGAAAAACTTATGACTTCACGTCCGACGAAAAAGGTCATTATGTATTCAACAAAAACCAAATCGCGGCCAATACTACCTTCGATTTTCTCGTGACCCGGAAAGATTATTTCAATGAAAAAGGAAAAGAAACTACTGTCGGACTTGAAAAGAGTAAAGATCTGACTCATAATTTTGTACTGAGACCTATTCCCAAAAAGCCGGTCGTTCTTCCTGAAATTCTTTATGACCTGAACAAGTGGGACCTCAAACCCCAGTTTAAAGATTCATTACAGGGTCTTATCGCTACCCTCGATGCCAATGAAAATCTGGTTATCGAACTGGCTGCCCATACCGACTCACGGAATACTTTTGAATATAATGATGTTCTGTCCCAAAAACGTGCACAATCCGTCGTTGATTACCTTGTTTCCAGAGGTATTGATCCCGACCGGCTGGTCGCAAAAGGCTATGGAAAAAGAGTTCCCCGGTTATTGCAAAAAGATATAACCAAAGATGGCTTCCTGTTCAAATCCGGAACAACTCTGACAGATTCAATAATTTATTCTTTACCCAGTGTAGCCGCCAAAGAAGCCGCTCATTCCCTGAATCGTCGAACGGAATTTACCATTCTACGTAATGACTTTGTGCCCAAAGCTAAAGCAGTAAAAGCGGGAACTTCCAAAATTGAAATCGTTCAAAATCCGGAAGAAAACAATGTTCCTTACTCGATCGCATCCGATGGAAACATGGAAGCTGCCTGTATTGTTCTGGGTCAAACCATGTCGTTTGAGTTAAGCAAAGGAGAAAAGGATGTCTTTATATCCCAGGACGCAGCTTTACAACTTTTGAAAAAAGGATTAATCGATAAGAACGACTTTAAAGGAGATGTTACCAGGATTCTTGGAGAAGGATCTGTCGCAGATAAAGCGGTATTTACTATTCATGAGATGAGAATCGGTATGAATACCGTGAAAGATATTGATGTCATTGTAAGTAAAAAGCTGAAAGCTTCCCTTATGATGGGTGAAAGTACATTATCGAAATTCGGCACTTTCACTATTGATGATAAACAAGGAACTTTCATTTTTAAATAAAAATATTTCAAATCATGCAGGATTCATCCAGATATAGCCAACGAGGAGTTTCTTCTTCCAAAGAAGATGTTCATTCAGCGATCCGAAAAGTGGATAAAGGGCTGTTTCCAGGCGCTTTCTGCAAAATCATTGATGATTATGCAGGAAATGATCCTGCATGGTGCAACATCATGCATGCTGACGGCGCCGGTACCAAATCTTCTCTGGCGTATATATACTGGCAGGAAACCGGTGATATTTCGGTTTGGAAAGGGATTGCCCGGGATGCCATTGTCATGAACCTGGATGATCTTCTTTGTGTCGGAGCCACTCAGAATATTCTTCTCTCTTCCACTATTGGAAGAAATAAAAACCTGATTCCCGGAGAAGTGATCAAAGAAATTATTTCCGGAACGGAAGAATACCTTGAAAAAATGCGTAATCTGGGGATTGGGATTTATACTACCGGTGGCGAAACGGCCGATGTGGGCGATCTTGTGCGCACGATTATTGTAGATTCGACGGTTTTCTGCCGTATGAAGCGCTCAGAGGTTATTGATAACTCCGCTATCCGCGCAGGAGATGTAATTGTCGGGCTGGCATCTTACGGAAAAGCAACCTATGAAGATGAATACAACAGCGGCATAGGAAGCAACGGGCTGACTTCGGCAAGGCATGATGTATTGAGTAAACCTCTGGCCTATCATTATCCGGAAAGTTTCGACGACCTGATGCCTGAAAAATTGGCTTATTCCGGAAATCTCAGGCTTACCGATGAAACTCCTGTTCCGGGTGTGAATATCGGGAAATTGTTACTCTCCCCTACACGTACCTTTGCTCCTGTTGTAAAAAAGATATTTGATAACCTGCGTGGCGAAATCCATGGAATGATTCATTGTACCGGAGGTGGTCAAACCAAAGTACTTCATTTCGTTGATCAGCTTCATGTTGTTAAAGACCACTTTTTTCCCGTTCCTCCTGTTTTTTCTATCATCCAGGCCCAGTCAGGAACCGATTGGAAAGAAATGTACAGCGTATTCAATATGGGCCACCGGCTGGAATTCTATATCCCTGAAAAGATCGCTCCTGAAATAATCAGCATTGCTTCTGAATTCGGGATCAATGCACAAGTGATCGGCCACTGCGAACCCTCCGAAACCCGGAAGCTGACAATTAAAAGCGAGTTCGGGGAATTCCTGATGAGCCCGGCTTTCTGAGTTCTGGCAGAAGATCCGGAATTTTCGTAATTTTGCACTACTTTTCAATTAAAATTTATGTTAGACAAGCTGGAAGCAATCAAGCTGAAATTTGAAGAAATCCAGAACGAGATGAATGATCCTTCGGTCATGAGTGATATGAAGCATTTCATTAAACTCAGCAAGGACTATAAGGAACTTTTGCCCATTATGGAGGCATACGATAAATACCGTACAATTCTTTCCAATATTGATCAGACCAAAGATATCCTGTATAATGAAAAAGACGAGGAATTCCGTTCCCTGGCCAAAGAAGAACTAAATTCCCTGAACTCACAGAAAGATGTCCTGGAAGAAGAAATCCGGTTGTTGCTGATTCCCGCAGATCCGCAGGATAGCAAGAATGCTGTGGTTGAAATCCGTGCAGGTACAGGTGGCGACGAAGCAAGCATCTTTGCAGGAGATCTTTTCCGTATGTATTCAAAATACTGTGAAACAAAACATTGGAAGACAGAATTGGTGGATTTCACTGAAGGTACAGTGGGTGGATATAAGGAAATCATTTTTAATGTGATCGGGAATAATGTTTACGGTCAGATGAAATATGAATCGGGTGTTCACCGCGTTCAACGGGTTCCCCAGACAGAAACCCAGGGAAGGATTCACACCTCGGCAGCAACAGTTGCGGTTTTACCTGAAGCAGATGAGTTTGATGTGGAAATCAAACCCGGTGATATCCGGAAAGATACCTACTGCTCATCCGGACCCGGAGGTCAATCGGTCAACACAACTTATTCCGCCATCCGTCTCACCCATATTCCTTCCGGTATCGTTGTGACATGCCAGGATGAAAAGTCCCAGCTGAAGAACTTTGACAAGGCTATGAAAGTTCTTCGTACCCGGCTTTACGAAATGGAATACCAGAAATATCTCGATGAGATCTCCCGGAAACGTAAAACCATGGTCTCTACCGGCGACCGGTCAGCCAAGATCAGAACCTATAACTATCCTCAAAGCCGTGTTACCGATCACCGGATAAATCTGACTCTGTACAATCTTCAGAATATTATTGATGGAGATATACAACAACTGATCGATGCTCTTCAGCTTGCAGAAAATGCAGAAAGACTGAAAGAAGCGGTCAGTTGATTTAGAATTTCGCAGTTTCACATTTTACAATTTCATGCGTTAACCCATGACAAGGAAGGAAATTATTGAACTGATAGGGAATAAGAAATCTTTTCTTTGTATCGGACTGGATACAGATCCGAATAAAATCCCGAAACATCTTCTTAATGAGCAAGATCCTGTTTTCCAGTTCAATAAAGCAATCATTGATGCCACGCATGATTTGGCCATCGCTTACAAACCCAATTTTGCCTTCTACGAGTCACGGGGAGTTCATGGTTGGGAAAGTCTTACCCGTACCATACAATATCTAAAATCGTTTAATGTTTTTACCATTGCCGACGCCAAACGGGGTGATATCGGCAACACTTCCCAGCAATATGCCAGGGCAATGTTTGATGAGAAGTCGACCGGTATGGATTTCGATGCAGTAACTGTTGCACCCTACATGGGGGAAGATTCCGTAAAGCCATTCCTCTCCTATCCCGGAAAATGGATCATTGTGCTGGCATTGACTTCCAATAAAGGAGCGTTCGATTTCCAGTTTTTCCAGGGGGAAGAACATAAATTGTTTGAACAGGTGCTTTGCCGGTCGAAAAACTGGGGGACCATTGAAAACATGATGTATGTAGTGGGTGCTACGCAGGCAAACATGCTGGCTGACATCCGGAAAATCGTTCCCGATCATTTCCTGCTGGTACCTGGAATAGGCGCTCAGGGGGGTAGCCTCCGGGAAGTTGCTAAATATGGACTTACCAAAGATTGCGGGCTGATCGTGAATTCATCAAGGGGAATAATCTATGCCTCCAGTGGTGAAGATTTTGCTGAAAAAGCCCGGGCTGAAGCCTTAAAAACACAAAAAGAAATGGAAGAGATACTCTCTTCCATTTCTTAAAAATTCAATAAATTTTACTTTTTAACTACTTCACTACTTAATAATAGTGATCCAGCCAAATTTGTCAGGTTCTGAACCTTCCTGAATAGCTTTCAGTTTGTTGTATAGCTTAACGGACATAGGGCCGGGTTTGCCATCTTTGCAATAGTTGTAAACCTTGCCATTATCGCGGTCAACGATTTGTGAAATCGGAGAAATAACGGCAGCGGTTCCGCAGGCACCGGTTTCTTCAAATTCCGAAAGTTCTTCCACCGGAACGTGACGCTGTTCTACTTTCATGCCAATTTCTTCAGCAAGAGCACGCAACGACATATTTGTGATTGAAGGAAGAATGGAATGAGAATCCGGAGTAATGTAAGTATTATTTTTTATTCCAAAGAAATTTGCCGGACCTGCTTCATCGATGTATTTCTTTTCACGTGCATCCAGGAAAATAGCAGCAGCAAATCCTTCCTGATGAGCACGTTCACCGGCACGAAGGCTGGCTGCGTAATTACCACCCACTTTAATATAACCGGTACCCAGTGGTGCAGCACGATCGAAATCTCTGACTATCTGCATCCTTACAGGTTTAAAACCTTCTTTGAAATAAGGGCCGACAGGGCCGACAAATACGATAAATGTATATTCCTTTGCCGGTTTTACACCCACTTCAGCTCCTGTCCCGATCAGTAACGGACGAACATATAAAGAAGCACCTTCGCCGTAAGGTGGAACAAATCTTTTATTCAGTTCAACAGCCTTCAGAACTGCTTTTTTGAATAATTCAACAGGTACCTGAGGCATTAGAAGACCAATGGAAGAATTGATCAAACGTTTTGCATTTTCTTCCAGACGGAAAATACGAATACTGCCATCCTTGCCGGTAAAAGCTTTTAAGCCTTCAAAAGCTTCCTGCCCGTAATGAAGACAGGTAGCTGCCATATGCATCTGTATGTACTCATTATCTGTAACATCAAGATCACTCCATTTGCCATCTTTGTAATAGCAACGTACGTTGTAATCCGTTTTAAAATAGCCGAAAGGCAAATTTTTCCAATCAATAGTGTTCATATATTTTATTTTTAATATCTAGGTCTTAAGTAATTTGAGTTTGGTCATGTAAAATTAGGATTTTTCTTTATGACAAAATGAAATAATATGGTTTTTTTAATCCGTGATCCCGTCATTTTGTCATTTTCACTTCTCTGGCATTTACTTTGAAAGGAATCGGTAACTAAAAATTTGAAGCTATGCAAAAAGGTAAAATCAATGTTCAAACTGAGAACATCTTCCCTATTATCAAAAAATTTCTTTATTCCGATCATGAAATATTTCTTAGAGAACTGATATCAAATGCCGTAGATGCGACGCAAAAACTTAAGACGCTTGCTTCACTGGGAAAATATAGCGGGGATATCAGTGATATAACCATTGAAGTTATAGCTGACACAAAGAATAAAACGCTTACCGTTAAAGATAAGGGAATTGGAATGAATGCGGAAGAGGTGGATAAATATATCAATCAGATTGCATTCTCCAGCGCTGAAGAATTTGTTAAAAAATTCAAAGCAAAATCCAAAGATGAAATGAACTCTCTGATCGGTCATTTCGGACTTGGATTCTATTCCTGCTTTATGGTGTCCGAAAAAGTTGAGATCCGTTCAAAAACCTATAAGAAGAGCGGCGATACAAAAGCTGTTCACTGGGAATGTGACGGTAGTCCCGATTATACGATGGAAGAATGTGACAAAACTGACAGAGGTACCGAAATCATTCTTCACATTGCGGATGACACCAAAGATTATCTTGAAGAATATAAAATCCTTGAGCTTCTGAAGAAATACTGCAAATTCCTACCTGTACCGATCCGGTTTGGAATGGAAAAAACTTCCGAAAAAATTGAAGGTGAAAAGGATGAAAAAGGAAATGACAAGTACAGGGAAATTGAAAAACCGCGTATCATTAACGATACCAATCCTTTATGGAAACAAAAACCCACAGGTCTTACCCATGAGGATTATGTAAAGTTCTATCACGAGCTGTACCCGATGAATTTTGAAGATCCGTTGTTCCAGATCCATCTGAATGTGGATTATCCTTTCAATCTGACCGGTATCCTGTATTTCCCGAAAGTGAAAAACTCACCGGAAGTACAGAAAGACAAAATCCAGCTCTATTGCAACCAGGTATTTGTAACGGATTCTGTGGAAGGCATTGTTCCTGATTTCCTCACCCTGCTTCATGGTGTGCTGGATTCACCGGATATTCCGCTGAATGTCTCCCGAAGCTATCTGCAGAGCGATCCCAATGTCAAGAAAATTTCAGGCCATATTACGAAGAAGGTCGCCGATAAACTGGAAGAGCTTTTTAAGGAAAACCGCAAGGATTTCGAAGATAAATGGGACGATATCAAAGTTTTTATTGAATATGGTATCATCTCTGATCCTAAATTTTTTGACCGTGCCAGCAAATTCTGCCTGGTCAAGAATACAGAGGGAAAATACTTCACTCTGGATGAATATGAAAAACATATCAAAGACACTCAGAAAGACAAAGACGGTAACCTGGTCTACCTCTATACCAACAATGTAGATGAACAATTCAGCTTCATTGAACAGGTAAAGGAAAGAGGTTATGATATCCTCGTCATGGATGGAATCATTGATGTTCATTTTATCAATGCATTGGAACAGAAGCTTGAAAAGACACATTTCACCCGCGTAGATTCCGATACCGTTGATAAGCTGATCAGCAAAGAAGCTCCGCTTCCTTCAAAAATGAACGAAGATCAGAAAAAGATTCTTCAGGATTTGATTGAAAAACAAGTTGATAAAGAAAAATTCAAAGTATCCTTTGAAAGCATGAGCGAAACCGACTCTCCACTGACTATAATGCAACCTGAATTCATGAGAAGAATGAAAGACATGGCGGCTCTTGGCGGAGGAGGAATGAATGTTTTCGGACAGCTTCCTGAAAATTACAACCTGGTTGTCAATACAAACCATAACACTTTCAGCAGAATCCTTCTGCAGACAGACGGAGCAAAACAAGCGGCAGCAATCCGCCACCTTTTCGACCTTGCTCTTCTTGCACAAAATATGCTGAAAGGGAAAGATTTGAGTGAATTTATCAAAAGAAGCAGCAATCTGGCAGAATTATAATCCGGAAAGGGTTTAATTTCCAGGTAGTCCATTTAAAAAATCACTACTTTAGCTTGAATTAACAGTAAAAAAGAAAGATCATGAAAATTTCCAAAGGTTGGATCACCGCCATTATTGTTGTTGTTGTCCTTATCCTTTTTGTATCTTGGGGAACGAGCATTTACAACCACCTTGTCAATAAAGAAGAGACGGTAAATCAGCAATGGGCGAATGTTGAAAATGTATATCAACGTCGTACTGATCTGATTCCTAATCTTGTAGCCACTGTAAAAGGAGTTGCAAATTTTGAAAAGTCGACGCTTACAGCTGTCATTGAAGCCAGAGCCAAAGCTACATCCGTTAACATCAATCCGAAGAATCTCGATGAAGCTTCACTGGGACGTTTCCAGTCAGCACAGGATGGTTTGAGTAGTGCACTGGCCCGGTTAATGGTTGTTGTTGAAAATTACCCCCAGCTGAAAGCAACTCAGAATTTCTCCGATCTTCAGGCTCAGCTTGAAGGAACGGAAAACAGAATTACAGTAGAACGAAGAAATTTCAACGAAGTGGCGCAGAATTACAATGCCTATGTAAGGAAATTTCCGGTCAATATTATTGCCGGAATGACAGGTTTTACACAAAAAGCCTATTTCAAAGCCCAGGCAGGAGCTGAAAAAGCGCCCAAAGTGGAATTTTAATATCTGAAATTAATCTTTTATTTCTTGAGAAATGGCGATATTAGCCCGGGATTTTTTTTCAAAGGAAGAGCAGGAAGATATCAAGCAATCTATTATGAATGCTGAATTGGATACTTCCGGAGAAATCAGAGTTCATATTGAAAATGTTTGTGCCGGCGAAGTTTTGGATCGCGCTGCATATGTTTTTAAAAAAATCGGAATGAGCAGAACGAAACTTCGAAATGGAGTCCTGATCTATCTGGCAATTAAAAACCGGAAATTTGCTATTATTGGAGATAAAGGGATTCATCAGAAAGTTCCTGAGAATTTTTGGGATGATATCAAGCAAACAATGCTGAACTATTTCCGGCAAGAGGAATTTTGCGAAGGATTGTGCTATGCAATTACGGCAACAGGAGAACAGTTGAAAAAGCATTTTCCTTTTCAGAAAGATGACGTAAATGAGTTGCCGGATGATATATCCTTTGGAAAAGATTGAGTCGGTTTTCGATTTTACAATTTCACGATTAATAGGCTAGAATGATTAAAAAACTTAAGACCGGTCTGATTTTCTTCCTTTTCCTGATAGCGTCTCTGCCGGGATGGACTCAGGATATACCTGATCCGCAGGTTCCGCCGAAACTGGTTAACGATTTTGCAGGGATCATCTCTTCAGGGAACAAGGATCGTCTGGAATCCATGCTGGTATCTTTCAATGATTCAACTTCCACACAGATCGTAGTTGTGACGGTTAAATCTCTTAATGGCTATGATAAAAACGATTTTGCACAGCGTCTCGGACAAAAATGGGGAATCGGCCAGAAAGGGAAAAATAACGGAGTCATCATTATAGTAAAACCTAAATACGCTGAAGAACCGGGAGAAGTTTCCATTCAAACCGGATACGGTCTGGAAGGCGTTCTTCCGGATGTGACATGCAAAAGAATCGTCGACAATGAGATGATTCCGCATTTCCGGGAAGACGATTATACCGGAGGTATTGAGGCTGCCGTTAAAGTCATTATGGCTATTACTCATGGTGAATACACTTCTGATCAATATAACAAACGCACAGAAGAACATCCGTATGGATACCTTGTGCCCATCATCGTCCTTATTATTATCTTCCTGATGATACGGATCAACAAGGGGAAAATGCATTCGGTAGGGAAAAGTCTTCCATTCTGGGCAAGCTTATGGATGCTTAGTTCTATGGGCCGTGGCAGCCATAGTGGAACCTGGGGTGATTTCCGGAGCGGTGGTGGAGGTTTTGGCGACGGAGGCTTCGGCGGCTTCGGGGGATTTGGTGGCGGAAGTTTTGGCGGCGGAGGCGCCGGAGGTAGCTGGTAATAAACCGATAACCGGAGCAAATAATTTTTTGACATAATTAAAACCAGGACTGCATGGATATACTTACAATCTTAGCTTTTAATTTAGTCGACTGGTCACGAGCTCAATTTGCACTCACTGCCATTTTTCACTGGCTTTTTGTTCCTCTAACCTTAGGGCTGTCATTCCTGATTGCCATAATGGAGTCTGTTTATGTCAAGACCGGAAATCCGGAATGGAAAAGGATCACGAAATTCTGGATGACCCTGTTCGGAATTAATTTTGCCATTGGCATTGCAACCGGACTGATCCTTGAATTCGAATTCGGGACAAACTGGTCGAATTACTCCTGGTTTGTCGGTGATATTTTCGGTGCTCCCCTGGCAACCGAAGGTATCATGGCTTTTTTCCTGGAAGCAACCTTTGTAGCAGTCATGTTCTTTGGCTGGAATAAGGTCGGTAAAGGTTTTCACCTGACTTCCACCTGGCTTACTGCTGTGGGCGCTAATCTTTCCGCGTTATGGATCCTTGTGGCAAATGCCTGGATGCAATATCCGGTGGGCATGCAATTCAATCCCGATACTGCCCGAAATGAAATGATGAACTTTTGGGAAGTCCTTCTCTCCCCTGTCGCCATTAATAAATTCTTCCACACGGTTTTATCGGGATATGTAACAGGTGCTGTATTTATGACAGGTGTCAGTGCATGGTTCCTGCTTAAAAAAAGAGAAACCCTGCTGGCACAAAGAAGTATTCTGACAGGATCTGCTTTCGGACTGGTTTCAGCTATTCTGCTGGCTGTTTCGGGAGATGGATCCGCGTATAACGTCGCTCAGAAACAACCCATGAAGCTGGCAGCCATGGAAGGTCTTTACCAGGGCAAGAAGGGCACCGGCCTGGTCGTGTTCGGGTTCCCGGCTCCGGATAAAAAAATCCACGACGGGAAAGACGGACTGACTGCCCGGGTTGAGATTCCCAAAATACTATCTCTCCTGGGTTACCGGGATAAAAATGCTTTTGTTCCCGGTATCGAAGATATTGTAGATGGAGGTTACAAACCTGAATACTACCCGGTCCCTTTTGCAGAAAAGGAAAAAGCATTTTCAGCTTCGGAAAAAATCCGCAGAGGGAAAATCGCTGTTTCTGCATTAAAAGATTTCAGAAATGCCAGGAAAAACGGCGACAGAACAAAGGTCATTGCAGCTGACAGTATATTGAAAACAAACTTTAACTGGTTCGGATACGGATATCTGAAATCGCCGGAAGACATTATTCCAAATGTTCCGGTCACTTTCTACAGCTTTCATATCATGGTCGGTCTTGGATTCTTCTTCATCCTGTTGTTTGCCCTGCTTCTTTTCCATTATTTTAAAAAGAACCTTGGGAAAAAGAATCATTTACTAAGACTTGCATTATGGACGATTCCTCTTGTCTATCTCGCGTCAGAAGCCGGGTGGGTCGTCGCGGAAGTCGGAAGACAACCCTGGGCCATCCAGAATCTGCTGCCTGATGTTGCCGCTGTTTCTATGGTTGATTCCACATCCGTTATGATCACTTTTATACTGTTTGCCGTCATTTTTGCCATTTTACTGACTGCCGAACTGATGATCATGATCCGGCAGATTAAAGCCGGTCCAAAGGAAGGAGGAACCACAAATGTTTGAACAGTTATCTCTCTTCGGTCTTCAGCAATACTGGTGGATGATCATTTCATTGTTGGGAAGCATTCTCGTTTTCCTGATGTTTGTTCAGGGAGGACAAACGCTGATCTTTGTTCTCGGAAAAACAGAAATGGAAAGAAAAATCCTGGTCAATATACTGGGGCGTAAATGGGAATTTACATTTACGACGCTGGTGACTTTCGGAGGAGCATTTTTTGCCTCCTTTCCATTATTTTATTCAACAAGCTTCGGAGGTGCATATTGGCTATGGATGATCATTCTGTTTTGTTTCATTTTTCAGGCTGTTTCCTATGAATTCAGGACAAAACCAGGAAATCTGCTTGGACAGCGGGTTTATGAAATATTTCTAATCCTCAATGGAATACTCGGAACATTCCTTCTTGGAATTGCCGTTGCGACTTTCTTTACCGGATCTTTATTCTCGATTAATAAAATGAACCTGTCGGATCTCGCCGCTCCGGTTATCTCCCGCTGGGAGAGCCCTGCTCATGGAATGGAAGCGGTTTTGAACTGGAAGAATATCCTGTTGGGTCTGGCTGTCTTTTTCCTTTCCAGAGTACTTGGGCTTCTTTATTTTTTGAATACCGTCGGGGATGATAACATTCTTTTGCGCGTTAAAAAACAATTATGGATAAATGCCCTGCTGTTTTTGTTGTTTTTTTTGAGTTTTATAGTAACTCTTTTCCTTTCCCGCGGATTTGCTTTGAATCCATCGTCGGGAGTTATTTTTATTGAGCAATACAAATATCTACATAATTTGCTGGCCATGCCGGGTGTCTTTATTCTTTTAGCATTGGGAGTCGTTGCGGTATTGACAGGAATTTTGTTTCCCTTTATTGAACAATCAAAAATTTCGGGAAAGGGAATATGGTTTGCCGGACCGGGTACAATCCTTACGGTATTTTCACTTTTCCTTTTGGCAGGATTTAATAATACCGCATTTTATCCGTCCACGTATGATATTCAAAGTTCCCTGACAATCCGGAATAGCTCATCCAGTCGTTACACCCTGACGGTTATGAGTTATGTTTCATTGCTGGTTCCAATCGTTATCGTTTATATCTGGTATGCATGGCGTTCAATGAATAAAGTCAGGACGGATGCAAAAGAGATGGAAGAAGAGCATTTATATTGACGATTTAAGAATGTTCGGGGTTCAGGGTTCGGAGTTCGGAGTCGTGACACGTGACGCGTGACGCGAAAAAGTAGCGAAGTAGCGAAGTAGCGAAGTAGTGAAACTGTGAAACTTTGAAACTGTGAAACTGTTTGTCGCGTCACGTCCGTTAAGTCTTCCCGTCACGTTCTTTCATCCCCGTAGGGGATCCATTATGGTAGCATGAAGGGAATTACGACAAATATTCCCCCTCCCGGAATGAAATTTTTTTGCAAGGATACCATTTCACGGGAGGGGGTCAGGGGGAGGGACGAAAAAATCGTGACA
>JAUZOW010000229.1 GCA_030706225.1 Bacteroidota bacterium | reverse complement strand
TTGAAAAGGTTTTTGTTCTGAGAAGTTCCGATACTTGCCTGTGCCTGTGCAGAAGCATTAAAATTAAGCCGGAGTAACTGTGCTCCCCGGAAAATATTCCGGTTCAGGTAGGTGAAGTTGGCCTGGAGTCCGAAAGCTCCTCCGGAGTTGGTTCCATCCGTTGAAATGGAAAACGTCTGGTTTTGGACCCTCGTTAATTGTATATGGCTATCCAGAAACTCTTTGTAAAGAATATCCTTTGTTTGCGGTTCTTTGAACTGAATGTTGATGTATTGGAAAATCCCCAGGCGGGAAAGCATTGAATAAGTATTGGTTACATCGGTTGTATTGTAAAATTTTCCGGGTTCAATGAATATAGAGCGTGAAATGATCCCTGGTTTGAGGGGAAGCTTTCCCCGGTAAAGAAAATAATACCGGTTCATTACGGTATCATGAGGGCTTACCGGGCATTCCATTACCAGTGTATCCATAGGAATGGTGTCAGCCTGAAGAAGATTGTATTGAGGCTCTATGTAAATCTTGTTGATATAATATTGTTGATGAGGAATTTCCATAAAGCTCCCGAATTCATAAAAAGAAGGGATTACAGGATTGGTGATTTCAATATTAATGTCCATCTGGTTTGTCATCAGTGAACTGTCAATCCGGAAGACAATAAAGTTGGTGGAAAAACGATAATAGCCACAATCCTGTAAGTGAGAAGCGATCCGGGTTCTTTCATCATCCAGAAGATATGCATCGTAATTTTTTCCTTTCCTGATTTTACAATGTGCAGTATCCTGAAGGACAATAGTACTTATCTGTTTGTCAGGGATGGAGAACGTAATGTTCCGTATCGTATAAGGACGTGAGGTTTTGACAATATAGAAAACCTTAGCTTTCTTTTTATGTTTGACAATAGAGTCACGGATTTCCGATTTGAAATATCCTTTATTATCCAGGTAAAGACCCATTTGCTTCTTAGCGACGTTGATCAGCGTAGTATCCATTAAAACGGGAGCACTGCCCAGACGGGTTCTCAACCATTTTTTAAAATGGTTGCCTTTCCCTTTGCTTCCTAAATTGTAAAATGCAATGTTGGGCCGGAAAATACTGAACAGCTTTGAGTTAGGAGTCTGTTGCAGGTATCCTGAAAGGTCGTCAGAAGATATATTTGGATCGCTGATATGAATTTTATTGGCAGTCAGCAAATATTCATTAGCTGGCAGATTCCGGGTTACATTACAACCTGTGATAGAGATAAGAAGCAGAATGCTAATGAAGTACTGTAAACGCCGAGATGTTTCCAAGGAATTTGAATATTTTATCAAAATTACAAAGTTAGGGATATTCCTGTGTTAAAAATATTTCTATCTTTGCAGCCTGAAAGGGAGCTTAGCTCAGTTGGTTCAGAGCGTCTGCCTTACAAGCAGAAGGTCACTGGTTCGAGCCCAGTAGTTCCCACAAGTATTGTTTCTCTGATATTTATCATCGGATTCTGGTACAGTGATACTACTTTCCTGAATAATTTTCTTGCAGATCCCGCCGGGAAATTCTTCCCTATTAATAAACGTTGAATTACAGCCGTCTGAATAATTTTTTCAGCGATCGGTGGAAATGATGAAATCCCTGAACCGGTTGAACCCACATCAGGATACATTGACCCTGGATAGGATCGAGTCCATTTGATTGTGCCAGTTCCAGTGATTCTTTGGTGTCAGACATTTGCTGGATCCAGATTTTTTTAATTCCTTTATCAATGGCTTGTTTTACAATATTTTCCGTTTCTTTTTTAGGAGTAATGATCAGAAGACGGTCGATATCGGAAGGAAGAGAAATGACATCTTTGTAACATGTCACACCATCCAGATTTTCAGCATTCGGGTTGATGGGCAGCACGTCGAATCCTTTTTTACGAAGTTCGTTGAATGCAACACGCCCAAACTTTTTTTCATTCCGGGAAACACCGGCAACGGCTAACCGGTTGATTGAAAGAAAATCGGCAATAGCTTCTCTGTTTGCTTTCATAACTCTTTTACTTTGTAATCAATGCAAATCGCTCCGGGTGTCTCGGGGTCATTCCGACGTAAAATTTCTGAATTTCGGGAAGGTCTTCTTCATAGTTTCCGCTTGGATAAAAGATCGGTCCGACGCCTCCGGAATGTTTTCCGTAATCAATAAAAGCCATGGCAATAGGTACTTTTGCCCTTTCGGAAATTACATAAAACCCCTTTTTCCATTGCCTTACTTTGTGGCGTGTACCTTCCGGTGTGATCACGAGAATCATCCGGTCATTTTGATTAAATAACCGGATGGCTTCTTCGACAATATTATTCCGGA